>DASXUZ010000062.1:0-13912 GCA_036504555.1 Prolixibacteraceae bacterium | reverse complement strand
GGGTTCGTAAGCAATACGAATTAATCTATTTTTACATAAAGACAATAATTATAACTAAATATCTATATAAAATAAATTTCTTAGACTCAACTTTATTATTAAATACTAACTTTGAATGTTGAAAATTACAAAAGATATTATGTCTATATATTATTAAAAGACGAAAGAGAATGAAAGCTTTAATCTTAAATGATTGTGCTAAATTATGAAAACAGACTATATATTATAAAAATTATGAACGAAAGTATTGAAATTAAGAATTTTGGTGGTATAGTTTACATGTCCATTGAATTGAATCAATTCAATTTATTTATTGGGCCTCAGGCTTCAGGGAAAAGTATAACGGCAAAGCTTTTGTATTACTTTAAAAATTTTCCCAGTATGCTTATAAAATCTGCGGAGGATGAGGATATTAAAAAAGATTTTGATTCAAAACTTATAAAAAGATTTGAAGAGTTTTTCCCTGTTCACAGTTGGCCATTAAAAGATTTCAATATTCGATATCAATTCGATGATTTATTTATCGAAATCACCAAATCATCAAAAACAAAAATAGCATTAAACTATTCGGACTTCTTTAATAAAGAATTAGGCCGTTACAGAAGAAACGTAATACGTTTAAAAGAAGAAGATGCTTTAAAAGAAGAATTTGAAATATCTAAAAGACCATTTAGATTACGAGAAAAATTTTCATCTAGTCTACATAATAAATATAAAACTTTTGGTTCTTCTCAATTTTTTATTCCTGCTGGTAGGTCATTTTATGCAAATTTACAAAGTAGCATTTTCTCATTTTTATCAAGTAATAAAGCAATTGATCCATTTTTGATCGAATTTGGCTCCTTTTATGAAAGTATAAAAGGGTATGATGAACGAAGATTTAATCGCAAACAAGAAAAGTCAAATATTCAAGTCAACAGGCTTTTTGAATCAATTATGTGTGGCAAGTATTTAAGAGAGAATGATAAGGATTATTTAATCCACAATGATAAACGAAAGATCAACTTATCGTATGCGTCTTCAGGTCAGCAAGAGACACTTCCTCTTGCTTTAATTCTTAGAGCACTTGAAAATGTCCGGTTTGGAAATGGGGGCGCGACAATTTTTATTGAGGAGCCAGAAGCTCATTTATTTCCATTAGCTCAAAAAATAATGATTGATTTTATTTCGTATATATTTAATCAATCTAAAAGTCGATTACAATTTATAATTACCACTCATAGTCCATATATTCTTGCGTCATTAAATAATTTAATGCATGCGGGAACATTATTAGAAAATTTGGATGAAAGTAAAAAGGATGAATTGTATAACATTGTTCCTCAAGAAATGATAATTCAACCATCTTTAGTAAAAGCATATTCTCTAAAAAATGGAAAGTCAGAAAGTATTATTTGTGAAGAATCTCAAATTATTGAACAATCAATACTTGATAGCGTGTCAGATATAATAGCAATTCAATTTGACAAACTTTTAGACTTACAAGAATAGATTATGAATCAAAGATACAGTAAGTGTAGCGAAGTTGTAACGCATAAAAGAATTGTACTTTCCGAGAACCAAAGTAAAATTACATTTCTTAACCCAGCGCAAAAGGAAATTGAAAGAGTTACTGTTGATGGATGCGCATTGAAAAATGGAATGAAATGTGACTTTTTATTAATTGAAGATGGAGGTGCGGAACATTTTGTTGAGCTGAAAGGATGTGACATCGATCATGCTATTGACCAATTAGTAACTACAATAAAAATATTGAGTAAATGTTCAAGAACTTATATTAAGTTTGCTTATATCGTTTCTTCAAGATGTCCATTATCTACTACAAAAATCCAAGGATTGCAATTGAGATTTAAGAAAGATTTCAATTCCAAACTTATAATGAGAAAACTAAAATGTGAAATACTGATATAGATTGGTATCCAAAATCAGCAAAAAATTTTTATCCTGTATTTTTTTAAGTTCGATATGTTCTTCAATTTTAATTGTTGATCTATCTTACTTTCGCATGTGATAAAAGTTATTAATTATTAAGATTAAACATCCCATCAGTAGTCTCCTTTAAAATAAAAACCTCTGTAATCATTTGTATTACAGAGGATTATTAATTAATAATGCTGTCCTATCAGTTCTTAAGACTCAAATAATATCAGATTTGAAAAATCATGGATAATAATTAATCTGCCAGCCGTTATATACTATATTGAATAAGAGCAAAATAATAAATCAAGATCATACCGTCCCCTATGTTGTCCCCTGTAAAAAACAAAGCGCCGTAATTTATTCAATTACAGCACTTTGTCTTTTAATTAAGTAGTCCCACCGAGAATCGAACTCGGATCTATGGTTTAGGAAACCACTATTCTATCCGTTGAACTATGGAACCATTCTTTCTATTGGCCTAAAGTCGGATGGCTGTCATCTGACCTCTCTTTTCAATTGTGCTGCAAAAATATGCAAATATGCCGTTTATGCAATGAACAAACCAACTTTTTCACTCCACAGACCTCCCTTCCACTTGTTGAATGTGGATATTGTATCTACTGGCATTGCGGTTTCAAGGCCATCCATGCTTAGAAACATTATAAATTAGTTAATTTGCACCACTTTTTATTGCTTCTGATCCCTGTTAAATCTACTTTTGCAGGAAGAAATAAAATTGAATCTATAATTAAAATAAAAATCTGTTATTCTATGAGCAATTTACTGACTGCCTCTATTGGAAAGAAACTCCTGATGAGTGTTTCAGGTTTGTTCCTGATTTTGTTCCTCTTTGTGCATCTAATCCTGAATTCTTTCCTCGTGCTTGACGGCGTGATGGGATTCCAAACAGGCCAAATGTTCAATGCCGGAGCACATTTCATGGCAACCAACCCTTTCATTAAAGTCATGGAGCCTATGTTGGCTTTGGGATTTATTGTACACATCCTTTATTCCCTGATTCTGACCTTTCAGAATATGAAGGCGCGTGGCCCCCAAAAATATGCTTCAGGCAATAAAACTACCGGAGTAGAATGGGCATCACAGAATATGCTCGTGTTGGGTATTGTTATTTTCTCGTTCCTGATCGTGCACATGTTCGACTTTTTCATGAAAATGAGGGGATACATTGCATGGACTCCCGGAGAAGCTGAATTTCCATTCTTTGGCTCAATGGCCAAAGGGGAAGATGCTTATTCTCTGGTGAATGCCACGTTTAAAATTCTGCCTATTGTAATCATCTATATCATTGGTTCGGTAGCCCTTGCTTTCCATTTGGCACATGGGTTCTGGTCATCCTTCCAAACCATCGGATGGAACAATACCACCTGGATGCCACGGTTAAGGTGCGCCAGCAACGTTGTGGCCATTATCCTGGGCGGCGGTTTTACGATCATTGCCCTGGCACAATACCTGTTTTTCTAATTTTCTAATAACTGAAACATGAGTAAAATAAACGCAAGGATTCCTGAAGGGCCTTTGGCTCAAAAATGGACCAACTATAAAGATCATCAGAAACTGGTGAACCCTTCCAATAAACGCAAACTCGATATCATCATTGTAGGTACAGGTCTTGCTGGAGCTTCGGCTGCTGCATCGCTTGGCGAACTGGGCTTCAACGTGAAGAATTTCTGTATCCAGGATTCACCTCGTCGTGCACATTCGATCGCTGCACAGGGGGGTATCAATGCTGCCAAGAATTATCCCAATGACGGGGACTCGGTTTTCCGCCTGTTCTACGATACGATCAAAGGGGGTGACTACCGTGCCCGTGAAGCCAACGTTCACCGTTTGGCCGAAGTGAGTAACAGCATCATCGACCAGTGTGTGGCCCAGGGCGTTCCATTTGCCCGTGAATACGGCGGTCTGCTCGACAACCGTTCGTTTGGTGGAGCTCAGGTGAGCCGTACGTTTTACGCCAAAGGCCAGACCGGTCAGCAGCTTCTGCTGGGCGCCTACCAGGCCTTGATGCGCCAGGTGAACCTTGGAACTGTTACCCTGCACACCCGCACCGAATTGGTTGACATTGTCATAGTCAATGGCAAAGCGCGTGGGATCATCACCCGCGACCTGGTGACCGGCGAATTGAAACGTCACTTTGCACATGCGGTTGTATTGGCTACCGGGGGATACGGAAATACCTTCTTCCTCTCGACCAATGCCATGGGATCAAACGGATCGGCCTTGATAAAGGCTTACCAAAAGGGAGCCATGTTCGCCAATCCATGTTATGCACAGATTCACCCGACCTGTATCCCTGTTCACGGTGAATCACAAAGCAAGCTGACCCTGATGTCTGAATCGCTTCGCAACGACGGACGTATCTGGGTTCCAAAAAAGAAAGAAGATGCTGAAGCCATCCGTGCCGGAAAGCTGAAGCCTACACAAATAGCTGAAGAGGACCGCGATTATTACCTCGAACGTCGTTACCCCGCTTTTGGGAACCTCGTACCGCGTGACGTGGCCTCCCGTGCCGCCAAGGAACGTTGTGATGCCGGTTTCGGTGTCGGAACAGGATTGGCCGTTTATCTTGATTTTAAATCATCCATCGACCGCTTGGGTCAGAAAACCATCGAGGCCCGTTACGGAAACTTGTTCCAGATGTATGAAAAGATCGTTGATCAGAATCCTTATGAAACACCCATGATGATCTATCCCGCCATTCACTACACGATGGGTGGTATCTGGGTGGACTATGAATTGCAGACCAATATATCTGGTTTGTTCTGTTGTGGTGAAGCCAACTTCTCCGATCATGGTGCCAACCGTTTGGGAGCCTCGGCCCTGATGCAGGGATTGGCTGATGGTTATTTCGTATTGCCATATACCATTCAGAATTACCTCGCTGATGAAATTGCTACCAAGCGTATGACCACCAATGAGCCTGAGTTTGTGGAAGCTGAAAAAGCCGTAAAAGATCGTTTTGCCAAGCTGATGAACATCAAGGGCAAACGTTCGGTTGACAGCCTGCACAAGGAACTTGGCCTGGTGATGTGGGACTTTGTGGGAATGGGCCGCAATGCTGCCGGTCTGAAGATGGCCATCGAAAAGATAGCTGCCATTAAGAAAGAATTCTGGTCAAATGTTCGTATCCCCGGCGATATGGTTGGAATGAACGTAGAGCTTGAAAAAGCCAGCCGCCTGGCCGATTTCATTGAAATTGGTGAACTGATGGCCCGTGACGGACTTGCCCGTGAAGAATCGTGTGGTGGCCACTTCCGCGAAGAATACCAGACTCCTGAAGGGGAAGCGCTCCGTAATGACAACGAATTTGCCTATGTAGGCTGTTGGGAATACAAGGGCGACAATGTTGTACCTGAACTTCACAAAGAAGAACTGGTGTACGACAGCGTAAAAATGGTTCAGCGTAATTATAAGTAACGGCTTTTAAAAGGACATCAATTATGGAAAAGATAATCAATATCAAGGTGAAAGTTTGGCGTCAGAACGGTCCCAAAGAAAAGGGCCGTTTCGAAACCTTCCAATTAAATAATATCTCAACTGACAACTCGTTCCTCGAAATGCTCGACATTCTGAACGAGCAGCTGATCAATGAAAATAAGGTTCCTGTTGCCTTCGACCACGACTGCAGGGAAGGAATCTGTGGAATGTGTTCCCTGTACATCAATGGCCGTCCACACGGACCAGATGACGATGTAACGACCTGCCAGTTACACATGCGTAAATTCACGGACGGGCAAACGGTCACCATCGAACCCTGGCGTTCGGCTGCTTTCCCTGTCATCAAGGATTTGATTGTTGACCGCAGGGCCTTCGACAAGATCATTGCTGCCGGAGGATACGTATCGGTCAATACCGGCGGTATTCCTGATGCCAACGCCATTGCCATTCCAAAGGTGGATGCTGACGAAGCAATGGATTCGGCCTCTTGTATCGGTTGCGGCGCTTGCGTGGCAGCCTGTAAAAACGGATCAGCCATGTTGTTCGTATCGGCCAAGGTGAGCCACCTGGCCCTGTTGCCACAGGGACGTGTTGAAGGTGCCCGCAGAGCCAAGGCGATGGTTGCCAAGATGGACGAACTGGGCTTCGGAAGCTGTACCAATACCGGCGCCTGCGAGGTGGAATGCCCCAAGAACATTTCCCTATCCAACATCGCCCGCATGAACCGCGAGTTCTTAAACGCCAAGTTCAACGATTAAGTTGAATTTCATTTAATATACAAGCCCCGGAGTGAATGCTTCGGGGCTTTTTTTATTCATTATCCAAGAGTTAGGGTGAAAATTGTATTGATCAAAAATTGATTGTTGTTTAAATAATATGTAATTTTATCAGCAGGTATTTCGGTATTTACATTGATTGATTCATCAATAGACTGTAATTGAAATGAGAAAATCCTTTCTAATATTGCTGATCGCTTTGGGAATGTTGCAATGCAAACCAACACTGGAAAACGATAAAACCTACTATTTCTATAATGCGAATGTTTTATTTCGTCGTGATGTATTTAGAAACGATACATTATCTTATCTAAATTATGAAACACGTAGGGAGATTTCAGATTCAACTTCTATGGAAAGGGGATACAAAATATATGGTCTACATCATTATTATAAATTTTCTAATTATAGGGACACATCTTTTGTGAAACACAAATCATATCTTGACAGTATTGACTATTATGGTAAGGAATGGTTCAAAAAGGAAGAGAACCTGGATAAATTTTGGAAATCATCTCATGGTTGGTTAGACTCTCTTAAGATTTATACAATTGAACCGGTTGAAGGTACCGATTCTTTAATATTCCGGAGGGTACATAGGTTCTATTTTATGCTTGCTGGTTAAGAATTAATGAGAATTAGGGATTCCATCACTTTTGAAAGGTGGAATCCCTTTGATAACAAATCAGGAAACAGAAATGCTCAACTTATATTCCAATGATATGGCCAATGCACTTCAATCTTTTGATCGGATACGTGGAATAAATCGTACCTTAAGTGTTTTTACCACTACCGGTCGCGACAACTATGTATTGTTGAATAATTCCATGAAAATATGTAATTGATATGACAAAATATTTATTGCTATTGATTGTTTTATTTGCACTCTGCAAGTGTTCAAAATTCCCTGATCAAAGGAAAACTTACTACTTCTATGATGCCAAACATTTATTTCTAAAGCATGAAAAAATAACTGATTCTACCTATTGGCTTAACTATGAAATATTTGTTCCTTATCACACTGATTCTTCTCTGTTTGGGAATGGAGGTGAAAGATATATGTTGGATTACTATTATAAATATTCATTCAATAGTAGTTCAATTTTTGTAAAGCATAAATCCGTACTTGATACCATCAATTACTTTAATGATGATTGGGTTAAAAAGAAGGAAAATCTTGACAGATTTTGGAAATCAGTTATGGATGGTGGAAAATGGGCAAATGATACCTTGAAAATTTATACCATTGAAACCATCGAAGGAACGGACTCTTTAATATTCAGGCGAGTTCATCGAAATTATATGAATGATATTGATTAAGATTCAATGTTGATAAAATCTTCGACAAATTGTAATTAATATGAGGAAATATCTATTGCTTTTGTTTGTTTTATTTACACTTTACAATTGTTTCAAATTCCCGGATGAAAGGAAAACATACTACTTCTATGATGCAAATAAATTATTCCAAAGAAAAGAAGAAATAACCGATTCTTCCTATTGGCTTGATTATGGGATTCATGTGCCTGCACATTATAGAGATACTTTTTTTTTGGAATCAGTAGGTATCGCTTATTCTTTAAATCATTCCTGTAAATGTTCAAGTTGTCGTGATACCTCCTTCGTTAAACACAAATCAGCACTTGATACAATAAATTACTTTGATACTGAATGGGTTAAAAATGAAAAAAATCTACATGCATTTTGAGAAGTTGAGAAGCATGGAAGTGAATTCTTTAATTTAAACGACGCGTTAATAATATATGCGGTAGAACCCATCGAAGGAACTGATTCTTTAATATTCAGAAGAGTTCGCCGGATTTATTTGAAAGATACTGACTAAGGTAACCCAAAGTGAAAAAGGATTCTTAAGTGTCAGATTGAAGGATTATTCTAATCATTTACAATAATAATAAAGCCCCGGAGTGAATACTTCGGGGCTTTTTTTGCTTTAACCTCACCTTATGTTTGTACCCTGTCATTAGATACCCATCTGATACCCATCTGATACCTTTCTGTAAGGTTAGGTTACAGAAAGGTATCAGATGGGTATCAGATGGGTATCTAATGACAGGGAGAAATAGTAGTTCTAAAGGGAAAGCGAACTGGTTTTTTAAAGATTAATTCAATTAAGTTTTAACAGGCCAATTTAATTCTCTTCATCTAAAGACTAAGCTAGGCCAGGAAGCCAACCCAAAAGCCGTTGGAAGATCAATTTCCGCCTTCTCATTTTTCTTTACAACGATGTTTGGAGGCCTGTTGAGGCCATGATTGATGAATTTTCAGCTAAATCAGGGTTGTTTATCAGCAGTGGTCTGTTGATATCTTTTTGTAAATGCATTGTAATCAACATTCAGTCAGGTAATTAAAATAGTTTTTGAACAATTGCTTGTTGATTAGTTCTTTGAACCCCGGGGGCAAGTTGAACGGGCAATTAGTATTTTCGCTGTAGTCAATCTAAAATCCATCATATGCCATACAGGAGGTTACCGAATACAGATCTGGCCAGGCTTCGCGCTATTGAAGCCGCGCTGGAGCTTGGAAAGAGAACAGCTTTGACGCAATTGGCTTTTAGCCAGCAGACTCTTGAAAAACTACAAATGTTTTATCCCCACCTATTAGGGGCTATCCGTCAGTTAAATGTTTCAAAACAAAACCAGTTTGATCGTTCCAAAGAATATGGAGAGATCTTCCGCAAGGCCAAACTGTATTTGTCGCATTTTCTGCAGGTGGTCAATTTTGCCATTGCCCGCGAGGAAATGAAACCGGAAGCCATCGAGTTTTATGGATTGAAAATGAATTCCAGGGCCACGCCTCCACTCAACCTCGAGGCACATGTCCTGTCCTGGGGTGAGCGAATCATTGAGGGGGAGCAAAAACGGGTGATGAAAGGGGGCAGCCCCATCTACAGTCCTTCGATTGCACTGGTCAAGGTACATTACGAAGAATTTAAGGAAGCCTACCGTCAACAGAAGATGCTTCAGAACATTACCAACCGTGCTTCGGTGAAAGTGGCTGAACTGCGCGAAAAGGCCGATGAATTGATCCAGCAGATGTGGAACGAAGTGGAGAATTCAATGCTTCACCTTTCGGATGATGAAAGAAGGGAAAAAGCATCCAGATATGGAATCGTATATGTTTACAGGGCCTCAGAACAAAAAAAGATTGAGATCGAGGGGTTACAGCAAAGTATCGTCTTTTCTTAATAAATCAATCAATTCGTGGTGCCTGTGAGTCTATTTGATTTGCAGGCATTTTTGTTGGAAGCGAATTCCGGTAGATGAGAAACAATAAAATGCCCGTGGAGGCCAGGCTAAACAGCACCAGTGGGAATTGCTCCGAGCCGGTTCCCCACTGTTCAATGTCTTTGGAAATTAACCCTTTATCGATCAGATAATATCCCACCACGCCCATGGTGTTGTTCACAAAATGCGCCAGGATGGGCGCCCAGATCGTCCCAGTCCAGACCAGCAGATAGCCAAACATGGCGCCCAGCAGCAGGCGGGGCAAGAATCCGTAAAACTGCATGTGGAAGGCGCTAAAGATAAAGGCCGCGATCCAGATACCCCAATGGTAGTTTTTGGTCATGTTGGCAAATATGCGCTGAATGACCCCCCGAAACATGAGCTCTTCACCAATGGCGGGCAAAACGGCAATCATAAATACATTGAACAGCAGTCCGGAAAGGCCTTCTACTTTCATAAACTTTTCAGTCAGTACTTTGGCTGCTTCTTCCATCGTGCGCATCCAGTTTTCCAGTCCTGAAAGCGATGCAGGCAGCTTCAGCTGGTTGTTGATCTCTCCTGCAAAATTGATCAGCGGGATCAGCAGCAACACTGACAGGGCAATATACAGGTACGAGGGATAGGAAGTTGTACGGTTGATGCGCAGGTATTCACTGAAATTCCCATGGTAGAGCCATCCAAGGATCAAGGGCGGAGCGATGAACAAGCCGATGGATTGGACGACCTGGAAATACTTGAGGAAAACAAGCCCTTCGGGTGTGGTCATTCCGGCAGGGGTGAGGCTGCTCATCAGGCTTTGCATCCCAAAAAAAGGAATCGCCAGGATGATGGATAGCAGCATGAAGAACAAGACCGAAACTGTCATCACAAACAATGAAAACATGAATTGGGAAAAGGGTTTCATTCCTCTAAATGCAGTATAAGCCATGGGGTGATTTTTGGATTCAGAAGCAAAGATACGTTTATGAATGATAAAATGGAAAAGGAACACAGATGTATAAGAAAAAAGAAGATAGAACACTGATTTATTAAGAAAAGAGAAAAAGGGAACACTGATTTGACTGATGGTACGGATTTACACTGATTAAAAAAAAGTATAAAAGAGATCAGTGTAAATCCGTACCATCAGTCAAATCAGTGTTCCTTTTTTTTTCCTATACATCAGTGTTCTTTTTTTCTCTATACAACAGTGTTCCTTTTTTTATTAATGATCAGTTCTTCCATTTCGGCCAGGTGGAGGTCAAAATGCTGGGGATAGAATTCAATGTTTTCACGGAGTGAGATCAATTTGGTTTCACTGCTGATCCATTGGTTTTCCAACTTGCTCAGGTCAACATGCCGGACGATGTGAACCAGGTGCAGGTTGGTGTACCTCCATAGTTTCACCAGGTTGTGCCATTCTTCGTGCTGGTAATCCTGGATAGCGATCCATCGGTCGTTGTTCCCTTCCGTGGCGTAGTTGGGGAATGTCATCGGGTTTTCACGGTACTGAAGATGAACGATACGGTGGGTGTTGTTGGAGGCTGAATCGACCAGGTGTCCCAGTATCTGGCGGATACTGCGGTTCTGGCTATTCGTACGTTGGCTGATCACATCTTCTGAAAGAGCCAGCAGCCGGGGTTCCCATGCTTCCAGCAGCTGAACGATGTTTTGATAGGATGTTTCGAATGGATTCATGATAAGTATTTACAATTTAATAATTTACAATTTACAATTTTGAAGATCACAGATAACCAGACTATCGCAGGCATTTGAATATGACATCTATTGATCTCATCGTTTATGTTTATAAATTGCCATGTTTTTTGAATTCATGGTCGCAATCAAAGCAATGAAAAGTCTTTCGCAGCGGGAAAGGGTAAGCGATCAGGGCCAGGATAGAGATAAGCGAAAAAAGGAGTGCAAACCGAATACCAAATTTCTTTTTCAAAGAGCCTCCATGACTAATGTTGGTTGAATGGCAGTTGGGACAACTTATTTCAGTATCTTTACTTTCAATGGATTGACCTGGTTCCGGCTCGCTGTTTTGGGATGTTAAAATGCTATGGATACGATCGACATCCCTCTCAAAGACATGAAGTTTAACACCCCCGATCGCTGCACAGTAAGCGATGTTCAGGGTGGACATTAATTCATCGGAAAGGTAACATTCAATTCCGTACGATTCGAGCAAGCCTTTCACAATATGGGCATTGATCGGGTCTGAGAATGATTCATAGACAATAATTTTATCTTCATTCATTACACTTGGAGTTTTAAAATCTTTCGTGCCTAAGCATTAAATTATTCGAATTGTATGAACGCTCTTTATACGGCCAATGCTTGATTGTGAATGAATTACGCGCAACACTTCAATCGCTTCAGTTTTAATCCGGTAAATGATCAAATGCGACTCAAGGATAATGTTTCGGTAAATTCGGCCTTTAGTGGGTATATGTCTGCATTCGGGATACATCCAATAACTTTGACCAAGTTCTGATGTGATTTTGTCAATAAAGGCTTCGTATTTTTTGGCTTGGGCTTCACCAAAAGTTTCTATTCCATAGTTGTAGATATTATTTGTATCTATAACATATTGAATAGAATAAGCTACTGGCCTTTCTGTGAATTTCTCCATTGATCTCGCATTGATTGTACCTCTTCAATGGTATGGAATGGTCCTTTTCCCGCTTTACGAATGCCAGCAATAAATTCATCATGGGTAAGATTCAAGCCTGGAAGAACCCAACTCTTTTGTTCTATTTTTGGTTTTGTTGTTTTAACTGTTCTCATCGTCGTGAAATATTTACAAAGATATAAATTTTTGATTTAAACGGGTAATTATTGGTGGGAACACATTATCCCATAGCTAAATTGTAGGCGTACTTTTCAATGTGTCTGCATTTAAATATCCTTGATACTTTTACAAATTCACTTCACTTTTGAGATTCTAAATTAAATTGTACTTTTGCCCCGAGCTTTCTGTGAAGGCCGTGTACTTGGTAACCACGTAAAAAACAAGAAATGAAAAAAGAAGTATCTGTACTATTTATGTTCGCGGGCATTTTATTTGCTACCTGCCTGCTGATTTCCAACATCCTTGCCACCAAAATTCTGATGATCGGTCCTTGGGCTGCACCCGCGGGTGTGCTGATTTTTCCCATTGCCTATATCCTGAACGATGTGATCACCGAAGTGTGGGGCTTTGCCAAAGCACGCCTGATCATCTGGACAGGCTTTGCGGTCAACGTGCTGGCAGTTTTGTTTTTCACCGCCGGAATTGTGGTGCCGGGAGCGCCATTCTGGCAAAACCAGGATGCCTTTGCCACCATCCTGGGCAACACGCCCCGCATCGTGGCGGCCAGCATGAGTGCCTACCTGGTGGGATCATTCCTGAATGCTTTTATCATGAGCCGCATGAAAGTCATGACCGGGGGCAAAGGATTCTCCGCAAGGGCCATTCTTTCGACCCTGGTGGGTGAAAGCGCTGATTCATTTATCTTTATCTTTATCGCCTTTGCAGGTATTTTCCCCATGGGGGTACTGGTCACCATGATCTTTACCCAGGCCATGCTGAAAACCGTTTACGAAATTCTCATTCTTCCCATCACCGTATGGGTAGTGGGATTTGTGAAACGCGTTGAAGGAGTCGATACCTTCGATACCAATTTATCCTATAACCTGTTCAGGGTAAAAGAGATATAGGAAGAGGGTTGGATGGTTGAATGGTTAAATGGTTGGATGGTTAAATGGTTGAATGGTTGAATGGTTGAATGGTTAAATTGTTGGATGGTTGAAGGGTTAGATGGTTAGATGGTTGGATGGTTGAATCGGAGAGGATAAATCGTAAATTGTAAATAGTCTAATAGTAAATCACTTGATGAGCAACAAAGCATTGGTGGTATTTTCCGGGGGACAGGATTCAACAACCTGTTTGTTCTGGGCATTGAAGCAGTTTGATGAGGTGGAAACCCTCTGTTTCGATTACGGTCAGCGGCATCGCATTGAATTGGAGGCAGCCCGGCAGATTGCCCAATCGGCTGGTGTTCCGTTTACCTTGCTGGATCTGGATCTTCTGAAACAGATTACCCACAATTCATTGACTGATTCGGCCATGGAGGTTGATGAATCCAAACCAGATAACCAGCCTCCCAACACCTTGGTGGAAGGACGGAACATGCTGTTCCTCACCTTTGCTGCCATCTTTGCCAAAGGCAAAGACATTGCCAACCTGGTAACCGGGGTCGGGCAGGCTGATTACAGTGGCTATCCTGACTGCCGTGACGAGTTTATCCGTTCGCTGAACCAGACACTGAACCTTTCGATGGATTACGATTTTACCATTCACACTCCACTGATGTGGAAGTCGAAACAGGATGTATGGGCGCTGTCCGATCAACTGGGTGTCTTTGAACTGGTGCGCACCCAAACAGTCACCTGTTACAACGGCATTATGGGTGATGGCTGTGGGCATTGTCCTTCCTGCCAATTGAGGAGAAAGGGATTGGAGGAATATTTGGGAAGTGAGAAGAT
>DASXUZ010000061.1:0-30636 GCA_036504555.1 Prolixibacteraceae bacterium | reverse complement strand
AGCTCAATGCAGAAGATCTTCCTTCTAAGATTGTGGATGAGAAAACACTTGAAGCCAATAAGCACCGCATTACCAAAGGGGAAGCACTGATTTCAGAGGCCCAGCGCCAGAAACGATATAACCAGCAGGGAACGACCCTGTGGATTACCGGGCTGCATGGTTCGGGCAAGAACGAACTGGCCTTTACCCTTGAAAAGGAATTGTTTGAACAAGGTGCCACCGTTGTACTGCTTGATGGAAGTTCCATCCGACTGGGGCTCTCGAACGAACTGGATTACTCACCCACCGACCGTGCCGAACACCTTCGCAGGGTGGCCCATATCAGCAAGCTGCTCAACGATCAGGGCATCATCACCATCTGTTCGTTTATCTCGCCCGATGAGAATATCCGTCAACAGGTGAGCCAGATCATTGGTGAGAACCGCTTTAAGCTCATCTACATGGATGCCAGCCTGGAATTCTGCAAAAACAACAAGCCTGAATTGTATGAGAAATTTGAAGAAGGATTGATTGCCAACCTTCCCGGAGCTGATCTTCCGTTTGTGGCCCCTGAGCATCCAACGCTGGTGCTGCATCCTGAGGACAGGGCATTGAACGTGAAGACGATTTTGGAATATATGGCAGATTACAAGATATTTCCGATCGTATAGATATTAGATAAAAGATAAACGATAAACGATAAAAGGCCCGGATGACGGGCCTTTTATCGTTTATCTTTTAAAATAGATCAGGTCAGCGATGTCAATTTTCTTAAAATCCTGGTCAGCAGTAATCAGAGGCATATTGAGCCAGAGAGATGTTGCCATAATAATACAGTCAGGAAGTTTAACGGTGTATTGTTGTCGAATATGAATAGCAAAATCTTTTATACCCGGCGTTATATCTATCACTGTACATTCAGAAATGAACTGTTTAATTTTCTGAATATCATTTGAATTTAAATTTCTGCTGCCCAATAATTCCAATTGCGTAATGAATGAAAGGAAAAGATTTTTTTCCTCCAAAAGTGGAATCAACGTTTCTTCTCCATTGAGCAAGTAAAGCACAATGTTGGTATCAAGCAGCAGATTATTCCCATTCATCTCGCCATTTTTTCTGCATTTCTAAAGGGTCTTGATCGAGAGAAATAGAACCGCAATATTTTTTCAAGTCAGGACTTTTAATTTTAGCAGGCCTCTTTTTTAAGGCCAACCGTATTTTTTCTCCTGAAGTTCCTTTTTTTATAGTTGTTATCATTTTTTGTAATCCTTACATGAAAATACAAATTTCATGAATTAAAACGAATTCCACAAATTAGAATTGCGATGAAGAACAAATTGCACGAATTAATCGTGCAAATCGTTTTAATTCGTGGAATCCGTATATTCCAAAATATCTCCGGGCTGGCATTGCAGTTCTTTACAAATGGTTTCAAGGGTACTGAACCGGATGGCCTTGGCCTTGCCGGTCTTTAAGATGGACAGGTTGGCGGTTGTAATATTTACACGTTCGGAAAGTTCGTTGAGTGAAATCTTCCGTTTGGCCATCATGACATCCAGGTTTACAATGATAGGCATAGTTCTAACTGTTAAATGGTCAGTTCCTGTTCTTCCCTGAGGGCCAATCCTTTGGAAAGCATCTCCGCAAGCAGCAATACCACTATTCCCAGAAAGAGCCAGATGGGGTCCATGGAACCCATTTTGATTTCATAGTTGGAAAAGTAAAATTGGGAATTAACAAATTGATGAAACATGTAAAGGATGAGATAACCTCCCAGATAGTTGACAAGTAATTCTAAACCTATCCATCTTAACAAAGATATACTTTTTCGTTCGTAGATAAGTTCCCTTTTGATCATGCCTATGAATTTATAAAAATGAATTGGAATACGGATTGAAACAACAAACAGTAGTATGAGCAAAAAGCTTAATACAAAAATCTCCCCCATTGAAAACTTTGGTTTTATAGGGGGTCCTAAAAGGATTACCTGTCCGTACTGGGCTTTAAAGGTTTGATGATTGACCAGGTTAACCATTGAATCGGGAAAACTGGTATACCCATCGATTGCCTTGATCAGAAGCGGAGTACTTTCTACCGGCTTTTGATCAACGACATCTCCCCACTTATTATGCACTTCACCCAGCGTCTTTTCATTGAAGGACACTTGCCAAACATTCCATTCACTTGCAAAGGAATTGACAATCAGAAAAGCATAGGTCAAGCCGGCCAGTATGGCCAAAACATTCAGTCTTTTGGTTTTGAAATACGTCCACATGGGGTATAAGTTTATCGGTTTTTAGATGTACAAATATAATCCTTATAAAATGAAAATCAATTATTATTTATTGTTTTTCGATAAATATTAATTGATCTGTGGTAAATAATTTATTTAACCAATCCCTTGAGCTCAACGGAGGAGCAAACTATTTGTTTGGCATAACATGTGCAATTTTAAGAGTTCGATCTCTCCGTTTAAGGGTAATACTCCTTTGAGCTGTCTTAATTAGTGAACAATTGTTTCTCCGACTGGGTGCAATTGTTAACTTTGAAACCAAATGAAAAGATTATGATGAGACGAGCATGGTTTTTGGTATTGATTTTTACAATCAATTATTCCCTGGTTCTGAATGCCCAAAAAGTAGAAAAAAAGCCCCTTACGATCAAGGACTTCGCCTCCTGGAAGACTGTGAAAAACCCGCTTGTATCGAACGATGGCAAATGGGCCGCCTTTGAGCTGAACCCTCAGAAAGGCAACGGGAACCTGGTGGTCAAAACCATCGACGGCAAGAAATCGGATACCCTGAGCAGGGGATTTGATGCCCGGTTCTCGCCTGAATCTGACTTCATCGTGTACAAAATAAAACAGCCTGAGGACTCCATCCGCAGTGCCAAAAAGAAAAAACTGAAGAAGGAGCAAATGCCCAAAGACAGTGTGGGTATCCTGGTGTTCCATCCTTCCAAAAAGAGGTATGCTTTCCCCAATCTGAAACAATTTTCGCTCCCCAGGCAAAACGCCCAGTGGGTACCTTTCCTGAGCGACATGATCAAACCCAAAAAGAAGGACAAGGTGGATGACCCGAAGGCCAAAAAGGACAACAACAAGACCGATGATCAGAAAACCCAGCTGGTGCTGCTTCAACCCTCTACCGGCGATACGGTTTGCTTCCAGAATGTCACCGAATATTATTACGCCCCCCTGGGCCACAGCATTGTATTGATCCGGCAGAACAAAGATTCGCTCGACCGCACCGAAGTGCTGATGTTTGACACCAAAAAAGGAACAGCAAGCCTGCTGTTCAAACAAATAGGCACTGCCAAAAAGATCGCTTCAGACAAAGAAGGCGGTAAATATGGATTTTTATTCAGTACCGATACCATCAAGGAAAAGGTGTTCAGCTTGTACTTCGGATCCTGGACCACCGGTGCACCCAGACCGGTAGTGGTAACGGGCGGACCTGGCATGCCCCTTGGATGGTCGCCATCGGAATTTGAAGACCTCACATTTTCTGAAAATGGCCAGTACCTCTACTTCGGAACCAACAGCATCCCCAAAGCCGAACCAAAGGATACCCTTGTGGACGACGAGAAACCGGTGCTTGACATCTGGTCCTGGAAAGACAAAGAGCTGCAGCCCGAGCAGAAAATCAACCTGGAGAAGGAAAAAAAACGCACCTACAAAGCCGTCTACCTGGTTGAAAAGAACCAGTTCGTCCAGCTGGGCGACCCCCAGGTGAGGACCGTCAATACCATCCAGAAAGGAAATGGCCGCCTGGCCCTGGGAATTGATCCTACACCCTATAAACGTGAGGCTTCCTGGACAGGTAAATCAACAGCCGACTATTACCTGATCGACGTTGAAACAGGCATTAAACGGCTCATAATCCATGACAAATCGCTGGCCAGCCTGTCGCCCGGTGGAAATTACATCGTTTGGTTCGATCCTGCCGACAGTACCTATTACTCGCAATCAACGGATATCAATGCGACCGAGGCCCTGGATCTAAGTTCAAAAATACCGGTCTCCTTCTGCGACGAACGCTGGGACACACCCCAGGCGCCCGATCCCTATGGCATAGCCGGTTGGTCGGAAAATGACAAATATGTATTCCTGTATGACCGTTTTGATCTCTGGAGGGTTGACCTGGAGGGCCTCAAAGTACCCATGAATGCCACCCGAAACTATGGCAGAAAAAACGTCCTCCGGTTTCGTTACCAGAAACTGGATCCCGAAGAGGAATTTATTGATACCAGCAAGCCGGTCATTGTCCAGGCTTTTGATGAACGCAACAAGTCGGCAGGTTTCTTCCATGCTGATTTTCGCAACTATACCGACCCGCGCATGTTGCTGATGGAAGATGACCGTTTTGATAAACTGGCCAAGGCCAAAAATGCGGAAGTGCTGATCTGGACCCGTGAAAATGTAAGTGAATCGCCTGACCTGTGGACGGGCAATCAAAGCTTCGATCACCGCCTGAAGCTTTCAAATGCCAATCCGCAGCAGCATGCATTTGTCTGGCCGGTGGTACGACTGGTACACTGGGATTCGTTTTCTGGAAAACCGCTCGAGGGACTGATCTATTTTCCCGAAACCATTGACATTGAGAAGAAATACCCCATGGTGGTTTACTTCTACGAGCGCAATGCCGATAACCTGCATGCCTATACCCCTCCCTCTCCCACCCGCTCAACGGTGAACCGAACTTTTTACGCCAGCAACGACTACATCATTTTTGTTCCCGACATTACCTACCAGGAAGGCTCTCCGGGGCAGGCTGCCTTTGATGCCGTGGTAAGCGGAACCCAATTCGTGAGCAACATGTTTCCATTCATCGACCGCAAACACATTGGCATCCAGGGGCAAAGCTGGGGTGGCTATCAAACCGCCTGGCTGATCACCCAAACCGATATGTTTGCAGCCGCCATGGCCGGAGCGCCCGTGAGTAACATGACCAGCGCCTATGGAGGTATCCGCTGGGAATCAGGCGTCTCACGCATGTTCCAGTATGAAAGGGATCAAAGCCGCATCGGGGGTACCTTGTGGGATAAGCCCCTGCAATTCATCGAGAACTCCCCGATCTTTTATGTACCCAAAATCAAGACCCCGCTTCTGATCATGCACAACGACATGGACGGTGCCGTCCCATGGTACCAGGGAATCGAACTGTTCACAGCCATGCGCCGCCTGAACAAGCCGGCCTGGATGCTCACCTACAACAACGAGGAGCACAACCTGAAGGCTGAAAGCTGGGCCAACCGCATGGATTTAACCATCCGTATGAAAGAGTTCTTCGACCATTACCTGAAAGGCCAGCCCATGCCCCCATGGATGGAATATGGAATACCGGCCACCCGAAAGGGAAAAGAATTGGGCTATTAAGCCCTGAAAGCAGGCAGGCAGACCTGTTTGGACCTATGTCGGGTCCCTATCCTCCTATGGCTAAATCAATACCATAAGATGGGTATAAGAATCCTTTTTGTGTACCTTGCGTATGAATATGCTCTCAAAGAATACACTACAAATACACCTGGTACACAGATACCACACAGAAAGAACACAGAAAGGACACAGAAAGGACACAGAAAGGACACAGAAAAGACACAAATACGAATCTACTAACAAGAATGGACCAATAGCTGATCCCTATCCAAACAGCAGTAATTAAAGGACTGATAAACGCCCTTCCACGGGCTTGAGAACTGAGATAAAGTTATGCAATAAAATCAAAAAAAAGCGGCTTATATTCCTAAAATTTCCCTATTTTACCTTTCAATAAACAGGATCTTTTACTGGAAGAAACAAGGCATGATAGAAAAGCAAATTTATATCATTACCGGTGGTCCCGGCTTTGGAAAGACGGCCCTGATTGATGAGCTGCGGCATCGGGGATACCTGTGCTCGGAAGAGTTTGCAAGGCAAGCCATTGAGAAACAACTGCAAACAGGGGGCGATCTGCTTCCATGGATCCATCCAAAGGAATTTCAGAGGGAGATCTTCCGGTTAAGGAAAAACTTCTATGAATCGGTTCCTGAAATGACCCCTGCATTTGCTGACCGTGGACTTCCCGATCAGCTGGCTTTTGCCCGCTACAGGGGCTTTGAAGCCCCTACCCCCTTGAAAGAAAAAACTGAAACATACCGGTATGCACCGCACGTTTTTGTCACTCCGCCCTGGCCTGAAATATTTGTCAACGATCACATCCGGAGCGAGACATTCGAAGAAGCAATTTTGATTCACCAGGCTGTGATAGACACCTATAAAGAATTGAATTACCAAATAATTGAATTACCTTTAATACCCGTAACCGAACGTGCAGATTTTATCATTCAAACAATACAAAAATAAGCAATCATGATCTTTAACCGACGAAATTTTCTACGCAATGCCGCCATCGGCAGCCTTGGACTGGCTGCCATTCCTGAAATCCTTTCAGCTGCCATGCCGCCAGCCCCGAAGAATAAAAAGAAGGGCATGCTTTCCAAGCTGAAGAAAGGGGAAGTGATTCTTTTCCAGGGCGATTCAATTACAGATGCCGGACGTGAAAAGGCGAAACAACAACCCAACTCACCCGCCTCATTTGGCTCGGGGTATGCATTTTTGGCTGCCTCCGGTATTTTAAACGATTTTGCCTCCAGTGAATTGTCGATCTACAATCGTGGCATCAGCGGCAACAAGGTGTATCAACTGGCCGAACGCTGGGACAAGGATTGCCTGGAACTGAAGCCTCAGTTGCTGAGTATCCTGATTGGGGTCAACGATTTTTGGCACAAGCTGAATGGCCAGTATGAGGGAACCGTTGAAATCTACGAAGCCGATTTACGCAAACTCCTGGATCGGACCAAAAAAGCCCTTCCCACGGTTCAACTGGTCATCTGTGAACCATTTGCCATTCTGGATGGCTCAGCCGTGGACGAGAAGTGGTATCCCGCCTTCGATGCTTACCGTCATTCGGCCAAAAAGCTGGCCACCGAATTTGAGGCCCTCTTTATTCCTTTCCAGGATATTTTCGACGAGGCACAGAAACATGCACCGGGCAGATACTGGTCAGGCGACGGGGTTCATCCCTCCATGGCCGGGGCTGCCTTGATGTCAGCGGCATGGCTGAAAGCTGTGGAATAAAAAGAAAAAGAGAATGGTTAAATGGTTAAATGGTTGGATGGTTGGATGGTTGGATGGTTAAATGGGTAAATCAGTAAATGAGTGCAGGAATCATCCAACCATCTAACCATTTAACCATTTAACCATCCAACCATCCAACCATTTAACCATTTAACCATTTAACAATCTAACCAGCACACGACGCTACAAACTTTTATATGAAACAATCCAACCTTGACAGCGAGTTTTTTGGGCAGCTCAGTTTTGAACCATTGACCCCGGCCAATTGGGCCAGGTTTGTTCTGCTTTTTGGCAACAAGGGGGCCTGTGGAAATTGCTGGTGCATGTACTACCGGCTTTCGAAGGCTGATTTTGCAGAAGGCAAGGTGGAAGATGGCAACAAGGAGGCCATGCACAGCCTTGTCAGGGAAGGAAAACCAACAGGCATCCTGGCCTTTTATGAAGGGCAGGCCATTGCCTGGTGTGCATTCGCGCCCAGGGAAGATTTCGTCAAACTGGAAAAGTCAAGGGTTCACAAGCGCATCGATGAGCTGGCAGTGTGGTCGATCCCCTGCTTCTTCATCGACAAGACCTTCAGGCGCCAGGGCGTATCGGTAGAGCTTCTGAAGGGGGTAATCAGGTATGCCAAAGAGAACAACATTGCTGCCATTGAGGCCTACCCCACCACTCCCACCACAGAAAGGATCGCCGATTCATTTGCATGGATCGGACTGTACAAATCATTTGAACGTGCAGGCTTTGAAATTGTGGACCGGACCAGCAAGAACAGGCCGATGGTGAGGTATTATACGGGGAAGAAGGATTCCACGGATTGAAACGGATTACGCCGATTGTGAACTCAGGGGTTGAAAAACTATTTCTTAAATTGAATCCTATCGGCAAGCTGGATAAAATATTCAGTAGACCAGATATTCATCTCTTCAGGATTTTTAATAAATGGCCGGACATCTGCTTTTACCATTTCGATATTTGTTTTTAAAATCATTTCCTTGAGCAATGGAATAAAATTATTCTGAGTCAATGCGCCTTGCATGAGTGATCCAAATTGACTGGTCCTTTCACTCAGATGTTGAAAATTTAATGCAGTATTGTTTCTTACATACCATTCAAAATCATACCAATCACGTCCTTTCACCCTGTTTTTCCAGCTTCGGAAAAGTAAGGCGTGCATTTTTCCTGCATATAAATCAGGCAGGGTATAACAGCGGGACATAAATGAGAATGGCAGTAATAAGAATTTATTTTCAGTAGAAAAGCCAGATGGAGGATTAATATCGACCTCAATTTTGATTTTAATAGTTCTTTCTGTTCTAAATTGAAGGTTATAGATAGCGGAATCATCTTTTAAAAAAGCAGATTCAACATTGGATTGCCTTTTCTTTTCCTTCTTATTGATTACTACATCCCGCCCAAGGGCATTAAATTCTAATTTTATTGGCTCAAAATAATTTTCAAGCCTAAAATCTGTATCTGATTGTAGGAGTGAAAAATCCATATCTTCCGAAAACCGCTGCAATCCATGAAAAATACGAAGGCAAGTACCTCCATAAAAGGCTGCTTTATTGAAAAAACCTCCCCTATACAATCCCGCAAGGGTCACTTGCTGCATCACCTCATGTTGGGCATTGATAAAATCATCATTGGTTTGGATTTGGTATCGGGATAACATTTGATCAAATAAATTCATTGCTTCAGTAAATTATACAATTGCGTAAGTTCTGTTTTTTTTCTTCCTGTCACCATACATTGCCTGATAATTTCTGTATCAAAGGTATCGACAGCTGAAAAATCTATTCTCAAATCATCTTCAAGATAAACCTGCATCGCTTTCACCGATTGCAATCTTAGCCTGGGAGTAGCATAGATCATATCACAAAGGGCCTTTTCCGGGGAAGCAATTAAGTAGGCGTAACGATCATTGACATTTTCCTGCCGTATTCCAATTTCAAAATAATCTTTATGAGCTGAAATATATTCAAAATTTCCAATGGGTGTAGAAAAATTTCTGGCCCGCTTTAAGGTCAATGAGCGAATGTTATGAACTCTTTCAGGAATAAGGTTGTAAAAGGAGAGTGCATTCTCAAACGAAACGTAAGAAGGTCCATAAAGATGGTTGGCAATCAATTCTTTAGAAATAGGCATCTGAAGTACACTTGGGGCTACAACATATAAGCCCTTTTTAAGGCGGATTAATTCACCATTGTCTTCCATTTTAGAAACCTTGTCATTGGGATATTTATAATCACCCATTAGGGTTACTAAGGCAGGAATATCTATTGGAACAACTCCAAATTTTTCTAATACATTCATACCAAATCATTAAAATTATCTACAAATATAGTATTTTTTGCACAGATAATCGATTATTAATCAATTATCTGTGCAAAAAATACTATATTGAATCAGGTAAAACTATCACTGCTAAGGCAGCTTGATTAAACAGTATCATTAAAAGTCTACCCTTCCAATATCAGCCCCGATTCGTGTAATTCGTGTAAATTCGTGTAATTCGTATTTCAGAAAACAAAAAGAGCAAGGCGGATGGCCTTGCTCTGACTGTATGCTAATAAATAATTAGTATTCATCTTCATTAAAGAAGAAATCGTCTTTGCTCGGATAATCGGGCCAGATATCTTCTATACTCTCATAAATTTCCCCTTCGTCTTCTATTTCCTGCAAATTTTCAATGACTTCAAGTGGAGCACCGCTTCGGATGGCAAAATCGATCAATTCATCTTTGCTGGCTGGCCAGGGTGCATCCTCTAGTTTAGAGGCTAGTTCAAGTGTCCAGTACATATCTTTTTGAAATTAAGGTGGTTTTTAATTCGTTTTTCAAAACTCTTGCGAATATAAGAAAAAAACGGATTCTACAAATAAATTAAATTATTAATTCCTTTGGATCTGGAGACCACACTATTTCAGGGGCTTTCAGGTCCATTGATATCTTCCTGGAGAGGACAAAGAGGTAGTCTGACAAGCGGTTAATGTACTTGATCAGGTTAGGCTCCTGGGTTGTTTTTTCGGAAAGTTCAATGATTCTCCGTTCTGCCCTTCGACAAACGGTACGGGCCACATGGCAAAAGGCGGTAGCCTGGGTGCCGCCGGGCAAGATGAAATTATTCAGCGGAGGCAGCACATCGATCATTCGATCCATCTCATTTTCCAGCAACAGGATATCGGTGAGCTCCACCGGGACTTGTTTTTTGATCATTTCGTCATTCCCTTCCGTGGCCAGGTGCGCCCCGATTACAAAAAGCCTGTCCTGGATGATTTCAAGGACCGAAGCGGCATGTGATTCATTGTACAGGGAGCGTACTACCCCGATGTATGAATTTAACTCATCCACCGTTCCGTATGCTTCAAGTCGTATGTTGTTTTTTTTAATTCTTGTTCCTCCAATTAAACCGGTGGTTCCATCGTCACCGGTACGTGTGTATATTTTCATGGCTTCTTTACGTTAAAAGTTTAAAGTTCAAAGTTTCAAGTTCAAAGTTCCAGGTTACGTGCCGATCGGAGGCTGCCCATCCTTTAACTTCCCCGCGGACTTGGGGCCAGGTTCCATTCTCATTTTCTCACCATCTCCATTTTCCTTTCTCCCTTCTTCCCTTCTGCCATCTCCACGCCTCTAATACACCGGATTTGGGTTGATATAATCAGATTCGATTTCACCATCTTTGAGCCGGATGATGCGATGGGCATGCAGTGCGATGCTTTCTTCATGGGTAACGACCACGAGGGTGTTTCCCTTACGGTGAATTTCGGCAAACAGTTGCATGATTTCTTCCGATATTTTTGAATCCAGGTTTCCCGTTGGCTCATCGGCCAGTAAAATAGAAGGGTTGTTGACCAGGGCACGAGCCACTGCAACACGTTGGCGCTGACCTCCCGATAATTCATTGGGCTTGTGCTCAATACGGTCGGAAAGACCCACTTCAGCCAGTATTTTTTCAGCCTTCAGGATGCGCTCCTGTTTTTTGATCCCTGCATATACCAGGGGCAACATGACATTTTCGAGGGCCGTATTTCGAGGCAAGAGGTTGAAAGTCTGAAACACGAATCCGATCTCCTTGTTCCTGATCTCGGCCAGTTCGTCATCCGACAAATGGCTGACATCCGAATTACTCAGGATATAAGTTCCGCTGGTAGGGGTATCCAAACAGCCGATCACATTCATCATGGTCGATTTTCCGGAGCCCGATGCCCCCATGATGGCGACGTACTCACCTTTGTTGATGGTCAGTGAAACCGAGCGCAAGGCCCTGACAATCTGTGTTCCTACCTTGTAATTCTTGACAATTTTATCCAGTTTGATAACAGTTTCCATCGTATGAATGTAATGTTTAAAATCAATTAGTTGAAAAAGGCACCTGTTCATTACAGATTCTGAATCCCAAATTTAGGATAAACCCATAATTTACCATTTTATTTCACTACAAAGAAATCATTTTATTTTGCCTTTCCTGAAACATCATTCAACAGAATAAAGGCATTCAACAGTTTGATATAATCTTTATCTTTGCCCCATGTCAGAATATCTGGATCAGGACATCAAATTTTTACCCGGCGTAGGGCCTCAGCGGGCTGAGCTACTGAAGAAGGAATTGGAGATTTTCACCTTCAATGACCTGCTTTACTATTTCCCCTACAAATATATTGACCGGACCAAATTCTACAAGATCTCAGAACTCACAAACAACATGCCATACCTTCAGATAAAGGGAACTATTTTCAGGTTCGAAACCATTGGTGAAGGGGTGCGTCAGCGCTTGATCGCCCACATCAGGGATGAGTCGGGGGTAATGGAATTGTTGTGGTTCCAGGGAGTCAAATGGGTCAAGGAGAATCTGCGGGCCAACGTTGAATACATTTGCTTCGGCAAACCTTCCATTTTCAATGGGAAATTGAACATGATCCATCCCGAACTGGAGCCGGCCGACAGTAAGCCGATCACAACTGGTGTGTTCCAGGCGTTCTACAACACCACGGAGAACATGAAAAAGAAATTTATGACAAGCAAAGCTTTGAATAAATTCCAATTCACCCTCTCATCACTACTGGATGGAAAGATCGCCGAATCACTGCCTGAGGCATTCATTTCACGATTAAAATTAATGCCCTTGCCCATGGCCCTTAGGCAGGTTCATTTTCCTGAGAACCCGCACCTGTTGAAAACAGCGCTCTTCAGATTGAAATTTGAAGAACTGTTTTTCATCCAGTTAAAAATACTAAGCCTCAAACACAAGCGGGAAGATGCCTTCAAAGGGTTTGTATTTTCGCAGGTGGGCTACAACCTCAACACGTTTTTCAGCAATTACCTTCCCTTCGAGTTAACCAATGCTCAAAAGAAAGTGATACGTGAAATACGCAAGGACATTGGCTCTGGTAAACAGATGAACCGCCTGTTACAGGGCGATGTGGGAAGCGGGAAAACATTGGTGGCCTTGATGACTGCCCTGATTGCTTTCGACAACGGATACCAGGTTTGCCTGATGGCACCGACTGAAATACTGGCCATCCAGCACTATAACTCGATTAAAAAAATGACCGATGGACTCGGCATTACCATTGCCCTGCTGACCGGAGCGACCAAGATTGCCAGGCGAAGAATCATTCATGAAGAGTTGGAAAACGGCAGCCTGCAATTGCTGGTCGGAACCCATGCACTGATTGAGGACAAGGTGGTTTTACAGAAACTGGGATTGGTCATCATTGACGAACAACACCGTTTTGGGGTTGCGCAGCGGGCCAAGTTGTGGAAGAAGAATGAGTTTACACCCCCTCATATTTTGGTGATGACAGCCACCCCCATTCCACGAACCCTGGCCATGACCGTTTATGGCGACCTCGATGTGTCGGTCATTGATGAATTGCCACCGGGAAGAAAACCCATCCAAACGCTGCATTATTATGAAAACCGCAGAAAGCAGGTGTACGATTTCATGCGTGAGCAGGTTGAACGGGGCCGGCAGGTGTACGTGGTTTATCCATTGGTCAAGGAATCAGAAAAACTTGATTTAAAGAACGTTGAAGATGGATATCAATTGCTCAAACAGGTATTTCCCCGGTATGCCATCAGCATGGTGCATGGCAAGATGAAACCGGCTGCCAAGGAGGCGGAAATGAACCTTTTCAAGGAAGGCAAGACCCAGATCATGGTGGCAACAACGGTCATCGAAGTGGGTGTGGATGTGCCAAATGCTTCGGTCATGATCATTGAGAGCGCCGAACGGTTTGGCCTCTCGCAGCTTCACCAGCTGAGGGGCAGGGTGGGCCGTGGGGCCGAACAATCATACTGCCTGCTGATGTCGTCCTTTAAGATCAGCAACGAAAGCCGCAAGCGCATTGAAACAATGGTGCGAACGAACGACGGATTTGAAATCGCCGAGGTGGATTTGAAACTCCGTGGCCCGGGCGATATGGAGGGCACCCAGCAAAGCGGCATCGGCTTTACCCTGAAAATTGCCAACCTTGGACGCGATGGTGAGATCTTGCAGTATGCCCGCAACCAGGCCTCTGATCTGCTGGACGATGACCCCAAATTGGAGAAACAGGAAAACAGGATACTGGTGCATCAATTGCTGAAGATGAAAAATACGGAGTTTAACTGGAGCTCGATCAGTTGAGAAGATGAGAAGATGAGAAAGTAAGCAGTTGATATACAACGTTTTTTATATACACACCTTTTTATAATCGATATAATCAATAATGTCAAGGTTGGCAACTGGATGGACAATAATTTTATAACCCATATTTTTGATTGATTTCCTTTTGGACATCTTCCCAGTTGCGATAGGTTTCAGGGTTTTTCTTATAATTTTCCATCCGTTCGTCAATGATTTCTTTGTGCCATTCCGGTATTTCCATATTTTCAACCTTTTCAATTCCCTTTACAAATGAAAGATTTTTCATAAGTTCAATAAAAAGGGCCTCTTTATTATCAGGAATTGTAACTGCAATTTGTTTCATAACGAAATGTTTAAGGATTGAAGTGCCTATTTCTGTTTCGAACAAAAATACGAATAAAGTATGAAATTCGTTCAAATAGAAGCCAAATCTTCAGCACAAATGGATCAATTCTACTTTAACCGATTCAGCAAAAAGAACAATTGAATGATAATGAGAGTCCTATTTGAATAATGTTTAACCCAAGGTTTGGCAGGCGATGGGCTGGACTATTTTCCAAGTTTACAAACGATCAATAAGTTCAAAAATAGAGAAAAATTAAGCTAATTAATTAGGATAAGTGGCTTAGAATAATTACCTTCATGCTGTTATCATGACAAGGCTAGAACAGTTTCAGTACAAACCAATCACATGGTTAACATATCAATGACATTAAAGATTCTGATTCTGATTCCTATAGGCTGAGATGGATTAAAAAAGGGATAATTATACGATTATAAAAGTATGATTCATTTGATTTAATCGGGATAATAAGTGAACTGACCGCCAAAAAATAAACCTGATTTATTTCAGGAAAGGCATTGAATGATTGAACTATATTTCGGACCTCAAAATAAAAATTATCAGTAATGAAAAGAATTATTGTTTCTATAGCGTTGATCCTTGCCTTGGGCTTGGGCCTGCAGGCTCAGAATGTAAGTAAAGGCAAAATTATTACAGAAGAAAAAGGCAAAGGTTTCTATACTGAATCCATCCTGAAGGATGTGACAGAAGTGGAAGAAAAACTGAATGAAAAGGAACCCTATGTTCGCTTTGTGATGGACCAATCGGGCATGGATTTGCCCAATAATCCTTCGTTGTACAAAACCGTGTGGAGCAATCCCTCCGAGTCACAGGGAAATGCAGGAACCTGCTGGAGCTTTTCAACCACTTCATTCTATGAATCGGAAGTGTTGCGCCAGTTTGGCAAAAAGGTAGAAATCTCTGAAATCTATTCCGCTTATTGTGAATACATCGAAAAAGCCCGTCGGTTTATTGAAAAGAGGGGCAATTCTGAATTTTCGGAAGGATCGGAAGGCAATGCCTTGTCACGGATCATGAAAATGTATGGAGCCGTACCTGAAGAAGCCTACACCGGATTGATTGACGGACGCAAATTCCATACCCATGCCAAAATGGTGGAAGAAATGACGGCCTTCCTGAATTCAATGAAAACATCGAATGCCTGGAATGTGGAATACGGGATTTCAACGATCAAGTCGATCATGAACCATTACATTGGTGTGCCGCCCACAGAATTTACCGTCGAGGGAAAAACCTATACCCCCCAGACCTACCTGAAAGATTACCTGAAAATCAACCCTGATGATTTTGTTGAAATTCTTTCCTACAAACAGGAACCTTTCTGGCAGCAGGTTGAATACAAAGTGACCGACAACTGGTGGCACAACAAGGAATATTACAATGTTCCGCTGACTGATTACATGGATGCACTCAAGAAGGCTGTTAAAAGCGGCTATTCATTGAGCATTGGCGGCGATGTATCTGAATCGGGATTTAGCCGCGAAACCAACTGTGCATTGGTACCTGATTACGATATTCCCTCGGCTTACATCAACGATGATGCCCGCCAGTTCAGGTTCTCCAACGAAACGACCACCGATGACCATGGCATGCAGCTGATTGGTTACCTCGAAAATTACAAGAACCTGGGAAAAGACTGGTTCCTGATCAAAGATTCCAGTTCAGGTTCACGGAATGTTGGACAAACCAACCCAGATTTTGGATACTATTTCTTTCATGAGGATTACATCAAGCTCAAAATGATGGGTTTCACGGTTCACAAGGATGCCGTCAAAGAACTACTGAAGAAGTTTCAGAAATAATAAACAAGGCTTCTCTAAAGCCACAAAGGAATTCAGTACAGATTCATCACAGATTACACAGATTGACACAGATTATTTTTATTATTAATCTGTGTCAATCTGTGTAATTTGTGGTGAATGGTCCATTTACTTTCAACAAATATGAATCAGGCCAACAAGACGATAGGAAACAGGCTGGCACATTGTGTCCAGACGGCTCTTCCACAGGGTATGAAAACGGCCCTTTGGCTGTTGAAGCTCACCATCCCTGTTTCTTTTGCTGTCTTCCTGCTCGATTTTTTTGGAATCCTGACTATTATTGCAGGATGGGTGGCCCCCTTATTCAAGTTGATCGGACTTTCAGGTCAGGCCTCCATTGTGTTGATCACCAGCTTTTTCACCAACATCTATTCTGTCATTGCGGTGATGACCACGCTCGGGATTGGCTATCGGGAAGGAACGATCCTGGCGGTGATGTGCCTGATTTCACATGCCCTGATTGTGGAGACAGCCATTCAGAAAAAGACAGGATCCGCCTTTTGGCGGATCATTGCCATCCGTTTATCGGCTAGTTTTATTGCCGCCTGGATGCTGAATCTAATTCTTCCGCATGATCTGGCTGTTGGAGGGGGAAACATCGTCAGTCAAACCAAAGAATGGATGCCCTCACTGACCGTTTGGGCAAAAGCCATGGGGGTAACAACACTAAAAATAGTCATTCTTGTAAATCTGCTGCTCATTCTACAAAAGATATTAAACGAATTTGATTTGATCAAATGGATTCTGAAACCCTTCATTCCCTTGCTGCGCATCATGGGACTGCCCGCCAACACTGGGTTTCTTTGGATGGTGGCCTATACCCTGGGGCTTTCTTACGGGGGAGCCATCATGATCAGTCAATCAGAGGAAGGCAAACTGAGCAAGGAAGATGCCGATCTGCTGAACCACCACATTGCCCTCTCCCACTCCCAACTTGAGGATACATTGTTGTTTGTTGCCATGGGTTATCAGTTGGTCATCCTGATGGTGCCACGTATTCTGCTTGCCATTGTGTATGTATGGTTACGGCGCTTTGAACGATGGGTAAAAATCAAGAGGGCACAAAAAAAACAAGTATCAAAAGTTGAACTTAACTTCTAATACTTGTTTTCAGAGACTTTCATCTAATTATTGGCTTATTGACCCTGCATCTTCTTTGCCTTGGCCTGAGCTTGTTTTTTACGGTGTGCATCCAGTTTAACACCTTGTTCCGGGCTTAATACTTCCTTTAACTTATTGTCAGTTTCAGCCCTCATTTTGGTGATTTCGTCATGCATTTGGAAACGGTCCAACTTTCCCTCTACGCGCATTTTTGAAAATGCCTCAATTTGTTTTTCCTGAGCTTCAGTTACGATGGGAGTGATTTTAGCCACCTCATCCTGAGACAGGCCCAATGCATTGGTTAAGCCCTCTATTTCGGCCCTCAGCCGGATGCCAGGATCGCGCTGCTGTGCATATCCTGAACCAATTGCTAAAACAGTTACTAAAACAAATATCAATATTTTTTTCATAAGCATTGATTTGACTGATGAACTTAGACTGTATTTATTTTAAATGGTTTAACTGGCCTGCTTTATTTATTTAACATTCAGTACTTTCCCCTTAACGTTTACCCGACCAGTAACAGTTCCGGTGGTTTCAGCTCTGAGACTGCCAGTAAATCCGGGTTGTTGACCTCCAACGGAAACGGTAAACCAACCAGGTTCAACAACCTGTATGTCCTTGTTGTTGATCATCGAAAGTTCGCGGGGTGAAAGTGTAAATTCAACGATCTGTGATTCCCCTTTCTTAAGGGAGATACGTTTAAATCCTTCCAATTGTCTTATGGGGCGAGGACTTGATGCCTTTTCGTCGGTAAGGTACAATTGTACTACCTCATCACCATCGCGGTCACCAGTGTTGGTCACTTTGGCCGAAACCTTGATCGGATCGCCCATTTTGGCTTCAGCAGGCATCTTCAGGTCGGAATAGTCAAAGTTGGTATAACTTAAACCAAATCCGAAGGGATAAAGTGGCGCCTGGCGGAAATAGCGGTAAGTGCGGCCTTCCATGTCGTAGTTTTCAAAAGCGGGCAACTGCTCTACCGATTTGTAATAGGTAACCGGTAAACGTCCGGCAGGGTTATAATCGCCAAAAAGGACGTCAGCAACAGCATTCCCACCCTGCTGACCAGGATAACCGGCTGTAAGGATGGCATCCATGTTTTCGGCCGCATAATTGACCGAAAGGGCGCTTCCGTTAATCAGTACCAAAATGATTGGTTTACCGGTGGCTTTAACGGCTTCCATCAAATCGCTCTGTGTTTTGGGTAGGTTCAGGTGGGTGCGGTCTCCCCCTTTGAATCCATCCACCTGGATAGGCATTTCTTCGCCTTCAAGACGTTGATTCAGTCCAAGGACCAATACCACTACATCCGATTTTTTAGCCGCCTCAACAGCCTGTGCAAGCATGTTGGGTTGCGGAGTGGCCCACAACAAACTTGCAGTGCCATCGCCATGAAAATTGCTGTAATCGAACACCAGCTTATAGCGTTTGCCTGTTTCGAGCCTCAGTTCCTTTGAGCTATGGAAGGCATGGTGTTCATTGACTCCGCCAAGGATTTCCTTGCCCTCGCAATAAACCTTGAACGAAGGCATGCTCCATCCGCCAATTTCATAGTCACCCGTTTGCGGCACTTTGAGAAAGGTCGTCCAGCGAATTCCAAAATTATCGGCTGGCATCCTTGGATCAGGAGATCCGCTTTCCCAGTAGAAATCAATGTTGTCATCTACGCGGGTAAACAAGGGTTTGCCCTCCAGTTTATTGTTGGCAAAATATTCACCAAAGGCGCCCTGTTGCCCATCTTCTGTTTCAAGATAAATCGAAGGGATGGCAGTGAGTTTCGAGATGCCATCGGCCAGTTCGCTGCCCTGTGCATAAACGACTTCGGTTTGAGGGACTACTTTATTTTTAATGCCCTGAAGCACAGTCACCGGATTGGATGGGATGCCATTGTAGTTGCCCCAAAGAGATTCAATCTCATCGGCATTCGGGCCAATCACCGCGATGCGGTTTAGTTTTTTGCTCAACGGAAGGGCTTTGTGGGCATTTTTCAGCAATACAATACTCTTCTGGGCAGCTACGCGGGCCAAATGATCGTTGGCCGGGTTGTTATTGACCGAGAAAGGAATCTGCGCATAAGCAACTTTATCATCAGGATCGAACATGCCCAGTTTAAAGCGGGCTGTCATCAAACGGCCTACCGACACATCAATGTCTTTTTCGGTCAGCAGTCCTCTTTTAACAGCTTCGGGCAGTGCCTTATAAGTATCGCCACATTCCAGGTCAGTTCCACGTTTTACGGCCAGGGCGGCAGCTTCGGCTGCGTCTTTGGCAATTTTGTGAAACTGCCAGATATCGCTAATGGCCCAGCAATCGCTTACCACATAACCCTGGAAACCCCATTCATTGCGCAGGATTCCCGAAAGCACGGTACTGGCGCAGCAGGCTTCACCCCGGAAACGGTTGTAAGCGCCCATGATGGAATAAACCTGTCCATCGACCACCAGGGTGCGGAAGGCGGGTAAATAGGTTTCCCGCAAATCGCGTTCGCTGATGCGGGCATCAAACACGTGACGCAAAGGCTCAGGTCCCGAATGGACAGCAAAGTGTTTGGCCGTTGCCACTACTTTCAGGTAATTGGGATCGTCGCCTTGCAAGCCTTTTACAAACTGAAGTCCCATTTGACCTGTCAGATAAGGATCCTCGCCATAGGTTTCATGGCCTCGGCCCCAACGTGGATCGCGGAAAATATTGATGTTGGGTGACCAGAATGTCAGTCCCTGGTAAATGTCATGCATCCCCCGGCGCAAGAACTCATGGTGCTTGGCACGGGCTTCATCCGAAATAGCAGAAGCCACCTGGTGAATCAGATCGGTGTCCCAGGAAGCGGCAATGGAAATTGACTGGGGAAATACAGTGGCATAACCGGCACGCGCTACCCCGTGTAAACATTCATTCCACCAGTTGTACTGTGCAATTCCCAGCCGGTCTATGGCAGGTGCCTGGTACCTCATCTGGTCGATCTTTTCCTGAAGGGTCATTTCGGAAAGCAGGCTTTCAACACGCTCCTGGGTGGATAAACTGGTATTTTGAAATTGAAATTTGGATTGCGAAACTGCCAGCATCGGAAGAACAAGCAGTAAAATAATATACGATAGGTGTTTCATAGATTAAAATATTTTTGATGATGTTGATTTATTGTATGAAAGCAGGATAACGGAAAAGGGAGAACGGACACCAGGACATGTTCTGATATCCCTTGCCCTTATTCATTTATCCTGTAATTTTTGCGGGTAGTCCTTTGACCAGCACCGGTTTTTCATTTTGTTTCTTTGGCATGAACATATCTTTGTAGGTCAATCCAAGCTTTTCTTTCATTTCCAGTGAATAGTCGATGGTGCCCAGATCGGGACCGGTATTGTTGGTTCCGAAAGTAAATTTCACCCCAGCTTCCTTGGCCTTGCGCAGTATTTTCTCGGAAGGGATTTTAAAGCGTGAGTTGATTTCCAGGGCCACTCCGTTGTCGGCCAATACCTTCACAAACCGGTCAATACGGGCATCTGTCCATAGTTCATCATACTTGGCGGCAATCACGGCAGGGAGGTAAGTCGGGTTTACATGGATGTCGATGGGTTCTTGCGATACCACACTTTCAATTTTGCTCACCAGTTCATCCATGAATTGCTGTTCATCGTCCACAAAGGCTTCTTCAGGAATCCAAAGGCGCATACGGCGGCCTTTGTGATCGGTCCAGGTCATTCCGTCGGTGAAAATATAGTCGAATTTAGCTACCGCTTCCGGGGAGAACAGAGTAACCCATTCGCGGCCTTCAGCTTGCATGCCCCTAAAAATTGGTTTTGATTGTACGGTGTCCATGTAAGCGCTCAGGGATTTATCGTCAGTTACAGGAAATTTCAAGCCACAATTGGGTGCAATACCATAGTTGATACCCAGTTTGGTAGAGTTCTCGCAGGCCTGATCGATGGTCAGTCCACCTTTCAGGTGTACATGGAAATCAATCAGGGGAAAATTCTCCAACATCATTTTTGTTACCTTGTCATCCCATTCTTTGGAAACCAGCAAGGCAAACTTTTCAGCCTTTGGCAGCGGTTTTACCTGTATGCTTTTGAAATACACCTTGCTCAATTCGTCGTGGCATTGAAGGGCAATGCGACCGGTAGAGAATACTTTCAACTGGTCATTTTTAGGGCGATAAGGTTCGTCCGGCTGGATATAATCAACCACCTTGGTTCCATTCACATATACTTCACAGCGGTTTTCAACCACTCGAAACAGGAGTTCAAACCATTCATTGTCTTTGACCGTTTGGTAATAAACATTGCGGATCCCATAGAGACTGCCTGTTTTCTTGAGTTCCTGAAAATCACCCGGACGTTCGTAGGAGTTGTTGATCTGGACTTCATATCCGCGCAACAAGGGACCATAAGGCTGTTCCTGGGTATGAAATACAATTCCTGAGTTGCTGTTGGGCTCGGTTTTCACCATTGCTTTGAGTTCGAAATTGTGGAAAACACCCTTCTTGAAATCGCCTGTATAGAACAAGTGGCTGATGGGGCCATTAGCAACCAGAAGGCCATCTTCCACTTTAAAGGAAGCTGGGTTTTGGTTGGCCACCCAGCCTGACAGGTCTTTCCCATTGAAAAGTTCGGTATATTCAGCTTCCTTGTTTTGACAGGAGATGAATAAAATGGAACTACTCAAGAGAATGAAAATTAATTGAAGCTTTTTCATGATTATATTGTTTGGTTTTAGATCTGAAACAAAGGTAAAAATCTATTCGTAAGGTAGGCTAAAAAAATCAAACTACATAATTCTACAGTTGATATTTCGATTCATTTTTCATATTTTTGAAGAAATTAAAATAAATCCCATGAGCATTTCTCGTATTTGTATCTTTCTACTTCTATCAATAGCAACACAACTGCTGCCTGAACAAGAAGCTGCTGCCAAAGGGCAAACGGCACGCCAGGTCATTGCTCAAATGCAGAAAAATCTCACCTGTCCATGGAGCCAGGAAACAGTTGATACGTTTAAATCGGGTAACCCCGATGATGTGGTAACCGGGATTGCAACCTGCATGTTTGCCAATATGGAAACCCTGCGCAAGGCTGTGGCCAGCAATTGCAACCTGATCATTGCCCATGAACCTACTTTTTACAACCACGCCGATAAAACCGACTTTCTGGCCAATGACCCGGTTTACCAAAAAAAGAGTGAATACATCAAGCAGCACGGACTGATCATTTTCAGGTTTCATGATCACTGGCACAGAACTGAGCCGGATGGGATCTACATTGGAATGGTTGAAAAACTGGGCTGGAAAGCCAACCAGGTAGACAAATCGATGTTTTACTTCAAATTCGATGAACAGACCGTGGGTGGATTTGCCCAAAAGCTTCAGGAACAGTTAAAGGGAAGCCAGTTGCGCATTGTAGGAGATCCGAAGATGCGATTTACCAATGTGGCCCTGTCTGTTGGAGCGCCCGGTTCGCAATCGCACATTGATTTGCTGAACAGTCAGTCAACCCAACTGCTAGTAGCCGGTGAAGGTCAGGAATGGGAAACCTACCAATATGTATTGGACGCATCGATGCTGGGAATCAAAAAGGCAGCCATTTTCACCGGTCATATTCCTTCAGAAGAGGCCGGGATGGAGTACTGCGCCCGATGGTTGAAAACATTTATAAAGGACACGCCCGTGATTTACATTGAAAACGGCCCTGCCTACCAGCCCGTTCAAAGCAGCCCCAAGCTTTGATCAAGGCAATCATCTTCGATATGGATGGCGTGCTGGTTGACAGTGAACCTTTTCACATTGAGATTGAAAATCGACAATTTGAATTGAACCATTTAACCATTTCAGCAGAGGAGCACCACCGGTACATGGGTGTGGCTTCAGATGTGATGTGGCGTGAAATTGCAAGGCAGCATTCACTGGCCCTGGCGGTGGAAGCATTGATTGAGCAAAACAAGGCAGAGAGCATCCGTTTTTTTACCGCCATCAAGGATATCCCGGTCATGCCCGGACTCATTGACCTGCTGGAAAGACTTACCCAAAAAGGCTATCCCATGGCCGTTGCTTCTTCTTCTTTTCCTGAAATCATTGAATTAATTCTAGAAAGGACTGACCTGCGTAAGTATTTCCAAGTGGTGGTCAGCAGTCAGGAAGCCGGGAGGAGCAAGCCGGAACCCGATGTTTTTTTACTAGCTGCCCAGCAACTTGGAATCAACCCTGAGGAATGCCTGGTGATTGAAGACTCGGCAAACGGCATCAAGGCTGCAAAAGCAGCCCACATGAGGTGCATTGCCTTCGAGGGGCCGGGTGCAAATCCCGCCCACCAGCTGCAAGCCGATGATGTGATAAAAAGCTTTGATCAATTGGAAGTTTAAAGTTTAAAGTTTGAAGTTTAAAGTTTAAAGTTGCGTGCCGATCGAAAGCTACCAACCCTTTAACTTTCCCCGAGTCCTTGGGGTTAACTTTAAACTTTAAACTTTGAACTTTGAACTTTAAACTTTGAACGCTTCACAAATAGGCCTTCAGTAATTTATTCTTGCAGTTATTTTTCATCTTTCGGATGGTCTTTTCCTTGATCTGCCTCACCCGTTCAGTGGTTAAATCCAATTCAATGCTGATTTCCTGAAGCGAAAGTTGACGATGGCCACACAGTCCGTAGAAATAGCGGATGACATCCGATTCGCGTTCAGCCAAAGTAGATAGCCACCGCTCAATTTCCAGGTAAAGGGAGGATTTCATTAATCCACCTTCAGGGCTGGGCGAATCTTCATTATAAATCACATCATACAACTGGGTGCCTTCCTCATCATGAATAGGGGCATCGACTGACATGCTATGGGTTGAGAGTCTTAATACATCCTCTATGATTTCGGGGGAGGTATCCAATTCCATGGCCACTTCATCTGAGGAAGGATCATATTGGAATTCCTGCTCAAGCCGGTTGTAGGTCTTGTTGATTTTGGTAATTAATCCAATTTTATTCAAGGGCAACCTTACAATGCGTGAATGTTCGGCCAGGGACTGAAGGATCGATTGGCGAATCCACCAGACGGCATAGGAGATAAATTTAAATCCCCGGGTTTCATCAAATAGCTGAGCCGCCTTGATCAAACCCATGTTTCCTTCATTGATCAAATCAGGTAAAGCCACCCCCTGGTGCTGGTATTGTTTGGCAACCGAAACCACAAATCTTAAATTGGCTTTGATCAGTTTTTCCAAGGCAGCTTTGTCCCCTTTTTTGATTCTTCGGGCCAGTTCGACTTCTTCCTCAGCCTTAATTAACTCAAAACGTCCAATCTCATGAAGGTATTTGTCAAGGGAAATGGCATCCCGATTGGTTACCTGTTGTGCAATTTTAAGTTGTCTCATTTTTTCTTTATTTTAATTAGGAAGGTTATTTCTAAATTAATTTCTGAACGATCACACCCGATGATCATCACCGGCCGATGGGGGATTCATACTTAAGAGCCATTGGGAGGAAACTCCCAGCCGAACATTAAAATTTTCATATTCAATATATTAAATTATAATATTTATACACATGCAAACTTCTGCTACCTATTGACTGAATTCCAGTGATTTTGGGTAGATCGGATTGTGTTTATTAAAATGAGATGTCGGTATAAAAATAGAACTATCAGTGCCAAGCCAATGAAGGCCATTTTTCAACATCCGGATTTTCCTCCTTTTGTAATTGCCAGTCCACCACATAGGAGGAAGGATTCAGATTTGACGCATGAAACCCATGGGGGTGATAGTTGTTTTTATGGGAAAGATATCGGGGAATAAATTCATGGAAATCCTTTGGATGGTTTATGCCCTTCGGGGTCATCTCAGAATAATCATTCTCAATCCAGGTCATGGTCTTAATAGCATTAAAAATTAACAAACTTCGCCCGTTTTCACGTTCACTTTTTGAAACTCACATTCAAGAAAAAATCATCCTTGTCATCGAACCTGGGTTCATTGAACAGTTCACAATCAATACATTGCAGTACCATTCAATTCTTTGAACCTAAATACCAACATCCACTTTCCTGAATGCGTCGAATGCCTTGGAACTGCCTCAGTGCAGTGTTCAGCTTTCCCAAATTCAATCTGTGAATTATTTAATTATGGTTGATTTTCAAAACAAATTTAGACAACCTGCATGCCGTAAAAAATAGGTGCAATTCTAATTTTCAACTAGGAGTTGTTTACCCCAAAAGATAGGTGTTTGTCCTATGTCAGGATGAGGAAGAAAGTAACAAAGTACCTAAGTTCCTAAGTAACAAAGTACCTAAGGAGCAAAGGAGCAAAATGGGGTAAATAGTTTAGGAACTTTGGTACTTTGTAACTTTGTCTCTTTGTCACTTTGATACTTTGTAACTTTGATACTTTGATACTTTGTAACTTTGTTCCTTTACAGCGAGTTTCTGCGAATGAAACGAAAGGGGCTTTTGATGTGTTCAAACTTTTTGGTCAGAATCATCCGTGCTGCCAGTTGACCTATTTCTTCGTGGTTGGTTGAAATGGTGGTAATTCCGTCACACAAAATTTCTTTCACCTGGTTTTCGTTGTAGGCTACTACCCCACAGTCCTTTCCAAGGGTCCAGCTTTTTTGTTTGACTTTGCGGATAAAGGCATATAAATCATCGTCAGACACGATGATGTAGGCCTCTCCCAATTGGATGTCGGTCTCTTCCATGCGGTCGATGATGCTGAAGTCAAATCCATGGACCTGGCAAAAAATCCTGAACCCGCGGACTATATAAGGGGGATAAAATTCATCCTGCGGGAAAACCAGGTTCAGGCGGCTGTATGTACGAAGCAAATCAAGGCCGCAGAGCAAGGCAGACTGGATATCCTTGTCATATTCCTGGTAAACAACCGGATAGTCTTTCAGCTCCTCCATAAAGCGATCGACAATCAGCACTTTTTCATGCGGTATTTTTCGGATCACTTCACTGATGTGGGCATTCTCCTTCCTGAAGTGAGGTAAAATGACAAAATAATCGTAGTTGTTCAGGTTGTTGTCTACAATGGTCTCAAATTCCTCGGGATCATAGTTGTAAATAAACACATCGACACTGGCTTTGATTCCCATCGATTTTACAAACGAATAATAAATACTTCGTTTGTAGTTACTTAGCTTATTAAACAGCAGGCAAATCTTTAATTTCCTACCTACATTCACCTGGTTGATGTAATAACCTTTTCCCCTTACTGCCAGCAGGATGCCCTTTTTCTTCATGAAAACATAGGCTTTCTCAATGGTATCGCGCGAAAGAAGCAGCTCTTCGCTGGTCTCATTGATGGAGGGGATGCGTTGCCCCTGTTTAAAAATCCCGGCCTCAATGTCTGAAACAAACAGATCAACGACCTGCTTATATTTGGGGATTTCAGATTCCGAATCAATTTTTACATTCTTCAACATGCCTGCTGGATTGGATGCCCGAAGATACAAAAAAGTTTAAAGTTCAAAGTTTAAAGTTCAAAGTTCCCCCCAAGTCCTCGGGGAAGTTAAAGGATGGGTTGCCTTAGATCGGCACGCAACTTTAAACTTTGAACTTTAAACTTTAAACTTTTCTCCCTGCCCCTAAATCTTTCCATCCAGTTTTGCCCTTAGCAGAACTGGTATTTCTGAAGGTTCTTTGGCAACGGGAACTCCGGCCTTGTTGAAAGCGGCAATCTTTTCGGCGGCCGTACCCGATCCGCTGGAAATGATGGCACCGGCATGTCCCATGCGTTTGCCGGGGGGAGCTGTTTGCCCTGCAATGAAAGCAACCACAGGCTTGGTCATATGATCAGCAATGTACTGGGCAGCCTTTTCTTCAGCATCACCGCCAATTTCGCCAATCAGCACCACTGCTTTGGTTTCAGGATCGTTCTCGAAGCGTTCGAGTAAATCGATGAAATACAATCCGGCCACAGGGTCTCCCCCGATTCCGACACAGGTGGTCTGACCAAAATCGTTCAACGACAGCAGGTTGACTACTTCATAGGTTAAAGTCCCGCTGCGCGAGATAAATCCAATATTGCCTTCCTTGAATATCATGGCAGGTAAAATCCCGATCAGTGATTCCCCGGGAGTGATTAGTCCCGGGCAGTTGGGACCGATTAAAAGCGTTCCGTTCAGTTTCAGGATCGGTGTAATCCTGACCATATCCTGGATCGGCACCCCCTCGCTGATGGCAACGACCAGCTTGATTCCTGCTTCTGAGGCTTCCAGGATGGCATCCGCGGCAAAGGCAGCGGGTACAAAAATAATGGAGGTATTGGCACCGGTGGCCTTCACTGCATGGGCCACGGTATTAAAAACAGGCACCCCGTCAAGGGTTTCGCCTTCCTTGCCCGGCGAAACACCAGCAACAACCTGGGTGCCATACTCTTTCATCTTGCCGGCATGGAATTTACCATCACGTCCAGTAATGCCCTGAACAACCAGCTTTGTATCTTTATTGACTAAAATGCTCATCGTATGATATTATTGGTAATTGATTTTTTTTTTAAAATTAAAGTTCAAAGTTTAAAGTTCAAAGTTTAAAGTTTAAAGTTGCGGGCCAATCTGGTTGCAAATTCACCCCAAGTCATCGGGGAAGTTAAAGGATGGGTTGCTATACATCGGCACGCAACCTGGAACTTTGAACTTGAAACTTGGAACTTTAAACCTGGAACTCTACCTTCTACTCAGTTCAATGGCTTTTTGAGCCGCTTCGCTCATCGAACTAACCGTTGGAAGTCCTGTCTTCTTTAATAAAGCCAGTCCCTCTTCTGCATTGGTTCCCGATAGACGAACCACGATGGGCACATCGGTCATGATTACTTCCAGCGCTTTGATCAGACCCCTGGCCACATCATCACAACGGGTGATTCCTCCAAAAATATTGATCATCACGGCCTTTACATTTTTGTCACTCAACAGGATATTCATGGCATCAATCACTTTTTGCGGATTGGAGCTCCCGCCAATATCCAGGAAGTTGGCAGGCGAACCACCATACAATTTAATCATGTCCATGGTAGCCATGGCCAAACCTGCGCCGTTGACCATACATCCAATGTTGCCATCGAGCTTGATATAGGCCAATCCTTTTTCGTGGGCGGCGATTTCCTGCATTTCTTCTTCATCCGGCTCGCGCATAGCCAGTATTTTAGGCTGACGGTAAAGTGCGTTATCGTCGAAATTCATCTTGCCGTCGATGGCCAGGATGTCATTTCCAGTGGTAAGCACCAGTGGATTGATTTCGGCCAGGGTCGAATCGGTTTCAATGTACAATTTGTAGAGTTTGGTAAAAATGGAAGCCGCTTTTTGGGCCAGCTTGATGTCGCCAAACAATTCAAGGGCTACGTTTCTGGCCTGGTAATCCAGTAATCCAGTCAATGGATTGATGGAAAACTTGATAATCTTTTCAGGATTGTCTTTGGCCACTTCCTCAATTTCAACGCCTCCTTCAGCACTCACCATCAGGGTGATACATTTTGAATTACGGTCATTGATCAGTCCCACATAAAATTCCTTGGCGATGTCGACCGCTTCGGTGACCAATACTTTGGTCACGGTTAAACCCTTGATATCCATACCCAGGATTTGTTTGCCGGCGGTAACTGCATCTTCGACCGTACGGGCCAGTTTAACTCCACCGGCTTTTCCGCGGCCACCAGCCAATACCTGGGCTTTGACCACCACCATTCGGCCTATCTCGCGGGCCGCTTTTTCGACCTCGCTCACCGTGTAACACAAGGCCGCATCGGGCACAGGAATGCCATAATCCCTGAAAATTTGTCTGGCTTGATATTCGTGAATCTTCATAATTATAATTAATAGTTAGCGTCTGGTTTTTAACGCCTTTAAATTTGCACATTTATTCCCAGATCCATGTTAATTAAATGCATTTTTTTTAACATTTTAACAGCTTTCCTCACAGATTGTTGCTTAAAATCTTATGAGGCGCAACAAGAATAGCCGAAGTTTTTTGGCTTGCATATGGTTTTTTAGAATAATTTTGTTCCGTGATAAAAACAGATTCCATGCTTGAAGAAATCAAACAGGTCCTTCGTCAGGAAGCCGAAGCCATTCAAAACATCCCGGTGACGGATGCGTATGAAAAAGCAATTGCCATCATCGAGGAAAGGGTCCACCGGCTCAAAGGGAAATTGGTTGCCTCAGGAATGGGAAAAGCCGGACAGATTGCCTTGAATATTGCCACTACCTTCAGTTCAACAGGGACTCCGGCAGTATTCCTGCATCCCAGCGATGCCCAGCATGGCGACCTGGGAGTCATTCAACCCAACGATGTATTGTTGTTAATTTCCAACTCTGGGAAGACCCGCGAAATCCTGGAACTGGTAGTACTGGCCGAAAATTTACACCCCGGCTTACCCCTGATTGTGATTACCAGCAACAAGGAATCACAGTTGGCTCAATTGTCGGATGTGTGCCTTGAAACGGGCAACCCCAAAGAGGTGTGTATCCTGGGACTCACCCCCAGTACTTCAACCACGGTCATGACAGTCATTGGCGATGTGCTGGTGGTGATGATGATGAAACGCATCGAATTCAGCAACGAAGATTATGCCAAGCGCCACCATGGTGGATACCTGGGCGACCAGTCACGACTGCAGGCAGCGCTGAAGAAGTAGGAGAAGGAAGTTTAAAGTTTAAAGTTTAAAGTTGCGTGGCGATCGAAAGCCACCCATCCTTTAACTTTCTCCAAGACCCTGCTATGTTGTTAAGAGCGGCAACCTGGAACTTGGAACCTGGAACTTGACCCATAGTCCTCGGGGTGAATCTGAATAAGCAATAAAAAATAAAAAATAAGGAACAAGAAACAACCCTGCTATGTTGTTAAGAGCGGAACTTGAAACCTTGAACTTGAAACTTTGAACTAAAAGACATGCGCATTTTAAAAGAAAATACCATTGGCCTGGTGGTCGATATCCAGGAACGTTTGGTTCCAGTGATGGAAGAGAGCGAGCAGTTGATTGAAAATTGTTCGAAGTTAATCCAGGGGCTGCAAATCCTTGGACTACCGATACTTGTAACTCAACAATACACCAAAGGGCTGGGTGAAACTGTCGCTGAAATTACAGCAGTGATCCCTGATTTTCACTACATTGAGAAGAAGGATTTCAGTTGTTTCGATGAGCCTGCGGTAGCTGAAAAGCTGGCCCTTTTGGGAGCCAGGAACGTGATTATCTGCGGAATCGAATCCCATGTCTGCGTGTTGCAAACTGCCCTTGACCTGCAGGAAGCAGGATATGTACCCGTGGTGGTGATGGATTGTGTTTCCTCCCGTTCATTCGATTCGATGGACCTGGCCTCTGAACGCTTCCGCCATGAAGGAATCATGATGACCTCGCTCGAATCCATCTTATTTGAACTGACCAGAAGCGCGTCCGCTACCGAATTTAAAGAGATTTCAAAACTGGTGAAATAGAAATAAAGTTACAAAGTTACAAAGTACCAAAGTTACAAAGTACCAAAGTACCAAAGTAACAAAGTGACAAAGAGACAGAGCAACAGAGTAGTACCTGTTACGCGCCAATACTTTGTCTCTTTGTCACTTTGTTACTTTGGTACTTTGTTACTTTGGTACTTTGTAACTTTGTAACTTTGTCTTAGTTCAACAGCTGATACTTTCGAAGAAAAGCATCGGCAAGCTTCAGTATTTCAT
>DASXUZ010000060.1:0-15445 GCA_036504555.1 Prolixibacteraceae bacterium | reverse complement strand
CCGTCAGCTAAAGCAGACGGCAAAGGATAGAGCTATTAATCAATATCGTCACATTATCTGTTACTCGACAGAACTTTGTGACTTAGGTACTTTGTTACTCTGTTCTCAGAAGGAAAATTAATCATCAATGCTTTGACCCACCAATTGCTTGAATTTCCAGCCTGTTTCATCGCTTACAGGGCCCTGGGTTTGTTTCATCAGGATGCCAATGACTTTTTCCTTGGGATCGGCAAAATACTGGGTGTTAAAATACCCGCCCCATTCGAAAGTGCCTTTGCTTCCCAGGCCCCCTTTCTCTTCGCCTTTTTGGGTAAGCACTGAGAAGGCCAGTCCATACACTTTTTCAGGATCTTCACCCCAGATCTTTCCAATCTGGTTGCCCATGATCGCTTCGATGGTGGTGCGGCTCAGGAAGCGGAGGCCGTTGTATTCGCCTCCGTTGAGGTACATCTGAAGGAAGGTGGCGTAATCTTTGGCCGTACTTGAAAGACCGCCCCCGCCTGAGAAAAAGGTCTTTGCTCCTTTGATGGGATAGTCGGTATCATAGAAAGTGGTCGGGTATTTTTCCCATTGTCCATTGATGTTCTTCTGCTGAACAGCCACCAATCTCCCGGCTTTTTCTTCGGGTTGATAAAAGCGTGTGTCATTCATGCCCAGGGGATCGAACAGGTGTGTTTTCAGAAAAACATCAAAGGGCATTCCTGAAACGACTTCAATCAGGTAGCCCAATACATCCAATCCTTCACTATAACTGTATTTCTCGCCAGGATTGAAGTGCAGGGGCAATTTAGCCAATTTCTTTTCATTGTCTGCAATGAATACTTTTTGGGTGGTAAAGGCATCAGTGATGCCCGCCTTTTTATAGATCATCCTAAATGACTCGTCGCTGTCAATTACTCCATATCCAATGCCTGAGGTATGGGTGATCAATTGACGAATGGTAATTTCAGACTTGGCAGGTTCGGTGGTATAGGTGCTATCCTTTGGATTAAACGATTTGAGAACCTGTGGATTTTTGAATTCAGGGATGTATTTTGAAATCGGGTCATCGAGCTGAAACTTGCCTTCCTCCCACAACATCATCACGGCCGTTGCGGTGATGGCTTTTGTCTGACTGGCGATACGGAAAATGTCATCGCGTTTCAAGGCCTTGCCTTCCTGGTTGTTGGCCATCCCGTAGGCTTTCCAGAATACGATTTTCCCGTTTCGGGTAACGAGTGATACAATGCCGGGTAAGTCGCCTTTCTTGACAACTTCGCTGCACATCTGATCAATGCGGGCCAGTCGTTCGGCTGACATGCCCACGCTTTCAGGGGCGGCTTCACTTAATACGGGAGATTTCTGATGTGATTTGGTTTGTGCCTTGACCGGGAAGAAGTTGATCGCAAGGATCCATAAAATAAAAGTCAGTTTTTTCATGGTTGATCGGTTATGAATGGTTTTGAAGTACGAATATACGGCTACTTTTTTGAAATGAATGTAACAAAGGAAAAAAGTAGCAAAGTGACAAAGAGACAAAGTAACAGAGTAACAAAGTGAAAAAGCAAAACAAGCTTTAAATTAGCTATTTCGGTGTCCTATTTTAGAAGTAATAATCCCTAAAATGGGGTGAATAGCTTAGGTGCTTTGTTACTTAGGTACTCTGTTACTTTGTTACTTTGCTACTTTGTTGCTTTGTAACTTTTCCCTTTTCAATCGAGAAGCGTCAAAAATCAAATAGGCTTTTGCCATCAGGTAGCCATAAGCCAACCCGATGATCCATCCGGCCAAAACGTCACCGGGATAGTGGACCCCATTGTATATGCGACTGTATGAAACCAGGACAGCCCATATCAAGAGTCCGTATTTCATGATTTTAAGTCGGTTGTCGAGTGCAAAATAGAGGAAGATGGCCAGTCCAGAACTATTGGCCGCATGTGACGAGGCAAAACCAAACAATCCCCCCGGCCCGGCTTTGCTGATACGGACCAATCCGGCCAGTGAAGGTTCTTGTGAGGGCCTCAATCGTTGCACCAGATTCTTCAGCAGGTGTGAAGCGGTCTGGTCGCACAAGGCAATGGCGGCCACCAGGAATAGAACCATCCAGACACCCCGCATCTTATAACGCCAGACCAATAGCAGGATGATCCCTACATACATCGGCACCCAGACGAAGCGGTCGCTCATCCAATACATGAATGAATCGAAAAAGGCATTGTGCATTCCATTGAGGAAAAGGAACAAGTCCTTGTCTATTGATTGTAAAAATTCCATATCATGTCTGAGTAATTTGGTCTAGCAGTTCATCTTATATTCCGGTAATCCTGCCATTTGGTTGAAAAGACAAAGATTGTATAATTATTATGAAACAGCAAACTATCCTTCCCTGAATTGGGTAGGGGTCTTGCCTACAATTTTTTTAAAGGCCAGATTGAAAGTGCCCTTGGTATTAAATCCCGAATCATACATGACCTCGAACACTGGTTTTTCCTTATCGGCCAGCAACAAGCGGCACGCATGTTCAATGCGAAGCGAATTGAGGTAGTCGTTTAGATTCCGATGTTGAATGGTATTGATGGCTTGCGAAATATTCCGTTCCTTTTCGTTCAGTGCAGAGGCAATTTGCTGAAGGCTCAGTTCCGGTTCCAGGTACATTTGACGGGCAGCCACCACTTCCTCAATTCGTTTCATCAACAACTGCATATCGGTATTGGGCAGCAGCGCAGGTTTTGGCTTTACCTCTGCATCGATGGGTTTTTGGGTAATGGTGCTGTAGAAAATGACGAAAAAGAAAAGGAAAAAATAACTGATGCTAAAAAGGTTAATGGTGGCAGTGGCCGGGCTTTTCATTAATTCGGAGGCAAAATTGGCCATGGCAATCAGGCATGCCAGCGCATATCCAGAGACGATAAAGCGCAGCCATCGCAGGTCAACACCCAGTGAAGGAACTCCCTGTTGGGGAAGATTTCTACTCTTTTCAATGTGGATTAAGGAGCCGATCATCAGGAAATTATAAAAAAGGTACTGCACTTTGACCGTGACATCCACTGCAAATGCGGTGTTGAAAAGAAATGTACCTGGCTGATACAAGTTGTCCACCAGGTATTGATCGCCTTTGAACAACCAAATGCCAAGAAAGAAAACCTGAAAGGCGATGAAGGGCAGGATATGGATCCAGTGTTTTTTCTTCAACTTAAAATCGGCAGAAAAACAAGAACGTACATAGAAATAAAACAGTGGGACCCACAAACAATACAGGGGTTTATAGATAAAATGCAGAAATGGGAAAAGGACGAAAAAGTCCCAGCCGCCCGAAAGGGTCAGGGTGTTCAAACCATTGGTAAGTACCTCAACCGATGCATAGATGGCCAGCATCAGGCTTCTGGGGTGTTTGCGTCCCTTGTGAAACAATAGCAGGGTCAACACCAGCATCGTGTACATGATCAGCAAGTGAACGGTCTTCTCCATAAATTCTTATGCATTTCGAAAGGGTAAAAGTAGCGAATTCCTCTTACTAACCACAGGAAAAACTTTGCTTAAAAAATGGTCTGAAATCGTGTTTTAATACCTACAAGTTGTATTTTGGTCCTAATTTTATCGTTTTACCAATTGAACCCCTTTTTTACAGGCTCACTGAAGAAGTGGTTGTCGAAAAGCTTATTCAATAACAACAGGTGATTTTTAAAACAGCACGGATGAAGTATTTTCAATTGTCATTTATAATCCTGATCGGATTGGTGTTCGGAGGGCAGTCCTCTGTAGCCCAACAGCAGCGCAAGAAGGCTGATCCTGGAAGTAATCCCAGGCAACGCATTTCGATTAATCAAAACTGGAACTTTTATAAATACGATTCAGCAGCCAATGCCGACCACTTGATCTATGATGTGAGGCCCGAGGTAAAAGACGAAAAAGAGCTCAGGGTAGCCGATGCCAAACCAACCGGTGCCGTGAAGGTCGAATCAACACAAGAGGTGCTGAAGGCCTGGATTTTGCCTACTGGCAATCCCTTCATCAAGGATCCTTCCAGGCGTGCCATTCGGCCCAAGGGCGATCCGGGGAGCGACTTCCCTTTTGTTCAGGGCAATTTTAATGACAAAGGATGGGAAAAGGTGGATCTGCCCCACGACTGGGCCATCAAAGGGCCATTTTTAGAGGGCCCCGATGCTGAAGTTGGTGGAGGAATGGGCCGACTGCCCATCAACGGGGTGGCATGGTACCGCAAGAAACTGGATATCCCGGCATCGGATGCCGGGATGTCTGTTTTCCTGGATGTCGATGGAGCCATGTCATATGCCATGGTCTGGTTGAACGGCCACCTGGTGGGCGGCTGGCCCTATGGCTATAACTCGTGGCGATTGGATCTCACGCCCTACCTGGTGCCGGGAGGTGAAAATCAACTGGCCATCCGTTTGGACAATCCAAACAATTCAGCCCGCTGGTATCCCGGTGCAGGAATCTACCGCAATGTATGGCTGACCAAGACCAGTCGCATCCATGTGGGCCAGTGGGGAACTGTTGTAAAGACGACCGATATTTCAAAGGCATCGGCTAAAATCGATCTGACCGTCACCATTGATAATGACAGCCAGGGGGAGGCAAGGGTTGAAGCGATTACGCAAATTTATGCATTGGACCCCAAAGATCATCCAATGGGAAGGGCAGTTGCCAGTTTTCCCATCTTGAAATCAAAAGTAATGGCAGGTGAAAGCGTTCAGCTTGAGGACGCTGTCATGCTGAAGAACCCAAAACTGTGGGGACCACCACCCACACAGCATCCCAACCTCTATGTGGCAGTTACAACTCTGCTGTTGGACGGAAAGCCCATCGACCAATACCAGACACGGTTCGGCATCCGCTCACTGGAATTTAATCCTGACAAGGGAATATTGGTAAATGGTGAACATATCCTGATCAAAGGGGTCAACCAACACCATGACCTGGGCGCCCTGGGTTCGGCCTTCAATACCCGGGCAGCTGAACGACAGCTGGAAATCTTGCGGGAGATGGGCTGCAATGCCATCCGTATGTCACACAATCCGCCTGCTCCCGAGTTGCTTGCATTGACCGACCGGATGGGCTTTTTGGTGATTGACGAGATTTTTGATTCATGGGAGCGCAAAAAAACACCCCATGATTTTCATCTGATCTTTCCCGACTGGTCGGAGCCTGACACCCGCGCTTTTGTACGCAGGGACCGGAACTCTCCATCGGTGCTGATGTGGAGTTTCGGCAATGAGGTGGGTGAACAATATACGGGCGCTGAAGGGGCTGCTGTGGCTAAACGATTGTATGACATTGTCAGGGAGGAGGATGCAACACGTCCCACCACTGTCGCGATGAACTATGCAAAATCAGATATGCCGTTGCCCGCGGTTCCTGACCTTATTGGCCTGAATTACCAGGGTGAAGGCATTCGCCAGTCACCCGAATTTGAAGGCACCGATCGTATCAGAACTGTGCCGCAATATGATGCCTTCCATGCCAAATTTCCCCATAAAGTCATTCTCAGCACCGAAACGGCCTCGGCATTCAGTAGCCGCGGCATCTACCTGTTTCCCGTGTCGAAAGAGAATAGTGCGCCGTTGCGGGAGGGTAGGGGCGGCGATTCGAAGATTGCCCAGGTGAGTTCCTACGAACTACATGCGGTTGACTTTGGCTCCTCGGCTGACAAGGTGTTTGCCTCTTTGGACAATCATCCTTATGTGGCGGGTGAATTTGTTTGGAACGGATTCGACTACCTGGGCGAGCCAACTCCCTACTACTCGGCACGAAGCTCGTATTCAGGGATCATCGACCTGGCCGGATTTAAGAAGGACCGGTTCTACCTTTACCAATCACATTGGCTGCCTGACAGGCCCATGGTGCATATCCTGCCGCATTGGAACTGGCCTGAACGCATCGGTCAGATCACCCCTGTTCACGTGTTTACCTCGGGTGATGAGGCCGAACTGTTCCTGAACGGAAAATCACTGGGCCTGAAGAAAAAGCAGTCCTTTGAATATCGCCTTCGTTGGGACAGTGTGAAATATGAACCGGGTGAACTGAAGGTGGTGGCTTACAAAAACGGCCGAAAATGGGCCACGAATGTGGTGAAGACTACGGGTACACCGACGAAGCTGGAGGCATCGGCAGACCGTAAAACGATTCAGTCGGATGGGAAAGACCTGGCATTCATCACCGTTCAGATCACTGACCGGGATGGACTGATGGTGCCCCGGTCGAACAACCTAATCGGGTTCAGCATTGAAGGTCCGGGTGAGATTGTTGCAACTGACAATGGTGACCCCACGAGCCTGGTGTCGTTTGCCGCTACCGGGCGTGAAGCCTTCAACGGACTTTGCCTGGTGATTGTCCGTTCAAAGGCAGAGCATCCCGGAGCGATTACCGTGAAGGTTAAATCTGCCGGGCTGAAGGATACACAAGTGGAGATTAAAAGCAAATAAGCGAAGATGGATGATCTCGGAATAACCACCAGTAGGGGATGCGACACTAATCCCATGGGTTGTACCCATGGTGAATGTGACTACAATCCCATGGGTTGCACCCATGGTTATTCACATTCAACCACTTCGTGGTTTTCAAAGCTGTTTTTCAGCAGACTTAGGGAAGCAATATAGGAGCAATTGTACTAATAGATATTAAAAAATGAGTTATGAAAATACAAAAAATGCATGCAGTATTGATTCTAATGCTGGCAATGTTCTTGCTGGGCACGAAGGCTTTTGCACAAGATCCGAACTTTTATATTTACCTCTGCTTTGGGCAGTCGAACATGGAGGGTCAGGGAACCATTCAAGCCCAGGACAAGACCGTAAACAGTCGATTCAAGGTCATGGAGGCGGTTGCCTGTTCAAATATGGGAAGGGTTAAGGGTTCCTGGTATACGGCTGTTCCACCATTGACACGATGCTATTCAGGTCTATCGCCTGCTGATTATTTTGGCAGAACGATGGTTGCCAACCTTCCCACGGATATTAGAGTGGGAGTAGTCAATGTGTCGGTTGCCGGTTGTAAAATTGAACTGTTCGACAAGGTCAATTACAAGACCTATGTTGCATCGATCACAGAGGACTGGTTGAAAAACATCATCAATGCATACAATGGAAACCCTTACGCCTACCTGGTTGAAGTGGCCAAACTGGCTCAGAAGGATGGTGTGATCAAGGGGATTCTGTTACACCAGGGAGAGTCAAATACGGGTGATAGCCAATGGCCTGCAAAGGTCAAGGCCATCTACAACAACCTGATCACGGATCTGGGGCTTGACCCTACCAAGGTGCCACTGCTGGCAGGTGAAGTCGTGAATGTTGATCAGGGCGGTGCTTGTGCGAGTATGAATGCCATCATTGCAAAACTGCCACAAAGCCTTCCCAATTCGTATGTCATTTCTTCAAGCACCTGCACCGATACGACCGACAATCTGCATTTCAATTCGGCAGGTTACAGGAAGATTGGAACCCGCTATGCGACGAAAATGCTTTCATTGATGGGCATTGTACCTACCGAAGTTGAGGGAGCAATGTCTTTAGGGGTAGATGGTTATCAATTGGAACAGAATTATCCGAATCCGTTTAACGGGAAAACGAACATTTCATTTGAGATTCCAAGCAACAGCTATGTTTCTCTAAAAGTGTACAATGTACTTGGAGCTGAAATTGCAGAGCTGGCAGGAAATAAATACACACAAGGGAAGCATACGGTCGAATTCGATGCTGCGAACCTTTCAAAGGGAATTTACTTTTATACCCTAACGGTTGACAAATATACTGCCAGCCAGAAAATGATGATTCAGCGGAATCAATAAGAACGGGAGCTCGGTCAAAGCAAGGGGGCACAACCCATTCAGGTGGCTCCCAGGGATGTTAGGCATAAATAAATTTTATTGGATGGAAATAATTTATTAATTTAGTTATTCCATTTGCCAATGAAATCTATTCATAAACCTAATAAACCCGCTATGAAAAAGAACCTGAGAACTTGGCTGAACCTGTTAACCCTTGTTGGATTGGTAATGATTTTCACCACCAATTGTAAGAAAAGTGATGGCAGTGACGTTCCATTGGAAGCGGGTACGGTCAAGGACAAAGATGGCAACATCTATCATTCTGTTACCATAGGCAAGCAAGTTTGGATGGTGGAGAATCTGAAAACCACCAAATACAATGATGGCACCTCAATTCCATCTGTAACAGATAATTTAGCCTGGGCTGGTTTAACAACCGCTGCCTATTGCTGGTATGAAAACAATGAAACAGCGAATAAAAATTCATACGGAGCTTTGTACAACTGGTTTGCTGTGAATACAGGAAAACTTTGTCCCACAGGATGGCATATTCCAACAAACCAGGAATGGGAAGAATTAACCAGCTATTTGGGTAAGGATAATCTACCCGGTAAATTGAAAGAAGCAGGCAGTGCGCATTGGATTAGCTCTAATTCTGGATCAACCAATGAGAGTGGTTTTACAGCCTTGCCAGGAGGTCAGCGCAGTGAAACGGGCCTCTATGATTTTGCCGTGTGGAACGGGCTGTGGTGGACCTCTTCAGAGATTACAGCACAAGAGGCTTATGGCATCTGGATTGCGACCGATTTAGACAATGTGTATTCAAGTATGGAAGATAAACGGCAAGGGTATTCGGTGAGGTGTATCAAAGATTAATCAGTTGTGATGCTCGTCCTTTCATTTTTATTACTGGTCACTTGAATTAATTAAATTGTAGTTATCGAAGGAAAGATAATATGAAAAATTTGATAGTTTTGTTATCTTTAATATTCGGTAATGACGGAAGATGAGAAATATTTATTTGAAAAACTAAGAGAGGGTGATGAAGCTGCGTTTAAAGTAATTTACAATAAGTATGTCCCTCGTTTATACTACTTTGTGCGAGAATATATACCTCAGGCCGATCTGGCTGAAAATATTATTCAGGATACTTTGATGACGTTGTGGGATAAAAAAGGAACCCTTGCCAATGATACCAATTTAGGGGCCTATCTTTATACAGTTTCAAAAAACAATTGCTTATATAAGCTGCGTGATCTAAAATATAGAAAAAGGCTTTACGATTCGACCAATCTTGGTGATCTGGAAATAAAAGCAAATTTAGATGCATTGAGCGCTCTCGATACTTCAACTTTAACTTTCTCGGAAATCGAGAAGATTATTAAGGAAACAATGGAACAATTGCCTCCACAATGTCGGGTGGTTTTTCAGATGAGTCGGTTTGATGAAAAAAAATACAGGGAAATCGCTGAGGAACTTAGTATTTCGGTCAAAGCAGTTGAAGGTCATATGACCAAAGCCTTAAAAGTGTTTCGTACAAATCTGAAAGATTATCTGCCATTGGTAGCATTTTTATTTATTTGCTAAACGATATTTTGGGATTTCTTGTAATAATGTAATTTTTACAACTAGGGTAAAATCCTGTTGGTGCTTTGTATAGTTAACACCAAGACAAATGAGGAAAACGGAAGATATTTTTAAAGTGGTTGTTGGAAATGCAGAGGAAGATACCAAACGATCGGTTCTCACCTCAATCGAAGAAGAGCAGGATTCGAAAGAAGAATACAACCGATTAAAGAATTCGTGGGCACTTTTGGCCTCTGAAAAAGAAATGTCTTCTTATCAGGTTGAGAACTTGTATCTGGGTTTTAAAGATCGATTAAATTCAAAAAAATTTAACTCTAAACTGAATGTCAATTCATTACTGAAATATGCTGCAATTTTCATCTTTGCCATTGGCCTTTCCACATTTTACTTTCATTCTCAAAACACCCATTCAGTTTTAAAAGGATCCGGATTATTTAATACCTCAATTGTAGCGGAAAATGGCCAACGATCTAAGATTATTTTGCCTGACAGTTCGGTTGTATGGTTAAATTCCGGAACAATTGTCACTTATAGCAGCAATTTTGCAATTCAGAACCGGGAAATTAAATTAAGTGGGCAAGCATTTTTTCAGGTTGTTAAAAACAAACTGATGCCATTTATTGTTAATTGTGATGATCTTCAAGTGAAGGTTTTAGGCACCAAATTCGATGTCAATGCCTATCCAAATACTGGAACAGTAAGTGTAGCGCTCGAATCGGGTAGCGTAGAATTGCTACATTCGAAAAGGGAGTCCTTCCATTACAAGATTGTTCCGGGAGAAATGGCCCAATACGATGTTCAGTCAAGTAATGTGGTTGTGAATGATGTTGATATTGAACAGGTTATGGCATGGAAAGATGGGGTCCTCTATTTTAAAGGTAGTCCAATGAAAGAGGTACTTATGAAATTAGAAAGGAAATACAACATTGATATTGACGTGAAAAATCCTTCAGTCTATAAATCGGTATTTACTGCAACGATTAAAAATGAAACTTTAGATGAAGTCTTTAAATCGATTGAATACGCCTGTTCGATTCATTGTAAAATTATTCGTAGCAGCGATCAATCAATTAAAACAAAAGTTGAAATAAGCAATTGATTTCATCCTAAAATAAGTCGGTTGATTCTTAATTCCTGCTACTTTTGAATCAAAACCTTTTATAATGAAACTAATATTTTTCCTGATACTTGTAACCCTTTCACAACTATTGGCCATACATACGTATTCTCAGAATACACGCATTACCTTAACATTAAAAAACACACCGATTCAAAATGTCTTGGAAGAAATAGAAAAGAACTCCACTTTTCTATTTATGTATGACGCCACAAAAGTCAATGTATTGCAAAAAGTTGATATTTCATGCAATCGAAAGTCAATATCAAAGATTCTCAATAAAATGTTTATTAACACAGGGATCACCTATTCAGTTAACAATCAGATTATTGCTTTAACTAGTTCTTCAGATGAAAATAAAACCAATCAATTATTAAATATTTCGGGACGAGTATCTGATTCTTCGGGGAATTCACTTGTGGGAGTTTCCATTGTCCAAAAAGGGACTATGAATGGTACCCATACAGATGCAGATGGACATTTTTCAATACAAGATATTTCGGATAATTCGATCTTGCAGTTTTCATTCATTGGAATGAAAAAACAAGAAGTTACTGTTGGAACTAATTCGATAGTTAATCTGGTGATGGAGGCAGAAATATTTGACATTGAAGAAATTATTACAGTTGGGTATGGAACTCAGAAAAGACATGACATTATAGGTAGTATTTCTACCGTAAAGTCAGACCTGATGCAGACAGCATATATTTCTACCAATTTCAATTCATTTTTGCAGGGCCAAGCTGCAGGGGTTAGCGTTCAGTCTACTTCTGGAAGGTTGGGTGCCTTGGTTGATACGAAGATTAGAGGCTTGGGTTCTATCAGTGCAGGTATAAATCCACTCTGGATCATTGATGGGATACCCATTATTTCGGATGTATATATTGAGAACTCAGGTTCTGCAATTCAATCACCCATGGCTTTGATCAATCAGGCTGATATTGAGTCAATTCAGGTACTTAAAGATGCCGCAGCTACTTCTATCTATGGATCAAAAGCTTCAAATGGGGTAATCATGGTAACTACGAAGTCAGGCGTAATGGGAAAAGCTTCGATCAATCTGGATTACAGTACCGGGATTTCTGATTTGCCCTTTCATCACGTTGATTTTCTTGATACGAAGCAATGGTTTCGTGTAAAGGATGAAGCAAAACAGGCCTATGGATTAGGTGCTTACAATATGAGTGATGTTTATACAAAAAAAGTATTTGCTACAGAGTTTTTAACTCGGGAACAAGCTGAAGCTATCAATACTGATTGGTTGAAAGCAACCATGCAAAAGGGGAGTTTCCATAATATTAATTTATCAACTATTGGTGGCGATAAGGCTGTCAGATATTTTTTATCAGGAAATTACAGAAAAGATAACAGCGTTATGACCAATGAAAGCCTCGAGCGTTATGGGCTTCGGGCCAATGTAGACCTTAAACCCAAGAATTCAATCGAAATTGGAACAAAAGTCAATTTGTCCTTGTCAAAGGGAAATCGGGGTAAGAATAGTGGAAATAACGAGGATGGCAATAAAAATGGGACTTCGGGCGGATTTGGTTTTGTAAATAGTAACAGTGGAACGGTTCCATTTGAACCGGTTTATAGTTTGTCCAATCCGAAGTTATACTATAATCCATATACAGGAAATCCTGTTGCTTCAAGTGATCCTGCTAACATGTTGGAACAATTGGATATGTACCGGGCCTTAGCGAGTTTATATGGTGAATATCATATTCCATTTATCAAAGCCCTTTCAGCCAGGTCAGAGGTTTCAATCGACTTTATTCAGGCAAATAGAGATTTTTGGGTGTCTGATGCGATTCGCAAGGAAGGTTCAATAGCTCAAGACAATGCTTCTACAGCCAAAACGATTAATTATAATTTCTTCCTGAAATACAATAGAACCTTTACTAATCATTTTATCGATCTCACAGGTGGGACCGAATCCCAGCGTGCAAACACCTGGTATCGGAATATGCAGGGTGAAAACCTTATCGGAACTTATCAGCAATTGGGAACACCTGCCATATGGACCAATATGTTTTCTGGAATGGTCAGCGAAACCTACTTAAAATCATATTTTGGACGTGCAAACTATAAATTAAAAAATAAATACCTGGCCGGAGTCAGCCTCAGGCGTGATGGGTCTTCAGTTTTCACGTCACGCTATAGATGGGGCAATTTTTTAGCATTTTCGGCAGGATGGATACTCTCTGATGAAGCATTTATGGAAAAATTCGGGAAGAATCATTTTTTTAAATTCAGGGGTAGTTTCGGTCAAACCGGCAATTCGACGATTCCAGGGAATTTGGATGTGACCAACTATGAGAGCGGATTGACTTATGGGAGTGGGAGTGTAATGGGTCTGAATGGCACTTTGGTTTCGTCTATTGGAGTTACTAATCTGAGATGGGAATCAACAAAGAATCTTGATATGGGAATTGATTTCGGATTTTTCAACCACCGTATTGATGGTTCATTTGCCTATTACAACAAATATGTAAACGGTCTTCTTCTGGCCAGTACACTTCCACCCTCCTCTGGTATTGGTTCAATCTGGGGAAATATTGGAAACCTTGTTAATTCGGGAATCGAGTTCTCGGTGACAACTTACAATTTGGAAGTACAGAGCCTGAAATGGCAAACAACATTCAACATTTCCTATAATCAAAACCAGGTGAAAAAACTTACGCCCCAGGTTGATCAGTCGGGAGCAGGTATGGTTGAAATTCCTTTCATTACCAAGACTGGATATGCTGTTCGTGAATACTATGTAGCCGATTTCGCAGGCATCGATCCACAAACAGGCTTAGGACAAATTTACGCACTTGATCATGCAAATTATGATCAAACAGGAGAAACTCAAAGGCTGAAGGACGAGCAAGGAAATGATGTTCTACTATTGGCGACCAACTCCAACATCAATTCAAATATATTCCATTTGAAAGGGAAAAGCCCAATGCCCACTTATTATGGGGGCATAACCAATAAATTCACTTATAAGGCTTTCGATCTAAGTATTCTAATTATATTTTCAGGTGGAAACTATATTCTTGATACCTTTATGAGAGATCTTGTGAACCCCAATTCCACAGGTGAAATGTTGGCCGATTTTGACCAGAACTATTGGAAAAAATCGGGAGATAAAGCAAAGTATCAGCGTCTCGATTGGTTAGGCAATATTAAAATGGAAGATGGAACCCTTGTCGGCATGGGGGATTATCATTCGTATACAAACCAATTTCTCTTTAAAGGAGATTTTGTGAAACTGAAGACTATCAATTTTGGATATACACTCCGAACTTCATCTACTAAGCAGAAACAATTCAATTCTTTCAGGCTTTATGCTGCAGCTGAAAACCTTTATACACTTACAAAATATCCTGGATGGGATCCTGAAGGACAAGGATTCGTGACCCAATGGGATTTGCCACAACTATTTTCATTAAGTCTAGGAGTTTCATTTAAATTCTAAAACATTCACTAAAATGAAAAGGACGATATTTCTAGGTTGTATTTTTTTAATCCTGGGTTCTGCTTGTAAAGACGAAAAATTCTTTGAACTGAAGAGGCCTGTTGAAAATCCCTGGGCTAATTTGACCGAATTTGAAAGAGCCGCCATAGGTGCATATGCAAAACTATTTGCAGGTGATGAGGATTGGAATAATATTTTTAACTATTGGTACTTGTATAAAAATGCAGTTGGAGACGACGTGGCATGGTCAACCCCTGGTGATGCCGGTTGGGGATGGTACCGCGATACGGAAAACAACAAGGATTGGGTGGATCAAACTTTCGTAGCTTCCTATGTGGTAATCTCTTCTGCCAATGATGCCATCCAGTTTGGAGATGGCAACGGAGGTAACCCATTCCCAACAATAAGTCCGGATGACAAAAAATACAATCTTGACCGGATTATGGGAGAACTTCACTTTTTGAGGGGTTTTTCATATTATATGGTAGCTACCCTCTGTTGTGATGCATATGTACCTGGAGGGGCAAATAATGTCAAACAAATTCCTCTACGTGCCACTAAGGCAAGTTCATATGATGATGCAACTTCCTCAACAATAGGAACGACCCAGGAAGTATGGGATTTAATTATTTCTGATTTTACAAAAGCTTATGAACTTTTACCTGAACGATATATCGTAAGTAAAATGCATCCTTCCTATCAGGCGGGTAGAGCCAACAAATTCGCAGCAGCCGCCATGTTGTGTCGTTCCTATTTTGCAATGGGTAACTATACCAAGGCAAAAGAATTTGCTAGTGTGGTTATTGACCAAAATGGCGGAGATTATGATTTAAGCGAAGACCCCATTGAAGCATTTAATAAAAGTACATTGAGTCGTGGTAAAGAATCGATCATGTATATTCCATGTTATGATCAAACCTATGGCAAACAAAATTTAACTGCTTCTACCTTTAGCCACCTTGTCTTGGATTCTCCCAGCCTCTGGACAGCGACTCATATGGATTATGCAACATTAAAGCGAATTGGCTGGATGAATGATGCCAAAAACGACACATCAATTACGATAACCGCCAGAAGAGACAAACGTTTTAATCAATTATTTGCCATCAGGGAAGCTGCCAATATCCCTGTTGAACAGCAGTTGCCGGGTCGATACTATGAAAACAGGATCAACTTAAAGTGGCGCACTATTGTTGCCAATAAATATTACAGAGGACCAAAGGTTGGTTACACCAATGTGCCTCAAATTCGTCTGGCTGAAATGTATCTTACAAGATCTGTCATTTCGTGGATGGCCGGTGATAAAGAAGATGCTGCCAATGATTTAAATGTGGTGAGAAAGCGTTCATGGAATGCAACCGTAGCAGGCCAATCTTTTGAATCATCTACTAACTATGTAACCGGGGCTACTATTTCCGAACAAATGATCAATGATGAACGCCTGATCGAAATGTTTTGCGAAGGCGATCGAATTGATTATTTAAGGGGATTAAAAGTAGATGTTGGTAACGGA
>DASXUZ010000059.1:0-9242 GCA_036504555.1 Prolixibacteraceae bacterium | reverse complement strand
ACAATGGATCTATGGTATCGTGGAACAAAGGAAGACCCCATGTCAAAGAAAACCAAATCGGGGTTTCAATTAAAGGGGATGATCAACCGCGCTGACTTTAATATAGGTCCTGCTGACCCGTTTGATATCAGCACCGATGTAATGGTAGTAGCAGACGGAGAGTTTATTAAGCAATAATTAATTTCAATCATCTCAATTTTAAAAAGTAAGATGGGAACAACTGAAGCACCAACAAAAACAAAATGGAGCATTGACCCTGTACACAGTGAAATCGGGTTCAAAGTAAAACACCTCATGATTACAAACGTTAGGGGCACGTTCAAAGAATTTGATGCAAGTATTTACACCACCGGGGAAGATTTCATGACTTCGGAAATCGATTTCTGGATGAACCCTGCCTCGGTCGATACGGGCGATGCGGATCGGGACGCGCATTTGAAAAGTGCCGATTTCTTTGACGTTGAAAATTACAAGCAAATCCATTTCCTTGGAAATACGTATGAAAAAGTTGACAATGACGGAAGTTATGAATTGTATGGTGAACTCACCATTAAAGACGTCACCCGGCAAATAAAGCTCGATGTTGAATTTGGTGGGGTGATGAAAGACCCCTGGGGAAATCACAAAGCAGGGTTCACCATCAATGGAAAGATCAAACGCAAAGATTGGGGCTTGAATTGGAATGCAGCTTTGGAAACTGGTGGTGTTTTAGTAGCTGAAGATGTTTATATCAGTTGCGAAGTGCAGTTGGTAAAACAATCATAACCTTTGATACCCATGATTAAATATATCTTCAATCCAGGTAATTATCCCTCAAAAATAAACTTTGTATTATTAATACTTCGTATTACAGTTGGAGTAGTTATGTTGTCGCATGGAATGGCTAAATTTTCGAAACTATTTGGAGATGAGCCGATCATGTTTGCCGACCCCATTGGAGTTGGTCAAACAGCATCATTAGCACTTGCTGTTTTTGCCGAAGTATTGTGTTCCATCCTTTTGATTTTTGGAATCGCAACCCGGTTTGCGGCAATTCCATTGATTATCACCATGTTGGTTGCAGTTTTGATCGTACATGGAAAGGATGGATTGGATAAACAAGAGTTGCCATTGCTTTACTTGATGATTTATCTCTGCATTGCAATTACAGGGGCAGGAAAAATCTCAATAGATCATTGGATCTATCACAACGAAGCAAAAAGAAATACTTGAAAATAGCATTACCGTCAATACGACAAGGTAAATATGGAAATTCTACAAAAAGAGGATCACAATAAAGGCATGTTTTATATAAGCCGAGATTCTTACCTACTTGCAAAAATGACTTATGTATGGGCAGGAACGGATAAAATTATTATCACCCATACTGTGGTAAATGATAATTTGAAAGGCCAGGGAATTGGCAAACAATTGGTTGAAAAAGCCGTATCGTTTGCAAGGGAAAAAGGGATAAAAATAATACCCTTATGCCCCTTTGTGAAAAGTGTATTGAGCAAGGGAAAAGAATATAATGATGTAATTTAAAATCACATAAGATGGATAAAAATAATATTACAAAAGAATATTCCAACGGGGAAATCACTGTCGTTTGGAAATCAGGGAAATGCATACATTCTGGCAATTGCGTCCGAAATTTATCCACGGTATTCAACCCTGCAGAAAAACCGTGGATAAAAATGAACAAGGCCACCACAGTTGAAATAATAACAACAGTTGGAAAATGTCCATCGGGAGCATTGAGCTTTTTTCACAACGACAAAAAATGAAACCCTAATTAAAAGGAATCGATCATGAGTAAAAAATAAGGTTTTAATCAAAGAATCAGTTCTAAAATTGAATTTAACCATTTAAAATTGTGAAGAAATAGATGAATTAACTGGTTCAAATTGACCACAAAATGTACAAGTAGTTGGATGATCTTATTTTTAAAGAATTCGATAAATTCATGAAATATATTTATGGCATCTGAAGATTATTCTTTATCTTTAAACTTTCTATGCCAAATGTGTTTGCGATTTTGGAAACAAAACTAATATCACTAATTATGGAACTGAAGAAATCACCCAAAGCTGATCTGGAGAACAAAAGAAGTATCTTTGTGCAGATAGGGTTGGTGATATCTCTCGCGATCGTTCTATATGGCTTTGAAGCAACCAATAAGGTTGAACAGACTAATTCCCTGGGATCCATGTCTGGCCAGACAGTTGAAGAAGAGATTATTCCAATAACGCGGCAGGATGAAGTTAAACCACCACCACCGCCACCACCACCAAAAGTGGTTGATATGTTGGTCATCGTTGACGATAATGCCGACATCAAAGACGAACTTCAAATTGAAGATTCGGAAGTAAATGATAAAACTGCCATCACTGCTGTGATGCAGGTTGCCTCAACTACGAAGGAAGTTGAGGAAGATGCCCCTGTATTTTTTATCGTAGAAGAAATGCCTGAATTCCCGGGTGGAGATGCCGCTTTACGCGCTTTCCTTGCCCAGTCAGTTAAATATCCAACCATTGCGCAGGAAAACGGCATTCAAGGCAAAGTATACGTAAATTTTGTAGTGGATAAAGACGGAGGTATTTCCAATGTAAAAATCGCCCGCGGGGTCGATCCAGCATTGGATAAAGAGGCGATCCGTGTGGTAAACAGTCTTCCAAAGTGGAAACCTGGCAAACAGGGTGGTAAACCAGTAAGGGTTTCCTATACAGTGCCAATTAACTTTATACTCCAGTAAAAACGAATTAAATATTTTATATATTTCCTGGTTCTGTTTCTATGGAACCAGGATTTTTTGTTATTAAATATCAGACTATGATTGAAAATTCACCGATAACCGAAACAGCTGTCCTTGTCGGCTTGATTACCAAGAACCAGGACGAAACAAAGGCAAGAGAATATTTGGAGGAGTTGTCCTTTTTGGCCGATACTGCGGGTGCAGAAGTAAAAAAACACTTCCTGCAACGACTGGAGTTACCCAATCATGCCACTTTCGTGGGAACTGGAAAACTTGAAGAAATTAACCAGTACATCAAATCACATGACATCGGCACCGTAATTTTTGATGATGACCTAAGTCCTACCCAACTTCGGAATATTGAAAAAGTCCTGGAATGTAAAGTCCTGGACAGGACTTTCCTGATCCTGGATATTTTCGCCAAACGTGCCCAAACAGCAAACGCCAAGACACAGGTAGAGCTGGCACAGTGTCAATATATGCTTCCCCGGCTGACCAGAATGTGGACTCACCTTGAACGTCAACGCGGGGGGATTGGGATGCGTGGTCCGGGAGAATCGCAAATTGAAACGGACCGCCGTATCATTCTGGATAAAATAGCCTTTCTAAAAGAACAGCTGATAAAAATTGACAAGCAAAAAACCACCCAGCGCAAGAATCGCGGAAGATTGGTTCGTGTAGCCCTTGTCGGATATACCAATGTGGGCAAATCGACCATGATGAACCTGCTTAGTAAATCGGAGGTTTTTGCCGAGAACAAGCTTTTTGCCACCCTCGATACAACGGTCCGTAAAATGGTGGTTGGGAACCTGCCTTTCCTGCTGGCCGACACCGTAGGGTTTATCCGCAAATTGCCCACCCAATTGGTCGAATCCTTTAAATCGACCCTGGATGAAGTGCGCGAATCAGACATCCTGATGCACGTGGTAGATATTTCGCACCCGGGATTTGAAGAACAAATCGAGGTGGTAAACCGTACCCTCAATGAAATCAATGCCGGGGATAAACCTACGATTTATGTATTCAACAAGATTGATGCATTCACCTATGTGGTGAAACATGAGGATGATTTAACCGAACGAAACAAAAGCAACGTCTCACTGGAAGAATGGGAAAGCAGCTGGATGGCCAAAAACAATACCCCATCGCTTTTTGTCTCTGCACTCCTGAAACAGAATATCGAAGATCTGAAGAAGACCCTATATGAGGAAGTCAAGAAAATTCATATTCAACGGTTCCCGTTCAATGACTTCTTATATGATGAAAATTGGACCGCAAATATTGAGCCGCAGGATAAAGAATAGGAGAAGGGAAAAAGTTAATAGTTAATAGTTAATAGTTACGTGCCGATCTGAATGCAACCTTAGACTATAAAATTAATGGATGGGATGCCTTAGATCGGCACGTAACTTTAAACTTTAAACTTTAAATTATCCCTATTTGATTTCCCCATTTTTGATCAGCCATTCTGCAATCTGAACAGCATTCAGGGCAGCACCTTTTTTAATCTGGTCGCCAACGCACCAGAAGGTCAAACTCTTTGGATTCGTCACATCTTTGCGGATACGTCCAACGTACACATCATCCAGGCCTGAAACAAACAGAGGCATGGGATATTTCTTTTCTGCAGGATTGTCCAGAACAGTCAGTCCTTCCAGTTTTTCCATCGCAGCCTTTACCTCGGCAATGTCCAAAGCCTCTTCTGTTTCTACCCAAATGGCTTCAGAATGTGCCCTGGCCACGGGAATACGAATACAGGTAGCGCTTACTTCGGCAGTGGTATGCATGATTTTTTTGGTTTCCCAATTCATCTTCATTTCCTCCTTGGTATAATCGTTTTCCAGGAAAACATCAATCTGGGGGATGATATTCATCGCCAACTGGTAGGGGAACTTCTGAATCGTGGGCTCTTCACCATTGGCAACCTGTCTGATCTGGGTTTCCAACTCGGCGATGCCTTGTGCCCCTGCCCCGCTGGCAGCCTGGTAAGTAGCCACATGCACCCGTACAATCCTGGATAGATCGTTGATCGGTTTCAAGGCAACAACCATCTGGATGGTGGAACAGTTGGGATTGGCAATGATATTTCTTGGACGAACCTTAGCATCCTCAGGATTTACCTCAGGCACCACCAATGGAATATCATCGTCATAGCGGAAGGCGCTTGAATTATCGATCATGATCGCACCGAACTTTGTAATGGTATCTGCAAATTCCTTGGAAATGGAAGCCCCAGCAGAGGTAAGGGCAATATCGATATCCTTAAAATCATCGTTGTGCTTCAGTTCTTTGACTACAAGCTTTTTGCCTTTAAAGTCATACTCGTTTCCAGCCGAACGGCCTGATCCAAACAAAACCAGTTCATCGAGCGGAAAATTCCTATCAGCCAAAACTTTCAGGAATTCCTGGCCTACCGCACCACTTGCACCTACTACTGCAACTTTCATATTCGATAATTTTAAGAAATAGACTATTTTACACCTTCATTATATTTGGAAATATGCTCTAAAATTATTAACTTAATACATATTTCCAAACCTAAAGACGATGAGCAAAAATAACTGTTTACTTTTAATTTTTCCTAAAAGGGATGCATTTATTTTTATTTTCACAATAATAGTTGTCTATTTTTTAACAACTGTAAGCAGAAATGCATTTGCCCAAGCTCCCTTTCCCTTAAAAACTTTTAAAACTGTTGCCGATAATGCTTCAGCTTTAATCTATAATTTTGAAGATGGAAACCTATGGGATTGGAAACAAACCACAGACTGGGAAGTTTCATCCGCTGAACCCATTTCAGGGACTTATTCGCTGAAGCATTTATCAAAAAACATAGCCGGGAATAGTTCAGTATTTCACCGTACAAATATAAATTTCAATCAGAATGATATTGAATGGTCGTTTAAAATTAAAAACGGCAAGTGGGACCCTTCTGCCGACAATCGCTTTTGGTTCTACCTCTGTGCCGATACCATACTACCTGAACTGATCAATGGCTGGGCCCTTGGGGTCAATATCAAGGGCAATGCCGATCTGCTTGAACTTTGGCGAATCCAGAACGGCAAACCCGACAGCCTGATCATTCAATCCGATCTGGACTGGAATGCTTCAACCCTTGCCACTATTGACATACAACGCAATACAAAAGGGAATTGGTCATTGACCTATACCAAGCCGGGAGAAGCCACCAGCCAACGCTTCTCAGGCACTGACCTTACCGTTGCAGAATTTAAAAACATTGGGCTTTACTTCAACTATACCATTACCCGTGCCGGTCAACTTTGGATGGATGATATTTCTGTGATACCCACCCCTGCCAGTATCTTCATTCAAAAGCTGACAGTCATCAATTCACACACTATATCCCTGAAATGCAGCAGTTCCTATCAAGCGGCCTCACTTCAGATCAATAATTTCCAGCTAAGGGATGAAAACAACCTGGCTATCCCCATTGTATCGGTTGCTCCAAGCCAGGCATCCAACCAGGAGATTGAGATACAATTGGGCAAGGTTACAGGAGTTCAAATGAGCCTAAGCGTTTCAGGAATTACCGATCTTTCCGGCAAAGCCATGGAACCTCAGACCCTTTCTTTTCCCTTCTCCTTCCTGCCGGAAGTAGGGTCGGTTTTGATCAATGAAGTCTTGTTTAATCCACTTACCGGCGGGGTAGATTTTGTGGAACTTGTCAACGTATCAGGAATCCCTGTATCTGTTCATCATTTAAAACTAGCCACGCGCAACGATACCCTGGCCTTGAAACAGGTTTATGCCCTTAGTTCCACTCCACGGTATTTGAATCCAGCACATTACCTCTCGTGTACAAAAGATCCGCAGGCCGTTATTCCATTCTATATTTCGAATGACCCTGAAACTTTTTGTCCCATGAGCTCTTTTCCGACTTACCCCGATGCCGCCGGGACAGTGGTGCTTTTAAACGATTCGCTGGAGGTAATTGATGAATTCAGTTATGTGGAAAAAATGCATTCTCCTTTTCTTGCCAGCAAAAACGGGGTTTCCCTCGAACGCATTTCACTCGATAAACCAGCTACTGATCAAAGCAATTGGACTTCGGCAACAAGTACAGCAGGCTTTGCAACCCCGGGACTTCCCAATTCTCAATCGGGCATCAATAGTGTACCGCAGGATCAAATACTTCCTGAGCCTGTGGTATTCTCTCCCAACGGCGATGGGTTCAATGACCTGCTAACGATCCATTTCAATCTGGTAAAACCTGGCTACATCGCCAATGTCAGGATCTTTGATGTGGTGGGCCGACAGGTGAAATTCCTGGTAAAGAATCAATCCCTGGCCCAGCAAGGCTCCTGGACCTGGAACGGCGACAGTGATACCAACCAACGGCTCAAGCTTGGCGTTTACATCATACTGGTTGAGCTGTTCGATCCCGAGGGACATACCAAAACATTCAAGAAAACCTGTACCCTCTCTGATCGCTTGAGATGATAAAAAACGAATTACGCGAATTTAAACGGATTACATGAATAGTGGCAGGCTCATCTGATGACTAGCAATCATCAGATGAGCCGTTCAATTTACTGAGCCGCAAAATACTTGTAGAACAGCGGTATGGTTCGTATGCCATTGAAAAACTGTTCCAATGGGAAGTTCTCGTCGGGTGAATGGATGGCATCCGCTTCGAGGCCAAAACCCATCAGGATGGTTTTAATGCCAAGGACTTGCTCGAAGGTGGAGATAATGGGGATGCTTCCCCCGCTGCGAACAGGCACGGGACGTTTCCCATAAGTGTCCATGTAGGCCTTTTCGGCAGCACGATAAGCGGGCAAATCAATCGGGCAGCCATAACCCTGTCCGCCATGCAGCGAAGTAACTTCTACCTTGACTGTTTTTGGGGCGATGCTTTCGAAGTGTTCTTTAAAGAGGATCGCTATTTCTTCGTGGTCCTGGTTCGGTACCAGGCGGCATGAAATCTTGGCAAAAGCTTTTGAGGGCAGTACGGTTTTGGCACCTTCGCCCGTGTATCCACCCCAGATTCCGCAAACATCAAACGTTGGACGGATACCGGTTCTTTCGGTGGTGGCATATCCTACTTCACCTGAAACTTCTTCCACCCCGATGGCTTTCTTATAATTTTCAAGGTTAAAAGGGGCTTCTGCCAACAGTGCACGTTCTTCGGCCGAGACTTCCAACACATTGTCATAAAATCCGGGAATGGTAATAATTCCCTTTTCATCTACCATCTGGGCAATCATTCGGGCCAGTACATTGATCGGGTTGGCCACTGCACCGCCAAACAATCCTGAATGCAAATCGCGGTTGGGACCCGTTACTTCAACCTGCCAGTAGGCCAATCCCCTCAAACCGGTTGTGATGGATGGCATATCGGGCGCGATCATGGAAGTATCAGAAACAAGGATGATGTCGGCTTTCAGCATTTCCTTGTGCTGCTCGCACCATTTGCCCAGGTTGGGTGAACCAATTTCCTCTTCGCCTTCAATCATAAATTTCACGTTACAGGGAAGCGTATTGGTCCTGACCATCAATTCAAAAGCCTTGGCATGCATAAAGCTTTGGCCTTTGTCATCGTCAGCCCCACGTGCCCATATACGACCATCACGGATTTGGGGTTCAAAGGGGTGGGTAGTCCATTTCTCAATCGGGTCAACGGGCATCACGTCCATGTGGGCATAAACCAGCACCGTAGGTTTTGATGGATCGATGATCTTTTCACCGTAGGTCACCGGGTTGCCCTCCGATTCATACACTTCGGCACGATCAGCACCGGCATCAAGCAACAATTGCTTCCAGTATTCGGCCGCGCGGTACATTTCAGGCTTGTTGGCTGCCAGCGAACTGATCGATTGAATACGTATCAATCCAAATAATTCTTCCAGGAAACGATCTTTATTTTCTTCAATGTATGTTTCAATGAGTGTCATGGGTAGTTGTATAAATGGTTATTATTTCAATCTTTGGTATTAAGCGGATGGATTTTATTCTTCCTCCATTAAATTGAGCGGTTTATCCTCCACTCCATCAAACAAAGGAGCGATTTTAATTTTGGGATAACTATGACCAAACCGCATGGTTTTGCTTAAAACCCTTTTTTTTTCATTGTTGATTTCAAACTAGTGTGAACAAGTTTATTCATTTACATTTTATGTTTATACTCAATTAAAACAGCTATGCAGACGAATTGTTGTCGCTCCACACCCTGTATATTTGATTGGTTAAGTTACGATAAAAATCTCAGAAAATGAGAGTCGATTTCAACAACTGTCTATTGTTTTACAATTCGATCGTCTTTCAGGACGCCTGTTCCCACTTTAAATTTGAATACCCCAACAGTCCCTTCAATCCTGCCAACATACAAATATTCAGGCAATTGCTATCCTGTCCAATGATGTCACAGGGCAAGTTGGAAGGAAAGTATGGCTTCTATTCCTGATATATACCTATGGTCTGGCAGTAGCCAACGACGTAGCTTCTGTAATGTAACTGTAATCTAACTGTAATGTATCTGTAATGTACA
>DASXUZ010000058.1:0-12437 GCA_036504555.1 Prolixibacteraceae bacterium | reverse complement strand
GGTTTCAGCACAATCCTGAAGTCCCCAGATATTTACAAAACCAGCATCGGCACGCGAAACAATATCCGCAGCCATGATATAAGGTACATTTGGAAAATTCAATCCATCGTATTTACGTGGCAACGACATGCCCATCAACCCGGCTTTGCGCAAGGCATCAATGTTGACTGAAGTCCCACTGGCATAAACCACATGTCCATCGACAACCGAAGGACCTTCAGCATCGATCCCTTCAGCGTTGGGACCTACGATATCGCCACAGATTTCGCCAACTACTTCCAATACTTTATCGAAACTATCGAAAGCATCCTCGTAATCCATGGGGGCAAAATCGTATTTTTCTTTTTCTGTGAAATTTCTTTCCTTCAACCGGACGATTTTCTCCATCAAAGGATGTTGAAGATGAAATTTCAAGTCTTTATTATCCGTATAATAATTTGCCATTGTGTAAAGTTTAAAGTTTCAGGGATTACTTGGAATTCTTTTTATAAAACTTGATCATTTTAGGAATGATTTCAGAAACATCACCATTGATCACATAATCGGCCACCATATTAATAGGCGCTTCAGGATCGGTATTGATGGCAATGATCTGAGCCGATTCTTCCATCCCTGCCCTGTGTTGGATTTGTCCCGAGATGCCACATGCAATGTAAAGCTTTGGACGAACCGTAATACCGGTCTGGCCAATCTGGCGTTCGTGGTCCGTATACCCTGCATCGACAGCGGCACGCGAAGCACCCACTTCTCCGCCCAGAACTTCAGCCAATTCATATAACAGTCTGAAATTTTCTTTTGAGCCCATTCCGTAACCACCTGCAACAATGATCCCGGCACCTTTGATGTTCACCTTGCTCTTTTCCATGTGACGTTCGATGATTTCAACAACGAAATCCGTATCGCTCACATATTTGGACACCTCAAGATTTACAATTTTCCCTTTGTATTTAGGATCGAGAATTTCTTTTTTCATCACACCCTCACGGACAGTTGCCATTTGAGGTCTGCAATCGGGATTGATAATGGTTGCAATGATATTTCCCCCAAAAGCGGGGCGTATTTGATACAGGAGATTTTCATATACCTTACCCTGTTTTTTATCTTCATGATCTCCGATCACCAGACTGGTACAATCGGCTGTCAAACCACTATGCAATGCAGATGAAACCCTGGGGCCCAGGTCACGGCCAATGGAAGAGGCTCCCATCAATGCAATTTGTGGTTTCTGTTCTTCAAACAATTTAACTACAATTGAAGTATGAGGCAAAGTCGTATATGGCGCCAAACGTTTGTCGTCGGCTACATACAATACGTCAACGCCGTATGGGAAGACCACTTTTTCAATTTCGGTAAGCTGATGACCAATCGCAATGGCTTCCAGTTTACAATTCAGTTCGGTAGCCAGGCTTCTGCCCTTGGTCAGCAATTCCAGGCTGACTTCAGCAATTTGGCCGTCTTCTATTTCGCAATAAACAAAAACACTATTCATAATTTACACCTTTTAAAATTAACCAATCGTGTGACTATCAATTAAATCTTTCATCAAATCCTCGATGTCAATATCAGAAGAAGAAATGACTTTTGCCCCCTTTGACTGAAGCACAACATTTTCAATCGTTTTTACCTTGGTAGGAGATCCGGTTAAACCCAATTCACTGGAGGCTGATTCAATATCATTGACCGACCATTCGGGAATATTCAGGTAAGCCCGTTCATTATAGAGGTGTAAATAATCTTCGTTTGAATTCTGAAGCTCGGATACCGTTTTGGCATGTTTGTATTTCATGAGTAACCTGGCATTGCGTGCACGACAATCGGGCGCTGTACCATTGACTGTTATTACCAGGGGCATGGGACAAGAAACAACTTCGACCCCGCTTTCAAGCCTGCGCTTGGCAATTACTTTTCCATTTTCGATGGACTTAATTTCTTCCACATAGGTCACCTGTGGCAGTCCAAGTTTTTCGGCTACCTGAGGTCCAACCTGGGCGGTATCACCATCGATGGCCTGACGACCGGCAATGATTATATCAAAATCTTTAATTTTCTTCAATGTCTGACCAATTGCATAACTGGTTGCCAAGGTGTCAGAACCGGCAAAAGCCCGGTCGGTAAGCAAAATACCCCCATCGGCTCCACGGAACATCCCCTCACGGATAATTTCGGCAGCACGGCCGGGTCCCATGGTTAAAATCGTAATTGTTGTTCCGGGGAAACTATCTTTGATTCTGAGTGCCTGTTCCAGGGCATTCAAATCCTCGGGATTGAAAATTGCCGCGAGTGCAGCCCGATTGACCGTGCCATCGGCTTTCATTGCATCTTTGCCAACATTTCTGGTATCAGGTACCTGCTTGGCAAGAACGATAATTTTGTAACCTTTCATTCTTAAATATTTGAGTTAATTAAGTTATTGTCAGATTGAATTTCTACCAAAAATATTTACTCCTTTTCCTGCTTTGACTTTTGATAGGGCATAATTTTTAAAAGGTAGCAAATATAGATATTCAAGCCTTACAAATCAAGCATCTATTTTGCACATTTGATGCGATAAAAATATTGAAACCGGATGGATCTGTGCCGGAACTTTAAAACTGGTGAAACCCTTGCATCGAAAGGCTCTCAGGCAAAGCGATTAAAACAATTATCGGTATTTTTCGAAAAAATATTTTGACTGAATCCAGTTCTTTATTTAAAATGAATTTAAGTAAGAAATACCTGGTATTACTGTAATCTGGAATAATTTTTATAAAAAACCAGCCATCCAACACAAACATTCCTAAATCCAAAAGTGTAAATTTTTCTAGTAAAACACATCCACTTGGGGTAGCAGATCCCCATCCAATCATTCTTCATCAGTCGCGATAAATCTTAATACAATCTAATATTGATTTGTAATTACGTGATGGATTGGCTCCTGTTCTATAGCTACTCAATTCATGGTTCGTACATAGTTCGTGCATAGTTCGTGCATGTTTTGTGTATCTTATAAAGCATAAAGCATGTATAATTCTTGCTTAAGGCCTATACAAAGCAAGAATAGAATAACAGTAGAACCTCTACCACTCATTTATAAGGCGTGAAATTAAAAGGTTGAAAAATTAAACAGACACCCGGTGTGAAAATCATCCTGAACATGTTTCAGGCTTTTGGCAAAAAAAATGCCCCCCGATTGCGGAGAGCGTTTATAAATTATCCATAAATATGGTTGTTGAAGGATTGAAATCAGCACATGGGCCAAGGTCTGTACCAATTATTTGTGAAATATGACTCAATATGTACTATTGAAGCATTTGATTTGATGCATAGCATTCCAATACAATATTGTTAGCAATGCGTGAAACCCTCAATTTATTGTCTATTTAAAAAACATATCATGATTATTTCATTCTAATTGAGCCATTGTTCCAAATAAAAAAAAAGAGGGAGCTAATCTGGCACCCTCTTTTTTATATTTATTATTCCCAATCTATGCTATCGGAGTTGGACCTCCAAAGGCCATCGGTGGAAGAATCGGATCATGTCCCCTTACATTCTTAATTGGCCCATTCACACTTTCAAATTTCTGAATATTGTCCTGTAGTGCCATCACTAAACGTTTGGCATGCTCAGGAGTCAAAATAATTCTTGATTTTACATTGGCCTTGGGAATCCCAGGCATTACCCTGATAAAATCGAGTACAAATTCAGAACTTGAATGCGTAATAACGGCCAGGTTCGAATAGATACCTTGAGCGATCTCTTCAGACAGCTCAATTTGCAACTGGTTGTTATTTTTAGATTCTTCCATTGGGTTAATCTCTAGACATTCTGTCAGAATCTTTCATCTCAACCATTTTGTCATATTCATCGCGTGAACCAACAATCAGGTTTTTGTATTCTTTCAAGCCGGTTCCAGCAGGAATCAAATGACCACAGATTACATTCTCTTTCAATCCGTCGAGGTAGTCAACTTTGCCATGAATAGCGGCTTCGTTCAATACCTTGGTGGTTTCCTGGAATGATGCGGCCGACAGCCAACTTCTAGTTTGAAGTGAGGCACGGGTAATTCCCTGGAGAATCTGGCTCGATGTTGCAGGAATCGCATCCCTACCTTCCACCAAACGCTTGTCGCGGCGGCGAAGTGTAGAATTTTCATCCCTCAAGCGGCGTGAAGTAATAATTTGTCCTGGTTTCAGGCTATCTGAATCTCCGGCTTCAATTACTACCTTCTTATTGTAAATCCAATCATTTTCATGAAGGAATTCATGTTTGTCAACAATCTGTTTTTCAAGGAACCTGGTATCGCCCGGATCATCAATATCAACTTTACGCATCATCTGGCGAATAATCACCTCGTAATGCTTGTCATTGATTTTCACACCCTGCATACGGTAAACGTCCTGAACTTCATTCAAAATATATTCCTGAACAGCAGTTGGACCTTTAATGGCCAAAATATCAGAAGGCGTAATTGCACCGTCAGACAGTGGGATTCCAGCACGGATGTAGTCATTTTCCTGAACAAGGATCTGACGAGAAAGTGGGACCAAATAGCGTTTTACTTCACCTGTTTTGGAAGTAACAACGATTTCACGGTTACCACGTTTGATTTTACCGAGTGAAATTTCACCGTCGATTTCAGAAACGATGGCAGGGTTTGAAGGATTCCTGGCCTCGAATAACTCAGTTACTCGTGGTAGACCTCCCGTGATATCACCAGCTTTACCGGCGGCACGTGGAATTTTAACCAGTACAGCACCTGCTTCAACGGTAACACCATCTTCAACAGCCATGTGACCACCTACAGGTAAGTTGTAAACACGGATCGTATCGCCCTTTTCATCCAAAATCCTCAGTGAAGGGTTCTTGGTTTTATCCCTGGTTTCAATGATTACTTTTTCCTTGTAACCGGTCTGTTCATCAGATTCCTCGCGGAAGGTGACCCCATCAATGACCTGTTCAAATGAAACTTTTCCCTTGAACTCAGTAATAATTACACCATTATATGGATCCCACTCGCAAATACGCATTCCCTTTTTCACTTCCTGGCCATTCTCGATGAATAGTTTCGAACCGTAAGGAATATTGTGAGTTGAAAGCTGAATCCTGGTATTTTTATCAATAATGCGCAATTCTGCAAGGCGACTTACAACAATATCAGTTTTTACACTGTCTTCACTGAAGTGCTCTACAACGCGCAGTTCGTCAATTTCAGCAATACCATCATATTTTGATTCAACAGATGATTGGGTTGAAATGTTACCAGCGATACCCCCTACGTGGAATGTACGCAGCGTAAGCTGTGTTCCAGGTTCCCCGATTGACTGTGCCGCGATCACACCAACAGCCTCACCTCTTTGTACCATGGTACTTCCAGCAAGGTTCAGACCGTAACATTTGGCGCAAACTCCTACTTTCGATTCGCAAGTCAACACTGAACGAATTTCGACTGATTCAATCGGTGATTCTTCAATTTTGCGTGCAATCTCGTCTGTAACAATTTCTCCAGAGCCTACGATCAGTTCACCTGAGAGTGGGTTGAAAATATCGTGAACCGTTGTACGACCTAAAATACGTTCAATCAGGGAAGCTACGATTTCCTCGTTGTTCTTGATTGCAGAAGCAATCAGACCACGCAAGGTACCACAATCTTCTTCCTGAATGATCACATCCTGTGCAACGTCCACCAACCTACGGGTCAGGTAACCAGCATCAGCTGTTTTAAGGGCTGTATCAGCCAAACCTTTACGGGCACCGTGAGTTGAAATAAAGTATTCCAATACAGAGAGTCCTTCTTTAAAGTTGGCAAGGATTGGGTTTTCGATAATCTGAGAACCAGTTGATCCTGATTTCTGAGGCTTGGCCATCAATCCCCTCATTCCACAAAGCTGACGAATCTGCTCCTTGGAACCACGGGCTCCTGAATCAAGCATCATATATACTGAATTGAATCCCTGGCGGTCAGTGCTCAATGTCTTCATCACCGAATTGGTCAATTTGGCATTGGCATGTGTCCAGATATCAATCACCTGGTTGTAACGTTCGTTGTTGGTAATGAACCCCATGTTATAGTTGGCCATTACTTCTTCAACTTCGTTGTATCCAGCTTCTACAATTTCCTTTTTATCTTCAGGAATTACAACATCGCTCAAGTTGAACGACAAACCACCACGGTAAGCCATTGCATAACCCAAATCCTTGATGTCATCCAGGAATTTAACGGTTACAGCATTACCTGTTTTCTTGTAAATATCAGAGATAATGGTACGAAGCGACTTTTTGGTCAGCAGTTCATTGATATAACCAGATGCTTTTGGCACTGATTGGTTGAAAATGATCCTACCTACGGTCGTTTCGATAATATGTTTGAACATTTCATCTTTCTCATCGACATCTTCCACTTTTACCTTCACAATGGCGTGTAAGTCAACAGCGCCTTCGTTGTAGGCAATGATCACTTCTTCCGTTGAATAGAAAGTCATGCCTTCACCCTTTGCTCCCGGGCGTGGTTTGGTCATATAATACAGACCCAGAACCATGTCCTGAGAAGGAACAGTAATAGGAGCACCATTTGCAGGATTCAACAAGTTGTGTGATGCAAGCATCAACATCTGAGCTTCCAAAACGGCAGCATTTCCAAGCGGTACGTGAACAGCCATCTGGTCACCGTCGAAGTCGGCGTTGAAACCGGTACATGCCAAAGGATGCAATTGGATTGCTTTTCCTTCAACCATTACCGGCTGAAAGGCCTGGATTGACAAACGGTGAAGCGTGGGCGCACGGTTCAGCATAACAGGATGTCCTTTCAATACATTTTCCAGGATGTCCCAAACAACAGGATCTTTGCGGTCAACGATCTTCTTGGCCGACTTAACAGTCTTTACAATTCCGCGCTCAATCAGTTTACGGATGATAAACGGTTTGAAAAGCTCAGCAGCCATGTCTTTTGGAAGACCACATTCGTGAAGTTTCAGTTTTGGCCCGATCACAATGACCGAACGGGCTGAATAATCGACACGTTTACCCAACAAGTTCTGGCGGAAACGACCTTGTTTCCCTTTCAAACTGTCAGACAATGATTTCAAGGCACGGTTGTTTTCAGTTTTTACAGCATTCGATTTTCTTGAATTATCGAACAATGAATCCACTGCTTCCTGTAACATACGTTTTTCATTACGCAAGATTACTTCCGGTGCTTTGATTTCGATTAATCGTTTCAGACGATTGTTACGGATAATGACCCTGCGGTACAGATCGTTCAAATCGGAGGTGGCAAAACGGCCACCATCGAGTGGAACCAATGGACGCAAATCCGGAGGGATCACAGGCACTACCTTTACAATCATCCATTCAGGACGGTTGATATTTTTGCTGGCACGGAAGGCTTCAACAACCTGAAGGCGTTTTAATGCTTCATTTTTACGTTGCTGAGACGTTTCAGTGTTGGCTTTATGACGAAGGTCAAATGACATCTCATCCAATTCCAAACGTTGCAACAAGGTATACAACGCTTCAGCACCCATGCGGGCAATGAATTTGTTAGGATCCATGTCATCGAGATACTGGTTTTCTTTGGGTAAAGAATCCAGAATATCCAGATATTCTTCTTCAGAGAGGAAGTCAAGATATTTAACGCCATCCTGGGCTTTGATTCCAGCCTGGATCACGACATATCGTTCGTAATAAATAATTACATCCAATTTTTTGGTAGGCAAGCCCAAAAGGTAACCAATTTTATTTGGCAACGATTTGAAATACCAAATATGAGCAACCGGTACGACCAGGGAAATATGTCCCATCCGTTCACGACGGACTTTCTTTTCGGTTACTTCCACACCACAACGGTCGCAAACAATTCCTTTGTAACGAATCCGTTTGTATTTACCGCAATGACACTCATAATCCTTGACAGGGCCGAAGATTCGTTCACAGAACAAACCATCGCGTTCAGGTTTATAGGTGCGGTAATTTATCGTTTCAGGTTTCAAAACTTCCCCATGAGATCTTTCGAGGATCTCCTCAGGCGAAGCCAGACTGATACCAATTTTGGTAAAGCTAATTTTAACTTTATTGTCTTTTCTGAATGCCATATATCGATGTTATTTTTTCAAATTTATATCAGGAAAATCAAAATGATTGACCGTAAATTAATCCAGGTTCACACTCAAACCAAGACCACGTAATTCGTGAAGCAATACATTCAAAGATTCAGGAATACCTGGTGCAGGCATTGGTTCACCCTTTACAATGGCTTCATAAGCTTTGGCTCGTCCTAAGACATCATCAGATTTGACGGTAAGGATTTCCTGAAGAATGTTGGATGCACCAAATGCTTCCAAAGCCCAAACTTCCATTTCTCCAAAACGCTGACCTCCGAACTGAGCTTTACCGCCCAATGGCTGTTGAGTGATCAAAGAATAAGGTCCGATTGAACGGGCATGCATCTTATCTTCAACCATATGCCCTAGTTTCAGCATATAGATAATACCAACAGTTGCAGGTTGATCAAAAGGCTCACCTGTACCACCATCACTTAAATAGGTTTTACCATATCTTGGAACACCCGCTTTATCGGTATACGAGGTAACTTCTTCCAGGGTGGCTCCATCAAAAATCGGAGTTGAGAACTTCAAGCCCAATTCTTTTCCAGCCCAACCTAAAACAGTTTCGTAAATCTGGCCCAGGTTCATACGCGATGGTACGCCCAATGGATTCAGAACGATATCAACGATGGTTCCGTCAGTAAGGAATGGCATATCTTCATCACGCACAATACGCGAAACGATCCCTTTGTTTCCATGACGTCCTGCCATCTTATCACCAATCTGCAGCTTACGTTTTTTAGCAACGTACACCTTGGCAAGTTGGATAATTCCAGCAGGAAGTTCATCTCCGATGGTCACGTTGTAACGTTTCCTTCTGGAAACAGCTTCAAGCTCTTTGTACTTCATGTTGTAATTGTTGATAAGGGCGAAAATCAAATCGTTCTTATCTTTATCTGTCGTCCATTTTGCTGGATTAATCGTCAGATAATCAATATCCTGAAGTTGTTTGAGTGTAAATTTGTTTCCTTTGCCAATGATGTCACCACCATAATAGTCTTTCACACCTTGGCTGGTTTTACCATTTACAAGGGTAAACAACTTATCTTCCAGCTTAGCACGAAGGGCCGATACATGGCGGTCAAACTCTTCATCGATTGAATCGAGTAAAGGTTTGGTGCTCATTTTGCCTTTCTTATCTTTTACAACACGAGAGAACAATTTTTTGTCAATGATCGTACCGTTTAGTGAAGGCGATGCTTTCAAAGAGGCATCTTTCACATCACCGGCTTTATCACCAAAAATAGCACGCAATAGTTTTTCTTCCGGAGAAGGATCAGATTCTCCCTTTGGAGTAATTTTCCCAATCAGAATATCTCCAGGCTTAACAACAGCCCCAATACGGATCAAACCATTTTCATCCAGATTCTTGGTTGCTTCTTCACTCACGTTTGGAATATCGGAAGTAAATTCTTCAACACCGCGTTTGGTGTCACGAACTTCCAGTGAATATTCATCGACATGAATGGAGGTGAAAACATCTTCCCGAACAACACGTTCAGAAATAACGATTGCATCCTCATAATTATATCCCTGCCAAGGCATGAAAGCTACTTTCAGGTTACGTCCCAAAGCAAGTTCTCCGCCTTGAGTGGCATATCCTTCGGTAAGTACCTGTCCTTTGGTCACCCGATCGCCTTTTTGAACAATGGGCTTAAGGTCAACAACAGTACCCTGGTTGGTTTTTTGGAATTTTGAAATCTTACAAGTCACCACCTCAGGATCGAAGCTTACAAAACGCTCTTCTTCACTGCGGTCATAACGAATCAAGATTTCATCGGCATCCACATATTCAATGACACCATCATCTTCAGCAATAATCAGAACACGTGAATCAATGGCAGCACGAGCTTCCAGACCTGTTCCTACAATAGGAGCTTCAGGACGAAGCAAAGGCACTGCCTGGCGCATCATGTTTGATCCCATCAATGCACGGTTGGCATCATCATGTTCAAGGAAAGTAATCAACGATGCTGCCACGGATGCAATCTGGTTAGGACCTACGTCCATCATATTGACATCTTCTTTGGGAACAATCGGATAATCACCGTCTAATCTTGATTTAACTCTGGCATTGATGAAATTACCATCCGAATCAATGGGGGCATTGGCCTGAGCAATAATTTTTCCTTCTTCCTCTTCAGCAGTCAGGTAAAATACGCCCTTATCAGACAAGTCAACCTGTCCATTGTTTACCTTTCGGTATGGAGTAGAAATAAATCCTAAATCCGTCACCTTGGCAAATACGCATAGCGAAGAGATCAAACCGATGTTTGGTCCTTCAGGAGTTTCAATTGGACACAAGCGTCCGTAATGGGTATAGTGAACGTCACGTACCTCAAAACCGGCTCTTTCCCTGGAAAGACCACCTGGCCCTAAAGCTGACATACGTCGTTTGTGAGTCATTTCAGCCAATGGATTGGTTTGATCCATGAACTGAGACAGTGCATTGGTTCCAAAGAAAGAATTGATGACTGACGACAATGTTTTAGAGTTGATCAAATCTATTGGTGTGAAAACCTCATTGTCGCGAACATTCATACGTTCACGAATGGTACGCGCCATACGAGCTAATCCAACACCGAATTGATTGAACATTTGTTCTCCCACGGTACGAACACGACGGTTGCTCAAATGGTCAATATCATCAACGTCCGTTTTTGAATTGACCAGTTTGATCAAATATTTAATGATTTCAATAATATCTTCCTTGGTAAGCACCTGAACACCCATATCAATGTTGAGGTTCAGTTTTTTGTTGATCCGGTATCGGCCAACTTCTCCAAGGTCATATCTTTTTTCTGAGAAGAATAATTTGTCAATTACATCTCTGGCTGTAGCATCATCAGGCGGTTCTGCATTACGCAATTGCCGGTAGATATGAAGGACAGCTTCTTTCTCCGAGTTACATGGGTCTTTTTGGAGGGTATTATATATGATGGCATAATCCTGAAGATTACGGTCTTCCTTGTGAAGCAAAATGGTTTTTGCTCCGGAATCTATAATTTCATCGATATGATCGTTATCAATTACAACTTCGCGGTCAATGACAACTTCGTTACGTTCAATCGATACCACTTCACCGGTATCTTCGTCCACGAAATCTTCCACCCACGTTTTCAGAACACGGGCTGCCAGTTTACGACCGACAATTTTCTTTAAACCAGATTTTGAAACTTTAATTTCATCTGCCAGGTCGAAAATTTCAAGTATATCTTTGTCACTTTCGAATCCAATTGCGCGAAGCAATGTGGTTACAGGCAATTTTTTCTTACGATCGATGTAGGCAAACATGACACTGTTGATGTCGGTTGCGAACTCAATCCATGATCCTTTAAAAGGAATGACCCTTGCTGAATATAGTTTTGTACCGTTTGCATGCATACTTTGTCCGAAGAATACGCCCGGAGAACGGTGCAACTGAGAAACGACCACGCGTTCCGCACCGTTAATGACAAAAGTGCCTCTTGGGGTCATATAAGGAACCGTACCCAAATAGACATCTTGCACCACGGTATCAAAATCCTCATGTTCAGGATCGGTACAGTATAATTTCAATTTAGCTTTTAGCGGAATGCTAAAGGTAAGGCCTCGTTCGATACATTCGTCGATCGAATAGCGGGGTGGGTCGACCAAATAGTCAACAAATTCTAGAACAAAATTATTTCTGGTATCACTTATTGGAAAATTTTCTTCAAAAACTTTGCAGAGTCTTTCCATTTTACGCTGATCTGGCGTAGTGCCAAGCTGAAAAAATTCGATGAAGGATTTAATCTGCACTTCAAGGAAATCAGGGTAATTAAAGACTGTTTTTGTTGAAGAAAAGCTAATCCTCTGGTTTTCAATATTTACTGACATCGATGTATATTAATTATATGAACTTAAAAGATAAATATACAAAAAGGTATAGAACCCCACAAACTGTGAGGTTCTAAACCACATCAACCTAAAATTAAGGTCGTAAGACTTTTATTTAAGTTCAACTTCAGCTCCAGCTTCTTCCAATTGAGATTTTAAACCTTCAGCCTCGTCTTTAGAAACTTTTTCTTTGATTGCTTTTGGAGCGCTATCAACTACTTCTTTAGCCTCTTTTAATCCAAGACCGGTTAATTCCTTAACCAATTTTACAACAGCTAATTTTGATTGACCAGCTGATTTCAGAATAACATCGAACTCGGTTTGAACTTTTTCTTCAGCTTCTTCACCTGAAGCAGCTGGACCAGCAGCAACAGAAACAGCTGCAGCAGCAGGTTCAATACCATATTCCGATTTTAAAATTCCGGCTAATTCATTTACTTCTTTTACAGTTAAGTTTACTAACTCTTCCGCAAGTGCCTTTAAATCTGCCATTCGATA
>DASXUZ010000057.1:0-3190 GCA_036504555.1 Prolixibacteraceae bacterium | reverse complement strand
ATTGCCGACAATAAAATTCAGTTCAATGTTCATCTGGAAGTGAGTAATAATCCAAAACTGATACCCAATCAAACCATTAAACTTCAGGTACTGAAGTCGGTCAAGGATAAAGTGTTGCGAATTACGGCTGCCAATAAATTCAAATCCAATTGTGAGCAAACTGTTTATATACTCGATTCAGGGAATATGATCCAACGGAATGTCTATTTTGGAATGAAGGGCACTGATTACCAGGAAGTAATATCCGGTTTAAAAGAAGGTGAAAATGTTGTGATTTCTGATTCTCCAATATCCTGGAAGAAAAAACCTGTAGAGACGAAGAATTAAATGAAACCAATGGACAGAAAAATGAGTTTGGCGGGAATCCTTGTTTTTATTTCAATGATTCTTGTGCCAGTAGCTAAAGCACAGGATACGATTAAATACAGTCTTGATCTTCAGGATGTTGTTTCATTGGCTATTGAACAGTCGTCGGATGTGAAGTATGCCCAAAACACCAATGTAAATTATTATTGGCGATACAAGAATTTCAAGACTTCAAACATGCCCAAACTGGTCTTGTCGGGCGAATTACCTTCATTTGTAAATTCAATTGAAGCGATCGGTCAAGACAATGGAAGTACGGTGTTTCAGAAAGTTCACAGTTTGACCACCTCAGCCCGATTGTCATTGGCTCAGTCCATTGCATTGACGGGTACCTATATTTCTGCTTCCACTTCTGCCACCAGGTTTGAAGATTATATCCAACATTCGACTCAGTACAATGGTAGCCCAATGTCATTTAGCTTTTATCAACCCATCTTTGCTCTCAACTGGTTGAAATGGCAAAAAAAGACTGAACCATTGGTCTATGATGAAGCCCAGCGAAGTTACATCGAAACGATCGAATCGATTTCACTGACCTCCGTGTATCGTTTCTTTAGATTCTTATTGGTTCAAACCAATTATAACCTGGCGGAAAGCAACCTGAAAAATAGTACCATCAACCTGAAGATTGCCCAAACCAAGAAAGATATCGGTACGATTTCTGAAAATAATTATGCCCGCAATGAATTGGCAGTCCTGAATGCAACCAAAGCCTTAAACCGGGCCAGGATGGATTTGAAGAATGCTGATTTTGAACTGAAGTCATATATAAATCTTCCCCTTGATCGCAAGATTGATTTGCAAATGCCCCTGAATATTACCCTTTTTGAAATAGATCCGCAAAAAGCATTGGAACAAGCCAAGGCCAACCGCAAAGAAGGGTCAGAGTATAAGCGGAGGCTGATTGAAGCCGACCGTAATTTGGTGAGCGCCAAACGTACAACAGGGCTAAGTGCCACGTTACAAGGGTCCTACGGATTGGCCAACAGGGCTGTTGACTTACCCGGGATTTATAAGGATGCTCCCCTGCAGCAATATTTGGGCCTGTCGTTGAGTGTTCCCATTCTGGATTGGGGAGCCTCCGCTTCTGCCGTTAAGCTGGCTGAATCAAGGCGCGACCTAATTATTTATGATGTTGAGAAAGACCGCATTGATTTTGAACGCAGCGTCGTGGTTCAGGTCGAACAGTTTAGCCTGTTGAAAGATCAATTGGTCACCACCAAGGAAGCCGATAAGGTAGCAGCCAATGGGTACCTGATCGCCTTAAAACTATTTCAAAACGGGGAAACTACCATTACCGACTTGAACATAGCGCTTTCTGAAAGGGACAATGCCAAAAGGGATTATATCTATTCCTTGCAATCCTATTGGGAAGCTTACTATAAATTGCGGATCCTTACCTTATATGATTTCGATAGAAATCAGAAAATCGGCTATATCAATCCACTACTGTCAAAGCAATAGATATTACTTGCATGCCACCGGGCAAACCGTCAACGGATCAAGTCCCTGATTTTTTGTCCCGATAGCGGTCACTCAAGCTATGGCCTGAAATTAAAAAGGATCGAATGCTCAGAATATGGACAGAAATGATTATTTTTGTACTCCTTAATACCGGGGCTGACTGGTTTTGACAGCGGGTAGAAGAGGTATGTAAGCATGTCGGGCCTTGATCGCACAGCCCGTAAATCTCGGCGTTCACAACTCAATTGGCGAAAATAACTACGCTCTTGCTGCGTAACCGAAATTAAGTAGGTTACACTTCATTCCGGTATTAGATACTGGAACGAGACATCGCCCGGGTGCTACTTCCCTGAAGCGGCCCGATCAGGCGGTGCAAATAAATCGGGGATAGCGGAAATTAGGCTTCGGGATTTCTGCAAAATTAAGAAGATAAGGTAAAAGTCGGTAGCCCTGATCCAGCTTTTATTCGAAAATTAAGTCTGGGGATAAACATGTAGAAGGCATATTGCTTCCTCGTTTGGACAGGGGTTCGGGAATGGACCCATCCCGCAGGAATGCGGGATTAAAAATTGCTTGAATTGCTGGAAGCCTAAGTCTGAAAGGATAGGGTAATCAGCAGCCGAGCCTTGCGGAAGTGCAAGGAAGGTTCAGAGACTAAGGACACTACGGTGAGCCTACAGCAAGCAACATCCAGAACGGATGATGAGATAGTCCGATCCTCCGAGAAATTGGAGCATATATTTGGAGGAATAAATCGATTGATTGATCAGTTTTTCCAGGTGTAGATTTGCGATTCCCCTCAGCTCCACTAAAAATACGAATATCTAATTTAGATGTTCGTATTTTTTTTGTGCCCTCCCCAACACACCCCTTATTTTATATGGACCATGGCCTCCAAAGCGGTTCTCTTGTCCGTCTGTCCCTGGCCGATACTTTGCTTCTGTAAGGTAACTGTATTGTAACTGTAATGTATCTGTAATCTACAATACAGATACATTACAGATAGATTACAGTTACCTTACAGAAGCAAAGTATCGGCCTGGTACTGCCGGACAATTGGGCACCCGTAGAAGGGGAAGAAAGCCTGGGAAAGGGAGAATTGGAAATCTCCTTCAATTCAAACCAAAAGAGCCAAGTGGTTGACATGATGGAAGATGAATGCTTCTGTGATTGCATGGTTCAAGGCAAGTAAGAATTGATCATTTAAAACATTTTCATTGTAAATTAGAATGATTATAAATAGCGCATTATTTAACCTAAACAGCTGTACTGATTATGAATTCATATTTCTGAATGATTAATAGCTCAAACTATTGGCTGATGTAGGTCAAATTATAAATTCACTTTTGTATTGTAGTTC
>DASXUZ010000056.1:0-1828 GCA_036504555.1 Prolixibacteraceae bacterium | reverse complement strand
TGCTCACTACCTCGATGCTGACACCACAAACGATGGAAATAAGCGTTCCTTCGACGGATAAAGTGCAGGAAGAAGACCAGAATAAGGTAAAGGCTTCACAGGCCATTACCATTTTGCTCGGAAAAGAAGATAAGCTTTATTATTTCTTTGGAACAGAAGAGAATGGGGTTAAACCGGAATTGGTTGAAACTGATTATTCTTCTGAAGGTATCCGCAAAATGTTGATACAGAAGAATATTGAGGTAATGAAGCAAGTCGAAGAACTGAAAGCTGACAAGGCCAAGAAAAAAGTGAGTGAAGAAGACTACCTCAAAAAGTTGTCGGAATTACGCGCTTCAAAAAGTGCGCCTGTCATCATGATCAAGGCTTCTGATGAATCGAATTATAAAAATCTGGTTGACATCCTGGATGAAATGCAGATTTGTAATATAGCCCGATATGCAATAGTTGATATAACCCCGGATGACCTCGCCATGATTGATCAAAAGACCAACCCGGCGAAATAGTCATAAATACAAAAAACAGTCTATGTCTCAAAAAGTAAACTTGTTTAATGAAGCCTGGGTTGATCTTCTTTTTAAGGAGCGTAACCAGGAATACGGCGCTTTCGAGTTGCGGAAAGACAGCTCGCGGCGTCATAAGTGGGGGATTATTGCGGCCCTGATCTTTTTTGCTTTGGTAATTTGTTTGCCTATTTTATACAAACAGATTATTGAAATCACAAAGGAGCGGAATGTGGTTGTAACAACCCTGTCGAATATTGAAATTGAGCAGAAAGTGGAGAAGCCCAAGGATATCATCATTGAAAAGCCGGTAGTGCCACTGAAATCATCCATTAAATTTACTCCTCCTGTTATTAAGCCTGATGAAGAAGTTCAGGAAGAGGAAGAAATTAAAACCCAGGAGGAACTGACCAAAACGGATGTTACCATTTCGACTGCCAATATTGAAGGAACTGATGATGCAAATGCAATAGATATTGGTGACCTTAATAACCAGATTGTTGCGGAAGACAGTACCGCAGCTCCCTATACCGTAGTCGAGCAGATGCCCGAATATCCGGGTGGAGAAGCTGCTTTGCGGAAGTATTTGTCAAATAACGTCCATTATCCCCAGATTGCCACCGAAAATGGCGTCCAGGGAAAGGTGTATGTCAATTTTGTGGTTGACAGAGATGGTGGTATTTCCAATGTAAAGGTTGTCCGGGGAGTTGACTCGGCGCTGGATAAGGAAGCTGTAAGGGTCGTCAAGGCGATGCCTAAATGGATTCCCGGTAAGCAAAACGGGGAAACGGTTAGGGTGAGCTATACGGTTCCTATCAATTTTGTATTGAATTAAAAATGAAATTTAGAATCTCTCAATAATTCTAAAATTAATTTGTTGCGGTGATGTACCTCATGCCAAGGTTTTCTGGGTTACTGAAAAATTCAGTCAAGACCAAAGAGCCTGGCATGAGGTTCTCACTCTTAAAGAAGATGATTACAAAAATTGCAAAATAATATAAGGGCCTGACTGAAATGTTGAGCCAGCGGTTACCAATCAATTTTGTATTTGAATAAAAATGAAACTTAGAGTCCCTCGATATTCTGTTAGTTTTTTTATAATGATTTTGTACCTTGTGATGGGAAGCCTGATCATACTGAAATATTCAGTGGGGCAGGAGGAACCTGACATAAGGTTATCGCTTTTTGGGGCGGTGGTAATAATCTATGGAATCTATAGAGGATACAGAGCTTACAAGGATTATCAATCTGAAAAAGAGGAGCAGGATGAAAAGGAATAAATGGTATTTGATTTTGATCTTATTCGTATTTGCAGGTTGTCATCG
>DASXUZ010000055.1:0-9203 GCA_036504555.1 Prolixibacteraceae bacterium | reverse complement strand
ATTTTCGCCTTTGATAAAATCCTGTACCTGGTGGTATTTTTCACCCCTTTTTCACTGCAACTTTCAGAAATCATGCCGGGCTTGCCTTTCGACATGTCTTTGCCCACCGAACCATTGCTATTTGGATTGCTGCTCATATTTATCCTCAAATATTGCGCTGAGGGCAAATTCGATCGCGACATCATGTGGCATCCGGTCACCCTGGCCATCTACTTTAGTTTGTTCTGGATATTATTGACCAGCCTGACCAGTTCAATGCCCATTGTCTCCATCAAATTCTTCCTTTCGCGGGTATGGTTCATCGTTGGGTTTTATTTGATTACCGCAAAGCTCTTTAAATCAGGGAAAAACATCGAACTATTCATCTGGCTTTATACCATTCCTTTGTTGATGGTTATTTTGTATTCCACTTACCGACATTTGGGTTATGGATTGTGGGATAAACAAGCCGCTCATTTTGTGGTCAATCCGTTTTACAATGACCACACTTCCTATGGGGCTGTGATTGCCATGTACCTTCCCTTTCTGTTTGGATTTTCATTTACAAAAATCTATACCCCAGGCCTACGAATGATCATCCGCATCGTATTGGGCATCTTGTTGTTAGGATTAATTTTATCCTATGCAAGAGCCGCCTGGCTTAGCATGGTGGCAGCCTTTGGAATTTGGGCCATTATTCGACTAAAAATAAGGTTTAAACCTTTGTTCACTACCTTTTTGATCCTACTTGCAATGATCTTTGTGTTTCAAAACCAAATTCTCATGTACCTGGAACGAAACAACACAGAATCATCGGCCAACCTGGGCGATCACTTATCGTCGGTTTCCAATATTTCGTCCGATGCTTCCAACCTGGAAAGGATTAACCGCTGGAGCTGTGCCATCCGGATGTTTGAAGACCGTCCGGTTTTTGGCTTTGGTCCGGGAACCTATATGTTTAATTATGCACCCTACCAACTCAAAGCTGAGCGTACCATTATCAGCACCAATTCGGCCAACCGGGGAAATGCACACAGTGAATACCTGGGGCCTTTGGCTGAATCGGGATTCCTGGGATTAATTGCATTTATTCTCCTGGTAACCACCATTGTTTATACGGCTGTACATGCCCATGCGCGAACCAAAGACAAACGACTGAAGACCCTCTTAATGAGTTCATTGCTTGGGCTCATCACTTATGCTATTCACGGTACAATGAATAATTTCCTGGATACAGACAAACTTTCAGTTCCCTTCTGGGGATTCTCTGCCATCATTGTAACCATTGATATTTATACCCGCAAGGCCCTCCAAGAAGAAGAACTACCTGACAACAAGGCATAAAAAAAATGGCCCGCGTTGGAGACCATTTTTTCTATATCTGGTAAATTCCAATTACTTTTTCACACGTTCATAATAGCAACGGTCACGGGTATCGATTTTGATGACATCGTCCTCGTTGATAAACATTGGAACCATCATTTCACCGCCTGTTTCAAGTGTTGCAGGTTTCAAGGCATTTGAACTGGCCGTATTTCCTTTTTCACCAGCCATGGTAGAAGTGACCCTTAGTTCAACAAATGCAGGCAATTCAACGGTGAGTGGAGTTTCAGTATCGGCATGAATATTGATTTCTACAATCTGTCCCTCTTTCATCAGATCAGCATTCTCAATCAATTCGGTTCCGATAGAAATCTGTTCAAAAGTTTCAGAATTCATAAAATTATAACCCGCTTCATCCTTGTATAAGAATTGATAAGGACGACGTTCGATCCTGACCACTTCAATCCTGACCCCTGAATTAAATGTATTCTCAATGGTCCTTCCGGTTTTAAGGTTCTTGAGTTTAGTCCTGACAAAAGCCGGACCTTTCCCAGGTTTTACGTGCTGGAAAGAGACTATCTGAAACAACTGGTCGTTGTACTCTATCGTCAATCCGTTCTTAATATCTGCTGTAGTTATAGCCATAGAAAATTTTTAGAATAATTTCAAATCGGGTGCAAAAATAAAGAAATATTGCTGAATCAGGATTATTCTGCATTTTTTTTTAATTCTATCACTATCAACATATTATTGTGAAACCAGCTGGTTGACCCCACTAACTTTATACGATTCCAATTCGCATTTGAGCGAACCAAGCGTTAAATTGAACTCCGCGTAAATGGGCAGACGGTTAACATCGGCAGTAATATATATCTTCAAGTCGTCTGAACCTTTCAGCAGTTTCCCTTTTGGCACCTGTGGCGAAACCACATAACAAAGCTTTTTACCGATTTTGGTATCAATGGTTTTAGTGCCCAGGTATTCCAGGTGCATCAGAAACAATTCGTCCCCATGAAAAACAGGTATCTCGATGGTTTTCCCAGCCAGCATCTCTTCAAAATATTGATTCTGACGAATAAAAAAGAAGACGCTCACCAAATCGTTCACATTGTTGGGCACTTTCTTCCGACCCTTTTTTAAACTGAAAATCGAGTCGTTTTTCTGGTCGTAAATCACCTCATCGTAAAAGCGGTATTTTTGCTCTTTCACATTGCGCAATGATTTTATGGGCAGGTTAGTGATGGGGTCCACCCAGCTTTCATACACATCATTGACCTCAAAAATCCGGTCTACCAAACCCGTGGTCTTTCCCCGCATTCGGTAATGAATCGTCGGCTTCTTATTTAATTTCTCGTTCTGCGCCGTCAAAGTGGCTTTTCCCCCTTTTATAAAACCAAATCGCAGGACGTATTCCATCTCTTCAAGTGGTTGGGCATTTATTTTCAGTGCAAACACCAATAACAAACAAATAATCATTGTACTTCTCATCCTGGAAGGTTTTTTTTCGAAACTGTTGCTACAAAATCTTTCAAATAGAAAGGTTCAAAGTAAGCAACGTCTTCAAAGTGGTTTTTGTTATATAATTGCCAAACCAAATCACACATGTGTTTGGCCGAAGCCTCTACTTGCGGAATAAATAATGCATGGGGTGATTTCAATACCTGCCTGCATTTTTCAGAACCATTCCCAAAAAAGACCACTTGACCCTTGTCCAGCTCTTTACTCAGGAACGTCTCATCGACTATCACAGCTTCAATCGGCTTCACAACCGAACCATCATCCTGGTACAACATGGAAAAGACTTCCATTCTTCTTGCATCAATCATGGGACAAAATAAAGTGGGTCTATCTTCCGGAATGTTGTAAGCCTTCCGATGCTGGATAACGTGACGGGTCATCGCTTCAAGGGTACCAATGGCAATCAGGGGAATATGCCGGGCAAAACAAATTCCTTTGGCCGTTGACACCCCAATTCTTAAGCCGGTATACGAGCCGGGGCCTTTACTAACGGCAACGGCCACCAATTCCCCGGGCTTGATATGATTCCGGGCTAACAAATCCTGGGCATACACCGTCACCAACCGGGCATGGTTTTGCCCCTCTTTTGATTCGGTCAGATCTGTGAGTATTCCATCAACAGTCAATCCAACGCTGCATACTTCGGTGGATGTTTCAATAATAAGAATAGCGGCCATTTCAAATTTTATTAATGCTACAAAATTATGCATATAAACAAATTAAATACTGTTTTGTGCAGAAGAAAAAAAGAGAACGAAGATTTGATGTTAATAATTTTAAACAATTAATTTCGCCAATTCAATCTATTATACTATTTTTAACAATTATTAGAATCATAATATATATGTATCGCACCATAATTATTGATGACAATAAACTTGCCAGGAATGGATTGAGGCACCTGTTAGAGCTGAATTTCGATGAAATCGAGATCCTGGGTGATGCAGATTCCGTTGTTTCCGGCTTATCACTGATCAATGAATGTGATCCGGATTTGGTTTTCTTAGATATTGAAATGCCCGACGGTACCGGATTTTACTTGCTGGAACAACTTCCGAAAATCGATTTCAAGGTCGTGTTCACCACTTCCTACAGCGACTATGCCATTAAGGCCTTCAAATATTCAGCTTTCGATTATATCGTGAAACCTGTATTACTTGAAAATGTCAGATCCACCATTAACCGGATTAAAGAAATCCCATTATTGCACGAAAGGCAGCGCATCGAAGTGTTGAAGAAAAACTGGAACAGTACCAATGATGATGAAACCACCATCGCTCTGCCTGAAATCAACGGATTCTCTATCATCAAGGTCAAAGATATTGTCAGGTGCGAAGGTGAAAGAAACTATTCAAGGATTTTCTTTATCGATGGAAAATCAGTACTGATCAGCCGTACCCTGCTCGAATTTGACAACATGTTGGTTTCTCATGGCTTTTTCAGGATTCATCGTTCCCATCTGATTAGCCTGCGCAAGGTCAACCGATACCTGAAAAGTGATGGCGGAGTCATTGAAATGATCGATAAAACACAATTACCAGTTTCCCCGAAATTTAAGGACGAACTACTCAATAGATTACTGTACAATAAAATATAAACAAGCAAATACGGCACCTTCTATTCGAACAGAAAGTGGAAGGTGCCAAGCTATTTTTCAAGATGAACCGTTTTTCCCTTTCGTTTAATAATCCCTTGGTGTGAGACAATCCATGCATACGATCAAAGATTTACAGAAACTTATTTCGGAAGAAATTAAAATAGAAATCAACAAGTTATACGGATCAGAACCCAGGAACCTCTATGAACCCATCGCCTATACACTGGCCATGGGTGGCAAAAGACTTCGCCCGGTAATGGTACTTTTGGCCTGCAACCTTTTCACCGACAAAATTGAAAAGGCCATTCCTGCTGCCATTGCCATCGAAACGTTTCACAATTTCACCTTGCTGCACGACGATATCATGGATGAGGCCGATGTGCGCAGAAACTCTCCCACGGTCCATAAAAAATACAACAAGAATATCGCTATTCTTTCGGGGGATGCCATGTCGATCATGGCCTACAATTACCTGCAGAAGAGCGAATCAACAAACCAGTGGAACATGTTGAAGCTCTTTTCACAAACGGCCCTGGAAGTTTGCGAAGGCCAACAATTGGATATGGATTTTGAATCGGTCCTGGATGTTTCAATTCCCGACTATTTGCACATGATCCGGCTAAAAACAGCCGTCCTGTTGGCTTGTAGTCTGAAAATGGGCGCTCTGGCAGCCAATGCCCCGATGAAAACGGCTGATCTGTTGTATGCTTTTGGCCTCAATCTTGGCATTGCCTTCCAACTGCAGGACGATTTGCTGGATGTATTTGCGGACCAAAAGAAATTCGGGAAGAAAATTGGCGGTGATATCGTTTGCAACAAAAAAACGTTTCTCTTGTTAAAAGCCTTCGAATTATCAGACCAAAACACCAAAAAGGAACTCCTGGAATGGATGGATAAGAAGGAATTCGATGCGGATGAAAAAATCAAGGCATTCAGAATGATCTATAATAAATTGAATATAAAGGATATCACTATTCATAGCATTGAAAATTATTACCAATCGGCCATCGCTGTCTGCAATGAAATTGATCTGGATGAAAAAACCAAGTCAGAATTGTTTCAATTGGCCCAGATGATCATGGATCGGGATCATTAAAAGAACCCGAACAGACTTTTATGAATTAAAATTCGTTTTTTCTTTCCCAGAGAGATACAGATTGTTTCAATTTTATTAAATTTCCGCTTTACTGCATAAACTATAGAATATGGCCCAAAATATTGGAAAAATTGTACAGGTGATTGGACCTGTAATTGACATCAGCTTTGATCAGGAAGATGGACATCTTCCTCAAATATATGATGCACTGGAAGTTATACGCGAAGGACAGGACAACCTGGTACTGGAATGTGAACAACACATTGGAGAGAACACGGTGCGCGCCATTGCAATGGATTCCACCGATGGATTTCGTCGTGGAATGAAAGTCATTGCCACGGGCAAACCCATCACCATGCCCAATGGAGCAATCGCCCTGGGTCGGCTGCTCAATGTGATCGGCAATCCGGTCGACGGGATGGAAATGCTTCCAAAAAACGGGCTGAGCATTCACAACGAACCGCCCCTTTTCGAAGATCTAACCACTGAAACCGAAGTCCTTTTCACGGGTATCAAAGTAATTGACCTCATTGAGCCCTATGCAAAAGGGGGTAAAATTGGACTATTCGGGGGTGCCGGTGTCGGTAAAACGGTACTTATCCAGGAATTAATTAACAATATTGCCTTGGCCCATAGCGGATTGTCCGTGTTTGCAGGGGTAGGTGAACGGACCCGTGAAGGGAACGATTTGCTCCGCGAAATGATCGAAGCCGACATTGTAAACTATGGTGAGGAATTTAAAAAATCAATGGAAGAAGGCAACTGGGACTTAACCAAGGTAGACCAGGAAGCACTTAAAAAATCAAAGCTGGCCTTGGTCTTTGGCCAGATGAACGAACCTCCTGGGGCCCGTGCACGGGTTGCCTTGTCAGGATTGACCATTGCCGAGAGTTTACGCGATGGGGATGGAACGGTAGGACAAGGACGTGATATCCTGTTTTTTGTCGATAATGTATTCCGTTTTACCCAGGCAGGATCCGAAGTTTCAGCCTTGCTGGGCCGTATGCCATCAGCCGTAGGCTATCAGCCAACCCTGGCTACCGAAATGGGAATTATGCAGGAACGCATTACCTCTACCAAGAATGGCTCGATCACTTCGGTCCAAGCAGTGTATGTGCCGGCCGATGACTTGACCGATCCAGCGCCTGCCACTACCTTTGCCCACCTCGACGCAACAACGGTGTTAAGCCGTAAAATATCGGAATTAGGGATCTATCCGGCCGTTGACCCACTGGATTCGACTTCCCGTATCTTGTCGCGCGAAGTTGTTGGCGATGAGCATTACGACTGTGCCCAGCGGGTAATCATGATCCTGCAACGTTACAAAGAATTACAGGACATTATCGCCATCCTTGGAATGGACGAACTCTCTGAAGAGGATAAACTGATTGTACACCGTGCCCGTCGGGTGCAACGATTCTTGTCTCAGCCATTTTTCGTGGCCGAACAATTTACAGGACTCAAAGGACAATTGGTTGCCATTGAAGATACGATCAAAGGATTCAACATGATTATGAATGGAGAAGTCGATCAGTATCCCGAAGCAGCCTTCAACCTGGTTGGAACAATTGAGCAGGCCATTGAAAAAGGTGAAAAGTTACTGACCGGCATTTAATCGGTGCAGATAGCCCATCTCCTTTAACTTTTAATTTGAAACTTTTCTAAATCATGTTACTCGAAATTATCACCCCCGACAAGCTCATCTATTCAGGCGAGGTTAAACTGGTTCAGTTACCCGGCACCGTAGGATCCTTTGAGATCCTTCAAAATCATGCTCCGATCATTTCTACCCTTGAAAAAGGGAAAATAAAAGTGGTGGAACAAACCGGGCAAATCCTGTTCTTTGAAGTGGATGGCGGCATTGTTGAAAACAAAGACAACAAAATTATAGTACTTGTCGAGTCTATTTAGCTGACAGAATCGATAAACTCCTTATATTTAAACCCTGAAGAAATATCAACTTCAGGGTTTTTTATTTTGAAGACTAAATTCCTTATCATACGCTTTAGTTCCATTGGTGATATCGTTTTAACCTCACCCGTTGCCCGATGCCTGAAAATTCAATTTCCAGGCGCTGAGATACATTACCTCACCAAAAAACGCAATGCTGATCTGCTGATGGCCAATCCATACATCGACCAGATACAGGTACTCGACACTTCGCTCACGGAAGCCATCAACCGATTGAAAAGCGAAAAGTACGATTACATCATCGACCTGCATAACAACTTGAGAAGCCTGAGGGTAAAGGTCGCCCTTAAAACCAGGTCAATCAGCTTCAATAAATTAAATATCAACAAGCTACTGCTCACCTGGTTCAAGATTCATTCCATGCCCGACGGCCACATTGTTGACCGCAACCTTGCAACCTTGCAACAATTCAAGGTGGTCAATGACGGCAAGGGACTCGATCATTTCATTCCCCCTGAAGATGAAATCCAGATGGATGAATTGCCCGAAGCTTTCAGAAATGGCTATATCGCCGTGGTTTTGGCAGGCACATATACAACCAAAAAAGTGCCAATCGAAAAATACAGGCAGCTGATTACAAGGAGTAAATATCCCTGCGTATTGCTAGGAGGGAAAAATGAACATGAACCGGCAGCCCTCATTTTGGGATGGAATTCAGGCAATGTACTTGATTTTACAGGAAAACTGCGCATCAACCAATCGGCCTCGCTAGTCAAAAATGCCCGCTTAGTCATTTCAAACGACACCGGACTCATGCACATTGCAGCGGCATTCCACAAAAAAATACTTTCAATTTGGGGAAATACCGTGCCCGAATTGGGCATGTCACCTTACCTGCCAGGGGAAGGTTCAAAGATTCTGGAAATCAAAGGACTCCCCTGCCGACCCTGTTCAAAGCTGGGTTATAGTGAATGCCCAAAAAAACATTTTCATTGCATGAACGACCTTTCCGAAAGCAGCATCCTTGACTGGGTCAAAAGGGAATTTGAATGAAGTTACCTCCAATTGGTTACAATTCAGAGGCCTTAATTTACACTCTCTTTTTTCATACAAATAACAACACCATCCATACAAACGATACGCTTGGCCTACCATTGACTATGCTTGAGTAACCTATCTGTAATGCATCTGTAAGGTATCTGTAATCCGAAATACAGATACCTTACAGATGCATTACAGATAGGTTACTCAAGCATAGTCAATGGTAGGCCAGGATCATCACTTGGGCGAGCGTCTTGGGATATAAAAATGGAAAGGGTTGAGCCAATCCTTAAATCAATTTTTCAATCATTGGCCTTGAAAAGCCTTTTGAATCCTGGACAATGCTTCCTGGAGCACCGAGCGTGGGCAGCCAATGTTGATGCGCATAAATCCTCTGCCCTGCTTTCCAAACTGCACACCACGGTTCAGACCCACACCGGCTTTTAGGAGTTGCTCGTTCAAGGCCTCATCCGAGAGGTTAAAGGCGGAGAAATCGAGCCAGATGAGGTAAGTGGCTTCAGGGCGCATCACTTTCACTTCAGGCAGATTGTCCTTCAGAAAGGATTCCAGCAATTCATAATTCGACTTCAGGTATTTCAATAACTGGGCGAGCCATTCATCACCATGGGTGTAGGCCGCTTCCAGGGCAACGGTACCAAAAATATTGCCCATGTGCAAATGAGGGACCCGCATCACGCGTTCGTAGGCTACCAGGTGCCGCTTGTTTGGAATCACCAG
>DASXUZ010000054.1:0-11321 GCA_036504555.1 Prolixibacteraceae bacterium | reverse complement strand
GTTTAAATCCGACGGCATGCCAACCTATCACCTGGCCAACGTGGTGGATGATCACCTGATGCAAATTACCCATGTGATCCGCGGAGAAGAATGGCTCCCCTCCATGCCGCTGCATATTCTATTGTATGAAGCCCTGGGTATTTCAGAAAACCGTCCCCGCTTTTCTCACCTGCCGCTGATTCTGAAGCCTGAAGGAAAAGGTAAACTGAGCAAACGCGATGGCGATAAGATGGGGTTCCCCGTATTCCCGCTGCTTTGGAAAGATCCTGAGACGGGCGATATTTCGAGGGGATACCGTGAAGATGGATATTTCCCTGAAGCTTTTATCAACATGCTGGCACTTTTGGGCTGGAACCCAGGGACAGAACAGGAATTTTTCTCTATGGATGAACTAGTCGAAAGCTTCGACTTAACGCGTGTCGTGAAATCAGGCGCCCGCTTTGATCCCGAGAAAGCCAAATGGTTTAACCGCCATTACCTTCAGCAAAAATCAACTGCCGAACTGACCCAGTTATTCCTGCCAATATTGAAAGAAAAGGGGATTGATCCCGATTCACAGCGACTCGAAAAGATTGTGGCTTCGATCAAGGATCGGTGTGAATTTGTGAAGGATTTATGGGAACAGGGGCATTATTTTTTTCAGGCTCCCGAAACATACGATGAAAAGACCGTCCGTACCAAATGGAAACCCGATACCGCGGAAAAACTGCAAGCCATTGCAGCTCTATTTGAAACCCTTGGTGACTGGAATGCCATCGCCATCAAAGAGGCATTTTCAGAATTTATGACTGCCAAAGAATGGGGATTTGGCGCCGTGATGGTGCCCGTACGCCTGGCATTGGTGGGAAGTCCCAGCGGCCCTGACCTGTTCGAAATCTTTGAACTGATCGGCCAACAAGAGACCATCGGAAGAATCAAAAAGGCCTGTGAGACAATTAATCTGAATTAGTATATTGATTTTCACAGTTCTATAAAAACCAGCAGGGCCAGGGCATTCAAGCCGTTGGCCCTTTTTTTATGCTTTTCCCAGTATGGCCAACTACCTTGCTTCTGTAACCTATCTGTAATCTAACTGTAATGTATCTGTATTGTACATTACAGATACATTACAGTTAGATTACAGATACATTACAGAAGCAAGGTATTTGGCCATGCTGGAAAGGAGAGCATTCAGCCAATGTGTTTGTTCCAAAACAGTCATTCATGGGAATGTTAATTTTGGAAAACACAGTGGAGGGTCAGATCCTTAAAGATTTTGAACTCAAAAAATGGAATTTAAAGTAGCCAGAAATGGCTATTGGGTAAGCCACCTTTCAAATAAGAGATCGGATTTTTTCGTCCACCTGACAAGGCGACTTACACGATCTTCAAATCAATGCCCATCAGTAAAAGTACAATGAGCACCAATCCCAGCACAATGCGGTACCAGCCAAATACTTTAAAACCGTGCTTCTGAAGGAAAGTGATGAAGGTTTTGATGGCAATCATGGCTACAACAAATGCAATGATGTTTCCGATCACCAGGATACCGATATTCTCAGAGTTGATGTGCTTGTAATCTTTGAGCAGTTTATAGGCCGAGGCGGCTGCCATGGTGGGCACTGCCAGGAAAAAGGAAAACTCGGCGGCATTGGTCCTGCTTAATTTTTGCTGCATCCCCCCGATAATGGTTGCTGCCGAGCGCGAGACCCCTGGTATCATAGCCACACATTGCCAAAAGCCTATTTTAAGAGCGGTGGGGTAACTTATTTCCTGCTCTTTGGATTCCTTGTTGAACCACTTGTCGACAAACAGCAAGAGGATCCCCCCTAAAAGTAGCATGACAGCCACTACCATTACATTTTCGAGCAGGCTATCAATGAAATCACCTGCCAGGAACCCAATGACTGCCGCCGGTAGAAAGGCAACAAAAAGCTTTTGGTAGAAACTCCAGCTTTGCAAAAAGCGCCGCCAGTATAAAACGACCACCGAAAGGATAGCGCCAAACTGGATGTTGACAGTAAATGCTTTGGTAAATTCGTCAATGTTCATACCGAGTAAAGATTCAGTAATGATCATGTGCCCGGTGGAGGAGATGGGCAGAAATTCGGTGATTCCCTCAACAACTGCAATTACAATGGCTTCAAAAACTGTCATGGATCAATGTTTATTTTCGGGCGTAAAAATAAGTTTTCCCTTCGCTTTTATCATCGAAATTGTAAATTTCTTTTCCAGGATATAACCTGTAAAAAGCGAGCATGGCAATGTCGCCCGCACAAAACAGCGAATGCAGACACATCACACCCAGGAAAAAATACATCAGGGGCTGGTTGTAAAATTGCACAAGGCCCGCCAGGCAAACCAGCTTGACCACAACAAACGGGGTCAGGGCCACCAGGTGAAAGGCTCCCGGGGCAATGACCTGTCGGTCGGCCATGGCATAAAACACAAACTTCTTCAGAATCAGGCCAAAAGATATCCTGCGCGCACCCGTTGCCAGGTAAGCCAAGGCATGCAACAACTCATGGATGACAACCAGTACTGTTACCGAGAAAAGTATTGATAAGCTAATTTGAATCAGCAGGGTTTGATCTCCTTTTACAAGTAGGACAATGCCTTTGGTCAGCAGGTATATGAACAGGATCATCATGATTAACTGGTAGATGGAGTAGATCCTGATGATCGTTTTTCCTTCTTTAACCAGTTCCATGACAAATTCGCGCAGATGTAGATGCGAGACTTCTTTCAGCAGTTCATATTCGCTTCCAGATTGCAAATCTTCAGGACTTGGCTTTTTCAAAGGATGAATTTTTTATTCGTTGCGCATTATTTCAACCAATGCTTTCAGATGGATCAGTTTGATGATAAAAGCAAAGAATATGCTGGTTGAGATCATGACAAAATAACCCACGTACCAGTTGTTGAATTCCTTGCTGAGCATCCCGGCCAGACCCACGAAAGAAATAAAAAGGACCAGCCTTGCGATTACAAGGTAGTTGATGGTCAGTTTGAGGAAGATCACCGCCAGGATGGTTTGGGCCAAAGCCGTAAAAAGCTGGGTTGCCAGGCTTGCCCAGGCTGATCCGAGTGCCTGCATGCGGGGAATCAGGAATAAATTGAGCCCGATGTTGAGTGCCATACCGGCCAGGGCCATCCAGTTTAACTGGCGGATACTACCGTTGGCAGTCAGAAGGGTGCCGAAAATGTAAGTGGTAGCGATACCCAGAAAGCTAATCATTAACAGCCTTAAGATGGAGGCAGACAACCCGATATCGGCTGCCGATAATTCACTTGAACTGGATCTGAGCAGGTTCATGATTTCCAGGTTGTAAAAACCGGTAGACAGACTGATAATCACAGCAGGAACAAAGAGAAGCAGGAAAGAAATCTGGACCATGGATCCAATTTCAAGCTTTTGACGAATCATCCGGGCAAAAATGGGCAGCAGCAAACCGGCAAACAAAACGCCAAACATCGAAACGGCATCCAGCAAGCGAAAGGCATAAGCATAGACTCCCACTTGCTCTTCCCCGTTGGGCAGCATACGTTCAATCATGACTGAATCGATGCGGTTATAAAATGACATGAGCAACACCAGCAAGGCGTAGGGATAGCTTTTTTTAAGAAAAACCAGGAAGAACCGGTAATTGAAATTCAATCTGATTTTGCCTGTACGCGCCAAAACTACTATAAAAGTAATGATGGAAGTAATCAAATAAGCTGCCGTCTGGGCATAAACAAACCACTCGATGCGGAAGGTATGGCCGGTAATGTTGGTAAATAAAAGGACCGAACAGATTACAATCATCAGACTGCGGTCTAGGACCGAAAGCAGGCTATCGGTTTTGAACAGGTGCAATCCGCTGATGTTGGAGCGCAGGTATAAAGTAAAAGAGATGAGAAACTGGTTGAACACCAGGAAGATTAACAGATGGATCTGGACATTGTTGTAGCCAATAATGATCGCACCAATGGTGCAAACAAGGGCGTAAACACCTGCAAGAATGAATTTTAAGCCTACAATGTTACTGATGTGTTTTTTTAGCAGATGATGATGCTGGGCTATGTTTTTATTGTTGAAGTTGGTAATTCCCAGGTCCAGGAAAATATTCAGGATCATCGAAAAGCTGAACAATGAATAGTAAAATCCATAGTCTTGATGCCCGACAATGTTCTGCACAGTGCGGTCAATTCCAAATATCCAGAAAGGTTTGATTAGAACATTCAGAAAAAGGAGCAGCAGTAGATTTGTAATGAACTTCCTTTTCAATCGGATGGTTTTTCTGGTTTTTATTAAAGTGAATCAAAAGTAGCAATTTTTTGAACAGACTTTATACATTTGAGTATAATTTGACGATTCAACTAACCTATATGATAATAGCTGTAAATACGCGTTTGTTAATCCAAGGAAAGCTCGAGGGAATCGGGTGGTTTACCAGGGAGACCCTTTCCAGGATCACCAGAAACCATCCCGAGCATCAATTCCTGTTTATTTTTGACCGTCCATTTTCTGATGAGTTTATCTTTTCCGACAATATTACTCCCATCGTTCTTTCGCCACCCACCCGACATCCTATCCTTTGGCTGATCTGGTTTGAGTTGCAGATTCCAAGGATTTTAAAGCAATACAAGGCCGATTTGTTTTTCTCCCCTGACGGTTATCTATCGCTCAGCACGCCTGTGAAACAGATGGCCGCCATTCATGATATCAATTTTGTCCACCGGCCACAGGATCTTCCCTGGCTGAAAGCAAAGTATTACAATTATTTTTTCCCCCGCTTTGCCCGTATTGCCAAGCGGATTGTGACGGTCTCTTCTTTTTCGAAAGAAGATATCCACCGTACCTATCAGATTGAAAATGACAAAATAGATGTCGTATACAATGGCGTAAACACGATGTACACTCCCACTTCAGAAGCCGAAAAGTCGGATGCCAAGGCCATTTACGCTGATGGGAAGGATTATTTCCTGTTTATTGGTTCCTTGCATCCACGGAAGAATATAACGGGCTTACTCCGTGCTTTTGATGCATTCAAAACATCGGTTGAATCGGATGTCAGGTTGCTTATTGTGGGTGGAAGTATGTTCAAGACCGGTGAAATTAAAATGACCTATGAAGCCATGCGTCATAAAAAGGAGGTGATTTTTACCGGCAGGATTGGAAATGAAGCCTTGCACCAGGTCTTGGGGGCTGCCCTCGCACTCACGTTTGTACCTTTTTTTGAAGGCTTTGGCATTCCAGTGATTGAAGCCATGAGTGCCGGTGTTCCCGTGATTTGTTCCAATACCACTTCCCTGCCTGAAGTTGGGGGCGACGCCGTTCTGTATGTCGATCCGTTTGATATCAACCAGATAAAAAGTGCCATGATCAGACTTTACCAAGAGAAAGCACTTCGTGAATCGCTGATTGAAAGTGGTTTTAGGCAACAGGAAAAGTTTAGCTGGGACAAAACGGCTGAATTGTTGTGGAAGAGCATGGAAGAAAGTTTAAAGTTAAGAGTTTAAAGTTTAAAGTATAAAGTTTAAAGTTGCGTGCCGATCTGGATGCAACTTTGAAGTTTAAAGGGTGGGTAGCCTCGATCGGCACGCAACCTGGAACTTTGAACGTTGAACCTGGAACTTTAGAATAACCTAATCGTTAAAATTTGCAGCATTCATTAAATTTGCGCCAAAGCAAGTACATTTGCATTTAAGAATTCATTCAGATGAAAAAGAAAAATCTGCTGTTGTTTCTGCATGAAGGAAGGCTTGAAGCCGGATGCGATGAGGCGGGCCGGGGTTGCCTGGCCGGGCCTGTATTTGCCGCTGCGGTGATTCTTCCTGCCGGATTTGAGAATGAATTGCTGGATGATTCCAAGAAACTGACTGAGAAACAACGCTATGCCCTTCGTCCGATCATTGAAGAACAGGCATTGGCATTTGCCGTGGGAATTGTCGACAACGATGAAATTGATCAGATCAACATTTTAAATGCTTCTTTCCTGGCCATGCACCGGGCCATTGATCAATTGAACCTGAAGCCGGAGCATTTGCTCATCGACGGAAACCGGTTCAAAGCTTACCCCCGGATTTCGCATACCTGCATTGTGGAAGGCGATGGTAAATTTTTATCCATTGCTGCAGCATCCATTCTGGCCAAAACATACCGTGATGATTACATGGACATTCTACACAGGGAATATCCACTCTACGGCTGGCTAACCAACAAAGGCTATCCCACCTTGTACCATCGCAAGGCCATTTGCAAATCAGGAATAACCAGTTATCACCGAAAAACCTTTGGACACAATGCAGACCAATACAAGCTTGACTTTTAATGCCTGCTTCCCGGATTCATGGGCATAAAAAAGGCTGTAAATGTATTCAGGAGTGAAAAGCAGCAAGCTTTTTCAGCATCCTGAAACATGAACAACCAGGGTGTTTTGAAGTGTTTGGAAAAATAAAGTCCTTTACAATGATGACTTTAATCGAAATTAGACGTCATCGTCGTCATCGTCGTCATCTTCTTCCTTGTCATCGTCATAGGAGTCATCGGCCACATCATCGGCCTCACCATCGACGGCAAGAAACTCATCATCAGAATACTTGTTTTCATATTCTTCTTTTGCACTTCTTTTCAGGGAGCCCGTGCTGTCGTAATCATCATCATCTTCGATGATTTTTTCAGCTTCGTAAACGGTCATCCGAACCAGATAATATTTGTCATCTGTTTCGAATGGAAGGGCACTGACTCTTTTGCCATCCTTGTTGTTGAAGTAAATTAAACTGTCACTGTATCCCGTTGGATATTCCAGTTTAATCCTTTCCTGAATTTCGGGATCAAGCTTTTCGTAATCCTTAATTACTCTGGGTTTATTTTGATTCATGGATTGTTATATTTAATGCAATGATATGAAAAAATTTAATAAAACTTGAAGGGGGAAAATAAATCAAAAACAATTTTACTTGCAACATTTTGTGCGATTCTTATGAAATTTTATCAAAGAATTGATTTTAGAGCCTAATGATAGCGGATTTTGTAACTTTTCGGCCGTCAAATAATATTGCCTGTATTTTATCACTATTTTAAACTGGACGAATACATTACTTTTGTTATTAAAATCAAATACGATCATCATGTACGGAAAAATACAACAAGATTTATCCCAATCGCTTCTGGAATTAAAAGACTTGGGTTTGTATAAGACAGAACGCATTATCACCTCTGCACAAAGTTCACAGATCACCGTTACCGGTGGAAAGTCGGTACTAAATTTCTGTGCCAACAATTATCTGGGTCTAGCCAATCATCCCGAGGTGATTAAAGCTGCCCAGGATACCATGAACACCTGGGGTTTCGGTCTTTCCTCCGTTCGTTTTATTTGCGGAACACAGCAAATTCACAAGGAACTTGAACAGAGAATGTCTGATTTCCTAGGAACGGAAGATACCATTTTGTATTGTGCAGCCTTCGATGCCAATGGGGGTATTTTTGAACCTCTGCTGGGTGACGACAGCATCATTGTCTCAGATGAGTTAAACCATGCATCTATTATCGACGGGGTCAGGCTTTGCAAGGCGCAACGTGGCCGATACAAGCATTCCGACATGGCTGAATTGGAGAATATACTGAAAGAATCACAATCGCTTAAATACCGGCTTGTAGTGACCGATGGAGTATTCTCAATGGATGGAGATCTGGCAAAACTTCCTGAAATTGTTGCCTTGTGCGAAAAATATGATGCCCTTGTAATGGTAGATGATTCCCATGCTTCGGGTTACATTGGAAAAACCGGAAGAGGAACTGCCGAACATTACGGACTGATGGGAAAAATTGATATCATCACTACCACCTTCGGGAAAGCCTTGGGTGGAGGCAATGGAGGTTGCACTTCAGGCCGAAAGGAAATCATTGAAATGCTCAGGCAGCGCTCCCGTCCTTATTTGTTCTCCAATACCCTCGCCCCTGCAACTGTTGGTGCAACTTTGAAGGTGCTGGAATTACTGACTGGTTCATCTGAACTGCCTGGCCGAACCATGGAGAATGCCAAATATTTCCGCGGAAAGATGGAAACTGCAGGATTTGACCTGGTAAAAGGTACCACGGCAATCGTTCCAGTCATGATCTATGATGCCCCATTGGCGGTGAAATTTGCCGATGAATTGCTCAAGGAAGGCATTTATGTCATCGGGTTTGTTTTCCCGGTCGTTCCAAAAGGCAGGGCACGCATCCGTGTTCAGCTTTCTGCCGCACATACCACAGAGCAAATCGATATTGCAGTATCCGCGTTTATAAAAGTGGGAAAAGAATTGGGGATCATTTGACATTCCGCATTTTTAAAAATGCAGAACGTGAAATCAGAGTACTGAGCAGGTGACTCAAAGCCACCTGCTCAGTAATAGTTATATTCAGTCCTTCTCGCATTAAAAAGTGAAAGGCTGCCTGGGAAAACTTCCAGACAGCCTTTTATATATAGAGGGTAATTGATGCAATAGGTTAAGATTCATTTATTTCACCTGGATCACTGCATATTTTGAGATTCTCCAGAATTCTTGTGGATCTTTGATTTCCAGGTAAGCAATCTGTCCGTTTTCTTCAACAAGAGAATAAGAGCTAACTGGATGTTCTGAAATCAACACTGCTTTTTTAGCATTTACGGGAATAGTTTTGGTGTTGCGAATGTCAAGATCAGTAAAATGCTGTGAATCGAAATTCTCCTGAATTTCTTTGGTGCTGCCGAGTCCAAGAACGCCCCCTTCACGGTCAAGAATACCTTCTGCTTTCAATTCCTTGAAAGTTCCCATGGCAACATGGGCCGTATTGAGTTTATTGGTTCTTTCAACAATCACTTGTTGTTTGTAAGTGATTGAATCGGCTTGTTTTTTCATGTCAACATCCATGGTTTCAACTTTGGTATTGAGTTCAGCCAGATTGACGTTTTTGTCTTCGATCGTTTTTTTCAATTCTGCAATTTCAGTGTTCTGGCTTGCGATGTTTTCATTTAAAGCCTGAAGCCTCTTTTCATAGGATTTTAAGTTTAATCCTGATTTCTTTAATTTTCCTTCCAGTTCGGCAATTCTTTTTTCACTTTCTTCCAGCATGTTGTCCATCAGTTTAACGTCTTCCACAAGTAATTGCTTCCTGTTTTTGCCACCTTCTGATTGGATCATAGTGATTTTACTTCTTTTTTCTTTAATGAATTTCAGATTGGCTTCGATTTCATTAAAGGTATTTTCCATGTCATTGGCGATAGAATCTTTTTGTAGGATCATTAAGTTTGTGTGGTCTCTTTCAGCCATCAAGGAATTGATTGCAGCCTCTTTTTGATTATAAACATACACTCCGCCAACGATTCCTACTAGCAAGATAAATCCTGCAATAATGATAGTCGCTAATTGTGTTTTTTTTGTCGTTTCCATAACTCATTGTTTTTTATTGGGTAAATAAATATTTTTGTATTAAAGATCAAACAGCCCTTAGATTTTTACTTTCTGGAATTAATCCGGTTAGCCCTGTGTGCTTTTTGATTTCGAGATAAGTTATGGCAATGCCTGTGCCAATCGTTGAATATTGGCTTAATTTATTGTTAGTTAATGTTTTGTATTAATGGGAGAAGGAAGTGGTTTTCTCAAATTGATCAAAATCAATCCTGATTTGAGAATATCGAAAATGGCAGTTGCCCTATTCTTTATTCGATTCCTTCAACATCCGGTAGATGGTTGCTACGCCAAGGTCCAATTTATCGGCCACAAGTTTGATATTGTTATCGTATTTGTCAAGATATTTTTTCACGATCTGGATGTCATATTCCCGAAGGCTGAATTCTTTGCTGAATAGGTCATTTAGTAAATCCTGACCTCTGCCTAAGACAATGTGGTCGGCAGTTATTTCATTCAGGTCGGATAAAGTAACTGCCAGTTCGATCACTGACTTCAACTCACGGATATTGCCTGGAAATGAATAAGATAGTAAACGGGATGAGGCCTCCGGGGTTAAAGTTTTTGTAACCATCTTATTCTCCTTACAGAATAGATCAATGAAGTGTTTGGCCAATATAATCACGTCATTTTCACGTTCTCTCAAAGGTGGTAGTTCAATGGGTAGTCCGTAAAGCCGGTAATAAAGATCCTGCCTGAAATTGCCATTCTTGATTTCTTCCTGAAGATCTTTATTGGTGGCTATGATGATCCGGCAATCTATTTTTACTGGGGTGTTACTACCTACCCGGATAATTTCCTTTTCCTGGAGTGCCCGCAGTAGTTTGGCTTGCAATGAGATATCCATTTCGGCCATTTCGTCCAGAAATAAAGTACCGCCATTGGCTTCCTCGAACTTGCCAATGCGGCGGAAGGCAGCCCCGGTGAAGGCGCCTTTTTCATGTCCAAAAAGTTCACTTTCAAGCAGTTCTTTGGGAATAGCGGCCACATTGATAGCTACAAATGGATGTTTTGACCTGTTGGAATTGTAATGTATCGCTTTGGCTACCAGTTCTTTTCCTGTGCCCGTTTCACCGGTTATGGTTACTGTGATATTGGTGCGGGTAGCCTTTTCAATGAGTTCATCTATTTTCCGTGTAGCTGCACTGTTGCCGATGATGCTATTTTGTTCGGTGTATTTCTTTTTGACTTCCTTCTGCAAATTCACAATCTCCTTTTTGAGCTTACTGCCTTGCCTGATGTTGTTGACCGTATTGAGCAACCGTTCTCTAATATCCTTCGATTTAATAATGTAATCGTATGCCCCGTGTCGCAACAAGGTAACAACTACTTCAATGTCATCCTGTTCCGAAATCAGGATGATCTGGATATCTTCATTAATCTCCTTGACTTGTTTCAGTACTTCCAATCCTTTCATATCGGGAAGTCGGTAATCCAAAGTAATGATATCTGGACCCTGATGTAAATTAGCCAGGCAGGCTTTTCCAGTGGTAAAGGATTGGATTTCATAATCAGGATTCAGGGACAAGGTATGTACCAGCAATCGGTTGTACCATTCATCATCCTCAACAACAAATATTTTGAAAGCATGCTCTGACATCTTTAGGAAGATTCGTTATTTGTACCCGCAAGGTAGAAAGATTTTAACTGAAACAGAACCTTAAATTCTCATTTTGAGAAAATAAATAATCCAAATTAAAAGTTTGAATGGAATTTATCCAGGGTCGTGTATCAGCGAATCAGTCAGCCGCAGGAATATAGGCATCGGGCAGGGGCGTTGAGCTGGCTGACTGTCATTCATCCTACCTTGATCCTCTCCTCCGCTTCCTGTCATCCCTACCTTTTCTGATACCTTTCTGATACTTTTCTGATACCTTTCTGTAACCTTACCTTACAGAAAGGTATCAGAAAAGTATCAGAAAGGT
>DASXUZ010000053.1:0-9980 GCA_036504555.1 Prolixibacteraceae bacterium | reverse complement strand
TGATTGAATTCAATCCAATGTGTTTTACGTTCATTGACCAATTGTTTGAGTGTTGAACTGGTAGCTCCCAGGTTTGATCCTGCCGAAGGCATTGAATTGTAATCGGTAGCCGAAGGCCGGGATGAAAAATAAACCGCAGTGTCAAACTTCTGGCCAATCAATTCACTGCCTATCACTTTATTGCCCTGTAGGATTAAACTACCATTGGATTTCCAGGGAAATGCAAGTTGTGCGATTCCGGTAACGATGAATGGATAAACGACCCCTAGCAAAAGGGTAAAAAGGGCGAATATTTTCAGTGCAATTCCTATTTGTGTTTTCATGATTAATAATTTTTGAATGTCCACCATCAGGTAAATAATTGAATGATCAGATCAATGATTTTTATGCCAATAAAAGGTGCTGCCACTCCGCCCAATCCATATATTAACAAATTCTGTATCAGCGCGCTGTTCGCGGACATAGGCTTATAGCGAACACCCTTTAATGCGAGAGGAATTAAAATTACAATAATCAGTGCATTAAAAATGATGGCGCTCAGGATCGCACTTTGAGGAGAACCCAAATGCATTATATTGAAGGCTGACAATGGGCCAATCCCATCCTTTCCGGCATACAGCCCCACGGCAATGGCGGGAATGATGGCAAAATATTTAGCCACATCATTGGCGATACTGAAAGTAGTTAAAGCGCCCCGGGTCATGAGCAATTGCTTGCCTACTTCGACCACTTCAATCAATTTGGTAGGATTGCTATCCAGATCGACCATGTTGCCAGCTTCACGGGCAGCCTGAGTGCCTGAATTCATCGCGATACCTATATCAGCCTGTGCCAAAGCAGGGGCATCATTGGTTCCGTCGCCTATCATTCCAACCAAATGACCCTTGGCCTGTTCTTCCCGGATGCGCCGAAGTTTATCTTCCGGAGTTGCTTCTGCCATAAAGTCGTCGACACCGGCTTCAGCAGCAATGGCAGCAGCCGTGAGTGAATTGTCTCCGGTGATCATGATGGTTCGGATTCCCATGCTGCGCAACTGGGCAAAGCGTTGTTTGATGCCTCCTTTTACAATGTCTTTGAGTTGAATGACTCCTAAAACAACATTGTCTTCCGCAACTACCAGAGGGGTGGAACCCAATCGGGCAAGTTCAGCCACCTTTTCCTCCATCTTTTTGGGGAAAAAGCCATTGGCATTCAAAACAAAGGAACGAATGGCCTCGGATGAACCCTTTCGGATTTGACGAATGACTCCTTTTCCATCGGTTAAATCCACCCCACTCATCTTAGTCTGGGCCGTAAAGGGTATAAAAACCGAATTTTGCTGGTGAATATCATGACCACGCCATCCAAATTTGTCTTTGGCCAGAATCACGATGGATCGCCCTTCAGGCGTTTCGTCGGATAAGGAAGAAAGTTGTGCCGCATGTGCCAGATCCGTGTGCCTGACACCGTCTGCAGGGAAGAAATCAGTTGCCATTCGGTTGCCAAGGGTAATGGTGCCGGTCTTATCGAGTAAAAGGACATCTACATCCCCGGCCGCTTCGATAGCCCTTCCGCTGGTGGCAATCACATTTCGTTGCAGAAGCCGGTCCATGCCGCTTATTCCAATGGCACTGAGCAATCCACCGATGGTGGTAGGAATCAGGCAAACCAGCAATGCAATCAATACGGGAATCGTCAGGTTTTGAGTCCCTGGCAATCCGGAGGCGGAAAGACTGTATCCGAAAAATGCAGGAAGCGTTATCACTGCCAGCAGAAATATGATGGACAAGCCGGAGAGTAAAATTGACAAGGCAATTTCGTTGGGTGTTTTCTGACGCGTGGCCCCTTCCACCAAAGCGATCATCCGGTCAATAAAAGTATCGCCAGGTTCAGAAGTAATTTTAATCATGATCCGGTCGCTGATCACCTTGGTACCCCCGGTAACGGCAGAGCGGTCGCCTCCGCTTTCGCGAATGACAGGAGCAGATTCGCCCGTAATGGCCGATTCGTCCACACTGGCAATACCTTCAATCACTTCACCATCCGAAGGAATCACATCTCCTGCATCACAAACCACCACATCCCCTTTTCTCAAATCAGGTGCTGCAACCAATTCTTCCTTGTATCCAACGATCCTGCGGGCCATTGTCTGGGTACGGTTTTTCCGTAAGCTTTCAGCCTGCGCCTTGCCCCTGCCTTCGGCTATTGCTTCCGATAGATTGGCAAACAGGACGGTAAACCACAACCATAGAGCAATCTGGAAATTAAAAGATGAAAAGCTGCCTGTAAAAACCCCATTTAATACGACCACCGTGGTGAGCACAGCGCCTATTCCAACCATGAAAATAACGGGGTTTTTAACCAGGGTAACTGGATTTAATTTGACAAAGCTATCCCTTACTGCCTGTAAAATCAGTTTCTTGCTGAATAAGCTGGTATTTTGTTTGGTACTCATTTTAGTCAATGATTAAAAAGTAATTCCTTTGTTCAGGAGCAGGTGTTCAACAATAGGCCCGAGCGACAGCGCCGGGAAAAAGGTCAATCCACCTACAATGAGGATTGTCGCGGTCAACAGTCCGGCAAAAAGCCAGTTATCGGTATGAAAAGTACCAGCTGAAGGAGGAGTGATATTCTTTCCTGCCATATTTCCGGCAATGGCCAAAACAGGGATGATCACCCCAAAACGACCGATCAGCATTCCGATTGCCAGTGTTAGATTGTAAAAAGGGGTATTGGCATTGAGCCCGGCAAAAGCACTGCCGTTATTTCCTGCCGCTGAACTGAAGGCATAAAGAATTTCAGAAAACCCATGGGGTCCTGCATTGTTCAGGCTGGATAGACCCATATCAGTCACAGAGGCACAGGCAGTAAAAATCAATATGACAAAACTTGGTGCCAACACAGCGATAATAGCCATCTGAACCTCAAAAGCTTCAATCTTTTTCCCCAGGTACTCGGGTGAACGGCCTACCATCAGTCCTGCAATAAATACGGTAATAATCACGAATATGATCATCCCGTATAAGCCGGCGCCAACACCTCCGAAGATTACTTCCCCAAGCAGAATGTTGATGATCGCTACCAATCCTGCCAATGGTGAAAGGCTGTCGTGCATGGCATTCACCGAACCATTGGAAGCCGCCGTGGTGGCCGTTGACCAAAGGACACTGTTGGTTATTCCAAAACGTGTTTCCTTTCCCTCCATCGAATTGAGATGACCCAAAACAGGATTGGCTGAATATTCACCATACAATGAAATGGCCAATCCAGCCAACAACAATACCAACATCACTGAAAAGATGGTCCATCCCTGACGGGTGGAACCTACCATTTTTCCATAGGTATAGGTAAGTGATGCAGGAATCAGCAGGATGGCCAGCATTTCAAGGAAATTACTAAAGGGAGTAGGATTTTCAAAAGGATGTGAACTATTGGTATTAAAGAAACCTCCCCCATTGGTCCCAAGTTGCTTGATCGCAATCTGAGAGGCCGCAGGCCCCATCGGCAACACCTGTTGACCTCCCTGAAGGGTTTGAACGGTCTCGTAAGAATTGAAATTCTGAACAACTCCCTGACCAACCAGTAGAATCGCCCATAAAATGGAAAGTGGCAAAAGGATATACAAAACAGAACGGGTAAGATCTGACCAGAAATTACCAAGCTTATCGGTAGTTCTTCTTGAAATTCCCCTAATAAGCGCCATTAAAACAGCGATTCCGGTTGCAGCGCTTACAAAGTTCTGAACAGCAAGTCCAATCATCTGTACAAAGTAACTCAGGGTGGTCTCTCCGGCATAAGACTGCCAATTGGTATTGGTCATAAAACTTACCGCAGTATTGAAGGCCGAATGCCACGAAACATTTGGCAATTGGGCTGGGTTCAAAGGCAGATGTGCCTGAAAGAGCTGAATCATAAATACAAAGAGAAATCCCACCAGGTTAAACAGGAGCAGCCCAAGGGTGTACGACTTCCAATTTGTTTCTTCGTTGGGGTTTACCTTGATGAACCTGTAGATCAGCTTTTCAAGCCATCCAAAGATTGGTAACATGAACTGTTTTTCGCCAGTAAATACCTTGTACATGTATTTACCCAGGAGAGGTGTTAAGCCGATTAACAAGCAGAAAAACAGTATTATCTGAAATATATCCAGTGTTGTCATCGTCATTGAGTTTAGAATTTTTCAGGTTTAACCAGGGCATACACCAGGTAGGCAAGCAAAATAAGGGCGATCAACATTCCAATCGCGTACCACACGATGCTGTTCATCTCCACCGTCTTTGGACTACGATCCAAAACAGAGGGCACAGCCCCAATAATAAAATTAAATGTTTTCATACAGAACTATTTTTTTACAATACAAAATTGCATCGTATTCTGTAAAGGTTTTGTAAGGAATGGAGCAGCAGCCATAAAGATTTTATAAAGATGATCGGCTGGAAAATGGCTGAAAGGTGATGTGATCAGGCTCGATGATGCCCTAATTAATAACCTGAGTTCGAAATAAGCAAATGAGTGTAAAAAGTAACAAAGTGACAAAGTAGCAAAGCAATAACAGGCTTAAATGAACAACTTCTGTGTCCTATTTTAGAAGCAATAATCCCTAAAATGGAGTGCAATGCTTAGGAACTTAGGAACTTTGATGCTTTGTGACTTTCATTTGAAGAACATGCTTCTTATTTCGTTCTCAGGTTAATAGTTAATCTTGGTAGAAGCCCCCTGGCAAAACTTACCTGGCAGCTGCTTGCTTCCGGCCCGGTGATGGCCAGGCTATTGGTATCTGTAATGTAACTGTAATCTATCTGTAATGTATCTGTAATCTACAATACAGATACATTACAGATAGATTACAGTTACATTACAGATACCAATAGCCTGGCAGGTAAAGGGCAGGATGGGATCAGGAGCTTCCAAATACCAGTTTAGGTTACAAAATAACAATGCATTACTATATTTGACAAGTAGTTATCTCTTTTTTAATCGATGTAATTCCCTGTAAGGATGAATCAAAATTATATTCATTTTCGTATGACAGATTGAAAAAAACCAAAAAGTCTAACTTGAATAAAGTTGGAAGTGAACTGATTCATTAGCACTTGGCAATTCTTAAACATTCAATTACTAGCGGCTTTCTAAAGAGGGCCGTTTGAGTATTGCACCTTCAGATCAATAAAGAGAAAAGGGAATTTACCCTCATTAAAAGAGTTTAAGATTCCACCTATCATCCTATCAAAGTATTCATCTCCATGTTTGTTTTGACTCTTTATCTTGAAAAAAGGAATCCTGATCAGCCCGCCAATACACCTCCCTCTTTTTACTATTTGAGGTTCGTTAAAGGAGAGCGGGAAGGAAAATGTGGAAATGAAAACAAAAAATCAGGACGAGGCACTCTCTAAAACATGAAATAGTTGGTGAAAAAATCATTGATCAAGGAAAAGTATAGTGTTTTATTTCAGTGATTTTTCGTAAGATTCAATGGCTCGTTTACGAATAAAGACCTGATCTACCTTGAATTGTAAGTATAATTACACTCCAGACCCAGGGCAGCCATTTGCGCCTGAAAAGTATCATTGAGTTAAGAAATCACTTCCTTATTTGAAGTTGAGGTGGAAGGCTTGTTGCGTTTTTTCTGCTTTTCCTTTTTTATTTTGATATACACACTTAACTCTTTTCGCTCTTCTTCAGTCCACGGTTGGTCTATAACGGTGAAATCAACATTCTTTGGTTCTCTTATTAGTCCCATTTTTATTTTTTAAAATATTGATTAATTAATCTCCTTGCTGCCGGTGTTTCAATTATCATTTTTGTTCCTTTGAAATGGGTGGCATATAAGGTTTCATGATAATGTTGTATTAAAGCTGTTTTAGCATCAAAAGCTAAATAGCCGTCAAAACCTTTCTCAAAAGAAAGTTTACATGCAAAAGCCACTAAATTGCCTGGGACACCCACGTAAATTTTACCTTTTCCCTTGTTAAACTTTGCACTTTCAATTAAGTGCATGTAGATATGGTCGCCTTGGTCGCTTAAGCTGATCAAACCCTGAATAATTTTCTGATTATTCTCGATTACAAGCTTATACGTTTCCCTGTTATTAAGTTTCACCTGATCCTGCCAATTAAACTGCCAGTCGATCTTTTTTATTTGTTTGATATCTTTACTTGACAATTGATAAATCGCTGTATCAAAAACATCACCTGAAACAGCATTTTCAATTGAATTAGTCAACTTATCAATCTCAATATCAATTAATATAGGCTTCATTTTATTCACTTCCCAAATATACGAAAAAGTTGCCGAACAACCACATCATTTGAGCGTAGGATGATAATCCTATTTCAATGCCTTCCGATAGGTTTCAATGGCCCTGTTACGGGCGAAGGCATGGTCAACAATGGGTTGAGGATAGGCTTTGCCTGGGTATTCAGGCACCCATTTGTGGATGTATAGGGATTGGGGATCAAACTTCCTTGCTTGCAATTCAGGATTAAAAACACGGAAATAAGGAGTGGCATCACAGCCTGAACCACTCGCCCACTGCCAGCCGCCGTTGTTGGAGGCCAGTTCATAATCGAGCAATTGATCGGCAAAATAAGCTTCACCCCATCGCCAGTCAATGAGCAGGTGCTTGGTTAAAAAACTGGCTACTACCATTCGGACCCGGTTGTGCATATAGCCGGTCTGGTTTAATTCACGCATCCCGGCATCCACCAATGGATAGCCCGTCTGACCCTTGCACCAACAGTCAAACTCTTCTTCATTGTTGCGCCAGGGGATAAAGTCATAGGCCGGCTTAAATGAATTTTGTGCTGAATGGGGAAAGTGGTACAAAATATCCATGTAGAAGTTGCGCCAGATCAGTTCATTTAAAAACACCTCAGAATATTGTTGTGCCAACAGGGTGAGTTTGCGAATGGAAACAGTTCCGAAACGAAGGTGAATGCCCAGGCGGCTTGTACCATTTTCAGCTGGGAAATCTCTTTTCTGCGCGTAACTTTCAATTACATGCTCGTCAAATTCCTTCTCTGGGAACTGTATATTTTGCAACTGATAGCCTATTTCAGACAATGCAGGGAAATACCCCGATGACAGGTGTTTTAGATTGAATAAAAGCTTTTCACTTTCAAAGAGATGGATAGGCTGGTTGGACAGTTCTTCCTTCCATTTTTTGCTGTAGGGTGTAAATACCGTGTATGGTGACCCGTTGGCTTTTACCACTTCATCGTGATGAAAAACAACCTGGTCTTTAAAAGCATGAAATCCAATGCCCATAGAATTCAGCAGTTTCGATACCTGCTCATCGCGTTCAATGGCAGCCGGCTCGTAATCAGTATTGGTAAAAACATCCTGGATCGAATATTTGGCAGCAAGCTGTCTGAAAACCACCTCGGGAGATGAAAAGTAAACCTGTAAACTGCTTCCATGCCTTTCAAATTCATGGTTCAGATCAGTCAGACAGCGGTGAATGAACGTCAGCCTCGCATCGTTTGGATGGGGAAACCGGGTAAGAATGGCAGGATCGAATATAAATACCGGGACAACAGGCAATCCTGCATGCAGGGCTTGAAACAGGCCATGATTGTCGTCAATCCTTAAATCGCGCCGAAACCAAAAGATGTTTACTTGATCCATGATACACTCTATTTTATTTATTACCTTTTAGCTCAATGTCAATGTGATGCAGCCCTCCCCGCATTTCTAATAAAGATGGCCTGCAGGACAGCTTTCGTAATTGGTGATTGAGGAAATTCTTTCAGTCTGCGGGCTGCTTCCTTTCGTTTGTCCCTGTCAGGAAAAATGCGGGCAAGCAGATGGTTTTGGGCTGCCATCTGAGCCAAAATGATCGATTGCTCATTGGGCTCGGCACTTCCAAGCCATACGGATTCAAGCTCTTGCCGGATACTTTCAACCAGATCGCGATCCATCAGAAATACCTTATCATAGGGGAAGAACAAAAACCGCTTTTCTTCAATCCTGAGAATATATTTCTTTACCAGTGAGTGCATGATCAGCTTTTTAATTTTCCTTCCCCAGAAATCAAACCAGGAGATCCATGTCCTGATCTTTCTGTCTTTTTCCCGAAGCCTGATGGGCTTGAGAACAAATTCATAAATTTCATCATTTTGCAGGGCCGGATTTACCAGGTGAACAACTTCATTTTCAATGGAAATAAGGCCTTTGTTTACAAGCTCGACCAGTATTAAACCCACCAGGGTCATATTTAAATTGGATGAAGCGTTAAAGAAAATGCCTCCCTTGGTTGGATTGACCGACAAACAAAACAACTTTTCACTTAATTTCAGGTCTTGTCTCATTTTGTTAAGGTTGAAATTTTGAGTTCTTTTATACCGACAATAATGATCCTCTAAAATTATCAAATAAAATTATGAAACGAGGTTTTGCAAGCGACAATAATTCAGGAATTCATCCTGAGATTTTAAGTGCCATTTATGCTGCCAATGAAGGACATGCGGTTGGATACGGCGGTGACCAGCTAACAGAAAAAGCCATTGAGCGGTTCAAGCAAGAGTTTGGCCAGGAGATAGATGTGTATTTTGTATTCAATGGAACGGGTGCCAATGTGTTGTCGCTCTCCACTTTATCACATTCTTTTCATTCAGTCATTTGTGCTGAAACGGCTCATATCCAGACAGACGAATGTGGGGCCCCAGAAAAATTCACCGGATCAAAGCTGCTTCCTGTTGAAACCATCAAAGGCAAGATTACCCCTGAAGGGATCAAGAAGTATTTGCATGGCTTTGAATTCGAGCATCATTCACAGCCAAAGATCATCTCCATATCGCAGGTTACAGAACTGGGAACCGTTTATTCGGTTGCAGAAATCAAGGCCATTACCTCCCTGGCACATGAATATGGGCTTTATGTACACATGGACGGTGCCCGCCTGGCCAATGCAGCCGTATCGCTGGATCTACCTTTCCGCGCCTTTACAGTGGATGCAGGCATTGATGTGCTGTCATTTGGAGGCACTAAAAACGGCATGATGCTGGGCGAAGCAGTGGTGTTCTTTAATCCTGCCTTGTCCAAAAACACCAAATATATCCGCAAGCAAAGCATGCAGCTGTTTTCAAAAATGCGGTTTGTGAGTGCGCAGTTCCTGGCTTATTTCAACAACGAGCTTTGGAAAAAGAATGCCACTCATTCGAACAGGATGGCAAAGCTGCTTGAACAGGCAGTGATGAAAATACCTGCCATTCAACTGACGCAGGAAGTAGATGCCAACGGGATTTTTGCCATTGTGCCTCCGGCAATTATTCCCTTACTTCAGGAAAAATACTTCTTCTACATGTGGGATGAACACCGCTCAGAAGTTAGATGGATGACTTCATTTGACACCCAGGAGGAAGATATCATTAATTTTGCAGCATTGATTAAATCACTGGTTTAGATGCCCCTATTTGATTATTACCCCCGCGGTCATGAGTCCATCGATAAGGATACGGAAAAGAAGATTTTCAAATACAGTCTTTTATTTCCGTTCCTGATTGTTAGTATATTCTGGATAGTAAAGCTGACGGAGAATATCTATGGCCTTGACCTGGCAAAGTATGGAATCCTGCCCTTGCAGGTGGAAGGCTTGCCGGGTATTTTATTTTCGCCCTTCATCCATGGCAGCTATGATCACCTGCTATCAAATACAATTCCATTCATGATATTGGGGTTTGCCCTTTTTTATTTTTACCGTAACCTGGCTTACCGTATTCTTTTTCTGATCTACATCCTTTCGGGAATCTGCGTCTGGCTGGGAGGGCGGGATTCCTATCACATTGGGGCAAGCGGGATTGTATACGGGCTGGCCTCTTTCCTTTTCTTCAGCGGAGTATTCCGAAAAGATGCCAATCTGCTGACCATTGGCATTATTGTGATATTTCTTTACGGCAGCATGTTTTGGGGGATTTTTCCATTGAAGCCTGAAATATCCTGGGAAAGCCACCTGTGGGGCGCTGCAAGCGGATTGATGCTTTCCATTTATTACCGTCACCAGG
>DASXUZ010000052.1:0-7303 GCA_036504555.1 Prolixibacteraceae bacterium | reverse complement strand
GTTTTTTGAAAAGATCATGATTTTTCAATGAAACCAATGAATGGGAATACGTTTCAGATAGAAATTCAACATGACCTGTATCGGCCAAAGCCCTGAATGAATCCAGAACTTCAGGGGCATAGAGGTCAAACTGTTCAAGTGCCAACCCTGAAATGGAATAGGCAATTTTGAATTTGCCTTTGTGTTTTTTTATCAATTCGAGCATCAGTTTGTTGGCCGGCAGATAACAACGGTCGGCCACTTTGCGCAAAATAGATTCATTGGCATAATCATCGTAATAATAATGATCGTTGCCAATATCAAAAAAACGATACCGCCGATAACGAAATGGCTGGTGGACCTGAAAATAGAAACAAATGGACTTCATATCAATTGGTTTTTCTTGTTATTCTTTTTCAATGACTTCAAGGTAAATATCACGTACTTTTTTGGCAGAGTTCTTCCACAGCAGATTATCCACTTCCACTTTCCCATGTTCTTTAAACATGGTATGAAGTGCCGGATAATTGATCAATCCATAAATGGCATCCGCCATGGCATAGGTATCCCAGTAGTCAATTTTAATGGCATATTTTAAAATCTCTGATACCCCTGACTGGTAAGATATTATCACCGGGACATTGGATTGCATGGCTTCCAGGGGCACAATTCCAAATGGTTCTGAAACCGATGGCATGACAAATACATCACTCATGCGGAACATATCGAAAACATCATCGCCTTTCAAAAAGCCGGTGAAATGGAACCGGTCCGTGATTTTCAATTCGGCTGCCCGTTTGACCATGGCATTCATCATATCTCCACTTCCGGCCATTACAAACCGTACATGATTCATCTTCTGAAGCACCATGTGGGCAGCCTCCACAAAGTATTCGGGTCCTTTTTGCATGGTGATGCGCCCCAGGAAGGTGACAATCTTTTCATCCACCCCTTTCTTGAGCTTTATTTTTTCCTCCTGCGATAAGGGTTCAACAGCATTGTAAACAGTCACCACCTTGTCAGGATCGATATTGTATTTTTCAATCACAATACTCCTGGTCAGGTTACTGACAGTAATAATTTTATCGGCTGCATCCATGCCTTCCTTTTCCATGGCATAGACCAGTGGATTGACACTTCCCCCGCTGCGGTCAAAATCGGTGGCATGAACATGGATGACCAATGGCTTTCCTGAAACACGTTTCGCGGCAATGCCTGCCGGATAAGCCAGCCAATCGTGGGCATGAATAACATCAAACTCGTTGTCCCGGGCGATGACCTCGGCAACAAGTGCATAGCTATAGATTTCCTGAATGAGGTTTTGATCGTATTTACCTGAAAAATTAATTTTTCCTTCTGAATCGGTCTCTACGAACTTGGTTTTTTCTGAAACCACTTTGGTGGACATCTTCCAAAACTCTTCGGGATCAACATACGGAATCATGCCTGATTCCACTTCGTAATAATCAATTTTTGATTGAAGATTACTGAATTGAATCTGTCTACGGGTCACGGGGACTTCATTGGCACCAAGCAGTTGCATGGTTGACTGATCTTCGTCGCCATAAGCCTTTGGAACCACAAAAATTACACCCATATCATCAAATCCGGTTAACCCCTTGGTCAATCCGTAACAGGCAGTGCCCAGTCCTCCCGATATGTGAGGGGGAAATTCCCATCCAAACATCAATACCTTCATAGATTCAAGTTAATAAAGTTGACTTTTTTCTTCACAATTCTCCAATAACCTGGAGGCTCGTATCAGTGCAGCAACACTCCAGGCCTGCGAAATTGCCCCTTTCCCCCGATGGGGAGGATTTCCATTGTACATTTCTGAGATGGTCCCAATACAATGCTCGGTCATTTCTTCTTCAAATCCTTCAATGATCTTTTTTACGAACGGCAATCCACCACGGCTGTGTATTTTCAGGTAACCCTCTACAAAGAAGGAGATGAACCACGGCCAGGCAGTTCCCTGATGAAGGGTCAGTTCACGCTCCTGCACATTGCCCTGGCACAAGCCCTGGTAACGCGGATCGCGCGGTGACAAGGTCCTCAAGCCTCGAGGGGTGAGTAATTCACGTTTTACAGTACTTAAAATCTCTTTTTGTTTCTCCCGATCCAGGGGTGAATATTCCAGTGCCGCCGCAATGAGCATATTGGGCCTGATTGACCAGTCGGTCACGTCCCCATCCACGCAATCGGCCAGGTATTGCCGGCTATCAGACCAAAACAAGTCCAGAAACGATTTTGCAACCAAGGCGGGAAGGCTTCCCCACTCTTCGAGAAATTCCTGATCCCTTTCGACCTCCGCCAATTCAATGGAAAGACACAATGCATTGTACCAAAGCGCATTGACCTCCACAGGCATTCCACCTCTCTGAACAACCGGTTTTCCATTGACATAAGAATCCATCCATGTCAGGGCTACATTTTCAACCTTCCCGTAAATCAGGCCGTTGTCAAGCATATGGATGTTGAAATCAGTGCCCTTTTTATAGGCCGAAAGAATCGACTTCATTTTTGGTCCATACTTTTTCCATACATTTTTAGGGTCTTTCATTTGCCGGTAGTATTGCTGTACCGACCAGAAAAACCAAAGTGGTGCATCAATCGAATCATAAAATGTGCCGGCTTTACCAGGAAATTTGGGAAATAATCCATCTTTTAAGTATTCCAGTTGGGTATCCAAAACATTTTCACAGGTTGTCGGGTCATTCAGATCCAGGGTCAATCCGGGCAAAGCAATGAACGTTTGCCTTGAAATTGATCCATACCAGGGGAATCCGGCAATGATATTGGTATGATTATTCTTTCTGACAAAAAATTGCTGGGCTGAATTACTAAGGCTTCCCCTAAAGGTGTCACGGGGAGTTCGCTTTTTAACCTCCTTGGTGAATTTTTGCTTAAAAGTGCCGACTGCACACTCGCTGGTGGAGGCTGAAAAGATAATGGTCTCTCCTTTTTTTATAGGCAATTCAAAATAGCCGGGGACAAATAGATCTTCCTTGTAATCATATCCGCGATTTTGTTCCTTGGGATATTCAATGCCATATTGCCATTCAGGAGCAGGTATAAATTCCACCGCTTTTGAAAACTGCATGTGTAAAAACGGATACCCCTCATACAGTTTGATCTTGATCCCGTTTTCAATTTCGGTATATCGTGTATTGGCGTATAAGTTGGCTTTACTCAATTCATGAACATTCCTAAAGGCCAAAAAGGGCTTGAACCTTAAAATGGTGGGCGAATGGGCATCTTCAAGGGTATATTTGATCAGCACTTGCTGCTCCTTTTCAACCAGCATCCGTTCTTTGCTCAATACCACTCCTCCAACCCGGTAAATTGTCTGGGGAATGACGTCTACATTGAAATCACGGATATACTTATGACCCTTGGGTTCAAAATGATCACCATCGAATTTATGAATTCCCAGGTTAAAGGACGCTCCATGCTGTATCACTGATTCATCGAGCGATGAAAGCAACACATGCTTTTCTCCATCCAGATCATCCAGGGGACAAACCAGCAAGCCGTGGTATTTGCGCGTATTGCATCCCGAAAGGGTGGTACTGATGTAGGAGCCCGCACGGTTCGAGCGAAGCACCTCCCGCTGAAGTGAATACTCCAGGTTAACCAGCTGATTTTTATCAAATTTTAGATAACTCATAATTCGTCACTTTTGGTCTTTTTAAATCCTGCTACCGGAAAAGGGCTGTCCCGAGTACTCTGGATTGGAAGAATCAATTCATATCTTACAAAAATAGTGAATATATGTTTGCTAATTGATCCTTGATTCCTGAATACCAGCTAAATCCTGTTCAAGTTGCTTTTTCTCATTTATAAAATTAAGATAGGGAAAATTAATTGTTAATTTATTAATTTCCTCCAAATTATATCGTAAAAATCTTTCATATTCAAGGGAGGCAGAATTAACAGGACGGTGCAGAACGGCCTTCCTGATTTTTACTACCTCCTTGGCTGTTTCCATACTGTTTTTGGAAATTATTGCCCCGGCAAACCGTTCAAATATATAATCGGTTGCAACCACACTTGGATGCTGCATATCCTCTGCATAGAAGCGGTAATCACGCAGTTCGTCCATCATCAGTTCGTAGGATGGGAAGTATGCAAAATTCATATTTCCAGCCCCCTTTAACAATCGGTCAATGGCAAGTAATAAAGTGGCTTTACTCAACTGGTTTTCGACCGCCCCATCTTTCCAATGCCTGATCGGGCTTACGGTGAACACCAGCTTTAAATTTGGGTTAAATCTCACAATTTCAGCCAGTAATTTACTATACACCTCTTCGATTTCCGAAACTTCCAACCGAAATCGCTTAAATTGGTCCGAAGAGACCTTGTGGCAGTTGGTTACTACCTGCCCGGTCGCTTTCAATTCATACACCCAGGATGTCCCGAAAGTGATTATCAAAAAATCTGCTTTACCTAAAAATTCACGCGAGCGTTCAATCCTTCCATTGATCTTTTCAAGAGCGGCTTCCCGATCTGGGTCCGAAAACCGGCTGTGATGGTAAAAACTGTTCCACTGTCCCTGATCGTAAAACAAGTCATTTTCATTAAAAGTTCGTTTCTCCAGCAATATCTGCAAACTATTGGCAATCGAAATGGGATTGTACAGTATGCCAAACGGATTCAGATCAATATCAAACTTCAGATCCAGTAATTTCTGCCCGATATTCTCGGAAAAACAGGAACCAAAGAACATCATGCGCTTGGTATAATCCATTTTCCATGGAAACTCCGGAATCTTTATTTCTGTAAAAAAGGACACTGTATATTTACTATTTAACGATTTACTATTTACTATTTAACCATCCAACCATCCAACCTCTTTCAAAATACTCAATTGCAGTTGAAAACCGCAGCTCCCCCAACCATCTAACCATCAATCCTTCAATCCTTCAATCCTTCAATCCATCAATCCTTCAATCCTTCAATCCTAATCTACCTGACCCGTTTAAACTCCTGCTGCTCGAGCACCAAAGCTGTTCTGGCCGGCAAATACAATCGCAGATAATGCTGGCTGGTCAAGCCGCTTTCTGGAACGGTGAAATAAGTCATCTTCCTGTCAATGCGGTTTTGTCCTCCAAAACGTTCATCATCCGTATCCAGTACAATTTTGTATTTCGATGCTTGCATCGGAATTCCATAATCAGCAAACGATTGAGAGGGATGAAAATTGAATACAAACAAATATTTTCCCCTTGAATACACCAGTATTTCATTCCACTTATGATCGTACTGCCACCTGACCTCCGGATTTTCAATCAACTTTGATTTCTTGGCAAACGACACCATTTCACGGTCAAAATCAGACAACAGATAATATCGTAACTCCTTGTTATCGGCTAAACTCCACAAGCGGCGTGCATGTGCATAGGACCAGTTGTTGCCTTCCCGGGGGAAATCAATCCACTCCGGATGACCAAACTCATTTCCCATAAAATTCAGGTAAGCGCCACCGGCACAAGAGAGCGTGGCTAGTCTGATCATTTTATGCAAAGCCATTCCGCGTTCAACGGCCAGGTTGGGCTGATCTTTGCGCATGCTAAAATACATTTCCTTATCGATCAGCCTGAAAATGATCGTCTTATCGCCTACCAGGGCCTGATCATGTGATTCGGCATAACTCACCACTTTTTCATCCATTCGTTTCGAGGTCAGTTCATGGAAGATGTTTCCAACATCCCATTGTTCATCGGGCACTTCCTTGATTATTTTGATCCAAAAATCAGGAACCCCCATGGCCATGCGGTAGTCGAAGCCTACGCCCCCCTCATCGTGGGGGGTGGCAAGACCTGGCAGGCCGCTCACCTCTTCAGCAACTGACAATGCATGTTGATTTATTTCATGGATCAGCCGGTTGGCCATGATGAAATAAGTAAACGCTTCCTGGTCAAGTCCTCCATCGAAGTAATCCTCATAGGTGGTAAAAGCCTTCCCCAAACCATGATCAAAATACAACATACTGGTTACCCCATCGAAACGGAAGCCATCGAGTTTAAATTCTTCCAGCCAATACCGTATATTTGAAAGTAGAAAATGAATGACTTCAGGTTTTCCATAGTTAAAACAATAGGAATCCCATGCCGGATGTTCTCCCCTGGCACCTTCGTGGAAAAACTGCCAGCGAGTTCCATCGTATTTGCCCAATCCTTCCACTTCATTTTTTACTGCATGTGAGTGGACCAGATCGATGATCACCGAAAAGCCCATCCCATGTGCTTCGTCAATGAGCTGTTTAAATTCCTCGGGAGTCCCAAACCTGGATGATGGGGCAAAAAAGCCTGACACATGGTAGCCAAAACTCCCGTAATAGGGATGTTCAGGAATGGCCATCAATTGAATGGTATTGTAGCCCGCTTTTTGTATCCGGGGTAAAATGTCGGTTCTGAATTCATTGTACGTATGTACCCTTTCGCTCTCGCCTGCCATCCCGATGTGGGCTTCATAAATCAGGGGAGCTTCGGTCGAACGCCGGAAATGTTCCTGCTTCCATTTATAGGGTTTATCAGGAGCCCAGACCTGGGCAGTAAAAAGTTTGGTGTCCTCGTCCTGCACGATGCGGTTGATCCATGCCGGTATGCGCTTGCCGTGTCCACCTTCCCAATACATGGAGAAAGCAAACAGGTCGCCGTGTTTCATTTTGTCAGCTGAAAGAACCAACTCCCAGTTTCCATTGCCAACTGAGCGCATGGCATACGCTGAAGTTTCCTTCCAGTTATTAAAATCGCCCGTCACATAAATTTCTTTGGCATTCGGCGCCCAGTCACGGATCACCCATTGATCGTTTTCACGATGCAATCCATACCATTTGTGTCCTTGTGCAAATTCTGCCAAACTGACATTCCGAAGAACTTGTTTTTCTTTGTCCCTGGCAATATTTAAACGCGAAATAATGGTTGAAGCAAAGGGTTCAAGCCATGGATCGTTTTTTACAAAATGTGGAAGTTCCATTGCATTTTCAGTTTGCTTAAAGATAATAAAATCCAACGATCATTAGCAATTGTGCAATAATAATTGATAATTAAATTTTCATTGCTTATTTAATCCATTGGCTTTTTGAAAAAGCAAATTCAGTCCCTTATTAACGTAAAATTGATCTATCCTTAAAACCCTGTTCTGGAAAGTCCCTGTCTTCTGTAACGGGGTAGTGAAATTTCACTTCTACCGCTGCCTCACCGATGCCATTTTCATCCTCCAGCTGCCATACAATAATCCTTTGGCCGTTGCCCGAACTATTCCATCTGTAATGTATCTGTAATCTAACTGTAATGTATCTGTAATATAGAATACAGAT
>DASXUZ010000051.1:0-10221 GCA_036504555.1 Prolixibacteraceae bacterium | reverse complement strand
TCATCTTTTGTCCATCCATTTGAACTACCTGGTAGGTTGTTTCCGGCGTGGCTTTCTTGGCCAGGTCTTCAAATCCAGTTATGGGACTCCCGAGGTATATATCCCAGTTTTTAAGATTTTTCCTGTTAAAAAGCGATTTTTGGGAGTAGGCTGAAAGAGTCAGCAGACAAAGGGTGAATAGTAAAATATTTTTCATGAGGATGGTGGTTAATAGGCAATTGGATCAAAAAAAAACTGCCCCATCAAGACAGGGCAGTCTATTGAAATAAAAGAATAAAATTTTAATTTGGTTGAGAGGCAATTAACTGTTGAGCCCTGTCCAGAATAGTTGTGTCATCGAGAAGTACTACTCCACCATCAGGTCCCGGTTCAATGTGTAATCCAACTGACTTACCTCTGTCATAGTTTGCACCTCCAAAATAATTCCTGACGGTTTCAACTTCAAGATTAAATTCCTGTGCAATTTGATGTATCGAACCGGAAGGTAAACTGTCTTTAATGTGACGTAACTCGTTAAATGTGATTTTTCTCTCCATGACAATTAGTTTTATGGTTATTTACTATTTATCTGCTTAAGACCGTTTAAAGTTAAAATTAATATAGAAATAACAATGAGCTAATGACATGTTTTAATGACATGTTTTTTAACCAATATTTATTTCAATTATTTAACAGATTTAATCCATTGTATTTCTTCTTATCTGATAAGACTTTGGCATCATGTATAGTGTACGGATACAGTTTGTTAAAGAAAAATATTTAACAATTATTAATACTTAATGTAGCCCTTTCTGGATGGCATCATAAATAACCTGGTGCATGGCGGGTCGTATATTTAGATCAGAAAGTGCTGAATTGTCTCTGGTAGGATAGACTCTATTTGACAGAAAGATGAATAAAAGTTGTTTTTCGGGGTCCATCCAGGTGAAGATTCCCGTGAAACCCGTATGTCCGTAACTTGAGGGACTAGCATCTGCTGCCGGAAAAGTGTTCCTGATACCTTTGATCCCCGGATTGGGTCGATCGAACCCAAGGGCACGCCGGTTGCCGATTTCAGATGACTGCGCTTTTGTAAATTCTTGCATCGTAGCACTTGAAATGTATTGCTTCCCTCCGTAATAACCCTCCTGAAGATACATTTGCATCACCTTTGCCAGGTCGTTCGCCGAGCTGAAAAGTCCGGCATTGCCTGAAACGCCTCCCAACAAAGCGGCCAGTTCATCATGCACAAATCCTTGTGCCAATTCTTTCCTGAAAGTCAAATCCCTTTCCGTTGGGGCGATTTGGTCCAGTGGGAAACGCTCATAGGGGTTGAAGCCTGTAGTGACAGTCCCCAATGGTTTATAAAACTCCCGGTTTAAATACTCTTGAAAGGGTTTTCCGGTTATCCTTTCTATCATAAATGGGAACAGGCTAAAGCCCAGGTCTGAGTATAGATATTCTTTTTTTGGAAGTAAGGGCGATTTGACGATATCTTTAATTATCTGATTCTTAAAGTCATTTTTCTCATACAAGTCTTTTGCGATACGAACTTGAAATTGTTCTTCCGGATGAGTTTTGAAAACTCCATTTCGTAATTCTCCTCTTTTGCCAGGTTCAAGCCAGAAAGGAAGCCCGCTTTGCAATCGGGCCTGGTGGATCAGTATTTCCCTGAGCGTCATATCTGCCTTGTTGGTCTTTTTAAATTCAGCAAAATAATTGGAGAAGGGTACATCCAGATAGATTTGTTTTTCATCATATAATTTCATAATTGCAGGTAGGGGGGCACTGATTTTTGTAACCGAAGCCAGATCATACAGATCTCCATTTTGCACTGCCTGTTCCTTTTCGTAGGTGAAATAACCATAGGACTTATTGAGGATCACCTTGCCCTCTTTGGCAATTAAAACCTGGCATCCAGGATATGCTTTGGACTCAATACCATATTCGGCAATTGAATCAATGCGATGCAAAAGGTATTGTGAATTAATTTTCACTTCTTCTGGAAGGGTATATTTCAGTCGCTGAATTCCTTTTATGTCCAATCCAGATTGGATCGGGTAAAAGTCTTTCACATTTACCGGCAGTTTGGCATTGGCATTGGTAGCCCCAAAAATCAATTGAGCAGCCATTTCCTGTGCGTCCTTATCATCCTGATAGGCAACAATCAAACTTTGGGAACTAGATAGTGCTGGAAAATATTGCAATGCATAAGGGTTGCCAAAAAAGCACACAATGGTGTTCCTGTTTTGGAGCCGTTCAATTAAACCAATCTCCTGATCGGTAATTCCAAAGCGCCGGAAGGGATACAATCCCATTCCATGGATTCCGATGATGATCAGGTTATAGGGTTTCAATTGATTGAGTATCGAATCGACTTCTTGTCCAGTTGGAGTTTTACTTACATTGAAGTGATCGATGGGTGTATAATTTCCGAGCATCTTCTGGAAGGGAACTATCTGATCTGCATTAATGGCCAAGCTGGCAATCTTCAGCGTATCGAGTTGTTGCAAAGGAAGTAGGTTTTTCCGGTTTGACAGAACCGTCATCGATTGCTCCTGCAGCAAACGTTTGGTAAGCAGGTAAGCAGGCTCATTTAATTTCTGGCTGAGGTTTTTAGTTTCAACCAATTTCTTTTTGTCAAGACCAAGCCATTTTTTTACCATTAAAACTTTTCGGCATTTTTCATCAATTTCTTCCATCGATAATTCACCGCTTGCCACTGATAGCAAGACAGCCGCAATGGCCTTATCGAGTCGGGGTACAATTTCGACCATGTCATTCCCTGCCTTCAATGCTTTAACTACCGATTGTGCCGATGTATATAAGTTACTGACACCTTTCATGTTCATGGCATCAGTGATCACTAACCCCTTAAATCCCAATCCTTTTTTTAATTTGTTATTGATGATTTTTGCCGACAGTGTAGCTGGAACCTTTTGATTGGGATCAAGTGCCGGGACCTGTAAATGCCCGGTCATAACAGCCCCAATTCCTTTATTGATAAGATATGAAAAGGGAAACAATTCAAGCGAATCGAGCTGGCTCTTGGTTCTGAGATTCACCGGAAGGCCTAAATGTGAATCTGTCAGCGTACCGCCATGACCGGGGAAATGTTTGGCAGTGGCCAGTACTCCTGCATCCTGCATCCCAGAGGCGTATAACCATGATTTACGGGCAACTTGCAATTTATCTTCTCCAAAAGAGCGGTAATTGATCACAGGATTTTCTGGATTGATATTGATATCGCAAACGGGTGCCATGTTCATGTGAATTCCCAGAAGGCGACATTGCTTGCCAATCTCATATCCCATCTCGTAAATGAGTGAATCGCTGGTAATTGCACCCAAGGCCATTTGAACCGGATAATTAAGCGTAGAATCTAAGCGGAACCCTAGTCCTGTTTCAGCATCAATGGCAACCAGCAATGGAATATTCGACAATTGCTGAAGTTTGTTGCTGATCTTGGCCTGAGCAATGGGACCTCCCTGCATAAAAATGATTCCTCCTACCTGAAAATGATTCACCAATTTTATTAAATCATCCATATTTGGATTTTTTAAATTCGAATAGGCCTGAATCATGAATAACTGTCCAATTTTCTGATCGAGACTCATTTTATTCATCAGTGAATCCACCCAGGGATCACTTGTTTTATTTAGAAATGGAGGATTTTGTTGAGCGAAACTATATCCCAATGCCAAAAACAGTACAAACACAATCGTAATATATATTTTCATTCTTTTTTTATCTATTCAGTTTGTAAAGATAAAAACAATAAATGCTCCAGAATATTTTAAGGCTTGATTTAAATATGCCAATTCACCAACTTATTTATTGATTATTTAATACGATTTTAAATGGTTGTCAATATTTTGTAAATATCAGTAAAATAAATAGTTATAGTTTGTATTCTGTTTTCATTCTGATTTTTCTGGTTGAAAAGTTTTTATAAGAAATAGTTTTTAACACATACTTGGCTGAATGTTAAAAAATGTAAAAATCATTTATTACTTTTGGTATACGAAGTGTGTTTAAATAATCGTTATCCAGAAAAATATTTACTTGAAGAAGCTTATCTACATATTGATCATGGTACTCACTTTGGGGTATTTATTTTCCTGTGAAGATGAAAAATATCTTTCTTCCTCAGGTGTGAAGCTTCGTTTTTCAGTGGATACAGTCATGTTTGATACTGTATTTACTACCTTGGGATCAACTACCGAACATTTAAAAATTTATAATCCCTACGATCAGAAACTACTGATTTCATCTGTTAAACTTGCAAGGGGAGACGGGTCTAATTTCAGGCTAAATATCAATGGTGTATCTGCCAATGAGGTGAAGGATCTGGAAATAGCGCCGATGGATAGTTTATACATTTTCGTTGAAGTGACAGTGGATCCCAATGGACAGAATCTTCCGCTGGTAGTTAAAGATTCCATCGAATTTGTCACCAATTTAAACAGGCAGTATGTAGACCTGATTGCCTGGGGTCAGGATTTCAAACTGATCAAACAACAAAAACTCAAAAGTACCACCTGGACCAATGAAAAACCTTACCTGGTTTATAATTATGCTTTTATAGACAGTAATGCAACCCTAACCATTGAAGCGGGTACGAAAATCTATTTCCACAAAGATGCAGGCTTATATGTGAAAGGCAGGGTTGTGGCCAAGGGAACAGTTGAAAATCCAATTATTTTCCAGGGTGATCGTCTGGAGGATGTTTATGCCAATGTGCCAGATCAATGGAGCCAGATTTTATTGTATTCAGGCAGTAAGAACAATGAATTTTCAAATGTTGAAATCAAAAATGCCAACATAGGCCTACAAGTAGGAAATATTGAAGATGAGGGTTTTGCCAGCGTCAAACTGAGCAATGCCAAAATCCAGAATATGGCTTTTGCCGGTATATTTGCCATGAAATCAGAGATTGCAGCTGAAAACTGTTTAATAACCAATTGCGGGTCTTTCGCAGTGGCCTTATTGGTAGGGGGAAGTTACGAATTTAACCATTCGACCATTGCCAATTATTGGGGCGGGTATTCATCGAAAGCACGTTCTACGCCATCCTTGTTGATTCAGAATTTTGTGAGTGTCAAAAAAGACAAGCCTGATTACGTTGGGGACCTGTCTAAAGCTACTTTTGGGAATTGTATTATTACTGGAAATGTATTTGACGGGAACGAACTTTTCCTGGGTAAAAGGAATGATGCCATGTTTAATTACAAGTTCGACCGCTGTATTCTTCAGGTGGCAGATACCTTCAAGACTACCAACAATGAACATTACTTGAATATTCTGAAGGGAGTCAATCCCAAATTTATTGATCCCTTTGAAAAATTCAACTTTGAACTTGACACCTTAAGCCCAGCAAAAGATTCAGGAAGGGTGATCATTGGGCGACTGGTGCCAACCGATTTGAAAGGGCGCGACCGACTGCTTGATAATGGTCCGGATCTTGGAGCCCTGGAGCGTCAGGAGAAAAAAGCCAAATAAAAAGCCCATCAATCGCCAGTTGGTGAGTATTCGTAAGGGTTTATTTGCATGTCTTCGTGATTTCTTTTCTTAGCCGATACGATTAAGTTCATCCATATGAAACTTCTATTTGTGGGGCTTTTATTGTTTTTCTGTCATTTTATGAATTGTTTTTCTCAAGGGAACACGTCAATCGATGAATTTACATTCATGTTTTACAATTCAGAAAATCTGTACGATTCGGAGAATGATTCCCTGACACAAGACGATGAATTTACTCCTGGTGGAGACCGGAGGTGGAATTATTACAGACTGAAGGCCAAGGCGAACCGATTGTCCAAGGTAATTATAGCAGCCGGAAAATGGAATACCCCTGTCGTGGTTGGACTGTGTGAAATAGAAAGTTACAAGGTTTTGGAAGTGCTTGTAAAACAAACCCCACTGAGGAACCAAAGGCTTAAGTTCATTCACAAAGATTCACCGGATACGCGTGGAATCGATGTAGCATTGGTCTATCGACCTGATCTGTTCAAACCTTTTAAATATAAGGCCATTCCTGTAACTGACCCAGTAAATTCAAAATTCCTAACCAGGGACATCCTGCAGGTGAGTGGAATTCTGAATGATTGCGACACCATTCATTTTTTTGTCAATCATTGGCCCTCCCGGTATGGCGGACTCATGGAAACAGTACGTTACCGAAAACTGGCTGCCGAGGTATTGAAAAAGTCGATTCATGAACTGTATGCCATATATCCCAAGGCAAAGATTATATGTATGGGTGATTTTAATGACACCCCGGAAGATATGAGCTTATCCAAAGTCTTACAAGCAGAGAAAACGGACCATCCTACGATCAAGGGAGAACTGATTAATCTTTCGTTCCCCTGGATGTCGCATTCGATCCAAACCCTTAAAAACTTGTATTCCTGGCAGGTATTCGATCAATGGATTGTTTCTGATTATTTGATGAACAATAGCAACTGTCTGAAGTCGATGAATGCCGAAATATTTACCGCTTTTTTTCTGTTGGAAGCTGACAAGAAATTCGGGGGTGTTAAGCCAAAACGAACCTATGTGGGCTTTAAATACCAGGAAGGTTTTTCAGATCATCTTCCTGTTTTATTGAAACTGCAAATGTCAACTCATTAATTGTTGCTCATTTTTAAGCCTAGTTCTTTTCCTTTTTCAAGCATAAATTGGTAGGCAGCGTCGTGTTCGTTTGGGATAACACCATCTAGGATGGCGTCCTTGATCGCTGTTTTGATCAACCCAACTTCACGGCAGGGAGTAAGGCCAAATACTTCCATGATCGTTTCACCCGAAACAGGTGGCTGAAAATTACGGATATGATCCCTTTCTTCCAGGTCTTTCAGCTTTTGACGCACCAATTGAAAATTGCCATAATACTTTTTGACCTTCTCGGGATTTTTGGAGGTAATATCGGCCTCGCACAATGTCATCAGGTCGTCAATGTCATCACCAGCTTCAAACAAGAGCCTTCGGATGGCCGAGTCAGTTACTTCCTCTTCAGAGAGTACAATTGGCCGCATATGAAGTTCTACAATTTTTTGCACATATTTCATCTTCTCATTCATCGGCAGCTTCATTCTTTTGAAAAGTGCAGGCACCATCTTAGATCCGATAAAATTGTGAGAGTAAAAAGTCCAGCCAAATTGAGGGGAGTATTTTTTGGTAGCTGGCTTGGCAATGTCATGCAGTAGTGCAGACCAGCGAAGCCAAAGATTATTGGTATGGGGTGTAATTCGGTCAAGAACTTCCAAGGTATGGTAAAAATTATCTTTATGCCCAACTCCATTCACTTCTTCCCGGCCTTTCATGCGGTGCAATTCAGGAAAGATAAGTTCCAGAAGTCCCGTTTTATCGAGCAAGCGGAATCCGATTGAGGGCTTAGCTGAAAGAATTATCTTATTCAGTTCTTCTCCAATTCTCTCTTTCGAGATGATATGAATTCGTTTTTTGTTGAGTGAAATTGCCTCAAGTGTTTTCTCTTCGATCGTAAACCCAAGTTGGGTGGCAAACCGAATGGCGCGCATCATTCGTAAGGGATCATCCGAAAAAGTAATCCCTGGCTCCAGAGGCGTGCGAATAATTTTATCAGTGATATCCTGAATACCGCCAAATGGATCGATCAATTCCCCAAAACGATTGCGGTTCAAACAAATGGCCAGGGCATTGATGGTGAAATCACGGCGGTTTTGATCTTCTTCAAGCGTGCCGTTTTCAACGCTCGGCTTGCGTGAATCTTCAGTGTAGGATTCTTTTCTTGCTCCAACAAATTCAATTTCAAGAGATTGGTATTTAAGCATAGCCGTTCCGAAGTTCTTGAAAATGCTCACCTGAATATGAGGGCCTAACTTTTTGGCAACCATTTCAGCCAGATGTATCCCGCTTCCTACGGTCACTACATCAATATCAGGAGACGGACGGTTCAGAATCAAATCCCTGACAAAACCGCCGATCACATAGGTTTCCTGGTTCAATTGGTCGGCAATTTCTGAAATGATTGAAAATATTGGATGTTGCAGGTGTTTTTTCATGTAATAAACCTCGAAAAATGGATTTAATGGGTGACAATTTGTTTTATAAGCGTGACAAAATTACAATTAATTACTTTTTAGCTCTCCATATGAAACTTTTAATTTTGTGGCATATCAATTGATAAGAGCATATCAATAAATCTATATATTTGTATAGCTAAAATTTAAAGATATGTTAGAGCATTTAACCAAAGAGACATTCAAAGAAAAAGTATTCAACTTTGAACTCAATAAAGAATGGAAATTCGAAGGGAATACACCCTGTATGATCGATTTTTACGCGGATTGGTGTGGTCCATGTAAAATGGTGGCTCCAGTATTGGAGGAATTACAAAAAGAATATGGTGAAAACCTTGTCATTTATAAAGTGAATACAGAAGAAGAGCAGGAATTGTCTTCCATGTTTGGTATCCAGAGCATTCCTTCCTTGCTGTTTGTCCCGGTTGAAGGTCAACCCCAAATGGCTATGGGAGCACTCCCAAAAGCAACTTTTGAACAAGCCATTGCCGAGGTGCTGAAAGTGGAAAAACCAGTCCTTAATTAAGATAGTTGTTCCAGAATTTTCTCCAGCTGTATTCCTCTTGAACCTTTTACAAGAATCAGTTTGTTTTCAATCGGTTGTGTTTTGAGGTATTGTGAAAGAAGTTCGGCATTGTCGAACTTCTTTTTTTCTTTTCCTGTAATGGTCTTCTTAAACTGGGGACCCACCAGGAATACTTCAGAGAATGTTTGTGATTCAATAAAATCTGCAATCTTCTGGTGCTCACTCTCTGAAGCTTCGCCCAATTCAAGCATGTCACCAAGGATCAGGCATTTCTGTTCATTTTTAATGCTTACAAAGTTTGAAAGTGCCATCATCATACTTGTTGGATTGGCATTGTAAGCATCCATAATAATGGTGTTCTTTTCGTTGCGTATCAGTTGTGAACGATTATTTGAAGGGGTATATGCTTCAAGGGCTTCTTGAATGAGTAGGGGGTCAACTTCAAAATATTTACCCACACAGGCAGCTGCCAGCAAGTTTTCAAAGTTATAGTCCCCGATCAGTTTTGATTTTATATACAGCCAGCCTTTCTGAAATAGAGCCTTAATAACCAGATGGTAGTCCGTTGCAGCCAATTCTCCGGCCATAAATGAATCAGTTGATTTTCCATAGGTGATTTGTTCCAATTCCTTTGCTTGTTGGATTAAAAGTGGATTATCCACGTTGATGAAGCATTTTCCCTTTTTTACCCTCAGATAATCATATAGTTCCGACTTTGCCTGGATGATCTGTTCATAGGAGCCAAAGCCTTGCAGGTGAGCTTTCCCAATGTTTGTTATGATCCCAAAATCAGGATCTGCAATTTCGCACAATAGCTTGATCTCGCCGCAATGATTGGCCCCCATTTCAATGATTCCAATTTCCGTTTCCGGGGGAATCGACAGAAGGGTAAGTGGGACTCCCAGGTGGTTATTGAAATTGCCCTGTGTATAGTGGATCTTGAATTTCTTTGAAAGCACTGCCGCGATCAGTTCCTTGGTAGTTGTTTTGCCGTTGGTTCCAGTGATGGCAATGATGGGTAATTTGAGATAGGCCCTGTGATACCTGGCCAGTTGCTGAAGACAGAGCAAAACGTTTTCCACTAAAATTACCTTTTCACTGGTAGCAAATTCAGGTTCGTCAACGATAGCATAGGCTGCTCCCTTTGCCAGTGCTTCGGAAGCATACCTGTTACCGTTGAAATTATCCCCTTTTAAGGCGAAGAACAGGCTGTTTTGAGGAATGTTCCTCGAATCAGTCGTAACTACAGGATATTGCCTGAATAATTGATATAAGTCTGCTATTTCCATACATTATAAAAAAAGAAAACCTCACTTTTGCAAATGAGGTTTTATATAGGTATAAGGATCACTTTATTGTATTAAAATCCATCGGGACTTCCAACACGGGTCATTGCACAACGGAAACCAAGATCATTGGCCGCTTCCGTTTCTGGTCTGAACCTTCTGGTGCCAGGAATCAGCCAATATGGACGATCTTTCCAGCTACCACCTTTATAAACACGGGCATTGTCTGAAATTAACGAAGAGAACTGACCTGGTTTGTTGGATTGAATATACATTGAATTGGTCTTCACCTTGTCTTTTGCAGCATTCCAGTCTTCGCCTTCAACGATCTGTGACCGATAATCACCATCTTTAAAGTTGCAAAAGACAA
>DASXUZ010000050.1:0-18845 GCA_036504555.1 Prolixibacteraceae bacterium | reverse complement strand
ATACAGATACATTACAGATAGATTACAGTTACATTACAGATGCCAATAACCAAAGGGCAACTGAACCCCTTTCGGAGAGGTGTATTTTTCATGTTTTTCAAACAAAAAATAGAGCAGGAATTCTTATGAAAATTCCTGCTCTATTTTTTGTTTGATTACCTGAATCCTGGCCCAGGGAAGGTTCATCCTTGAACAGCCGCATTAGGATGTTCAATGATTTACCAGTAAATATTATACGCTGTTCATGGCATTGACAGGGTCGAGGCGCGAAGCTGACAGGGCTGGAATAAAACCTGCCAGTACACCTATGACTCCCGAAATTGTGAGTCCCAGCATGATGTTTGCCAGGGTCATGGCAATGGTCATATCGGCCACATAGCTAAAAATGGTGGTGGCAAGGAAGATCAGAAATAGTCCCAGCACGCCGCCCACCATCGACAGCACGACTGCCTCAAAAATGAACTGAAGTAAAATGAAGTATTTTTTTGCCCCCAGCGCTTTTTGAATCCCAATGATCTTGGTCCGCTCTTTCACCGATACGAACATGATGTTGGCAATTCCGAAGCCACCTACCAGGATACTGAAGCCCCCGATAATCCACCCTGCGAAATTGAACACGCGGAAGAAGGTATCAAATTGTTTGGAGATCTGGGCCACTTCGTTGATGGCAAAATCGTTTTCTTCCATGGGTTTCAGGCGATGCAGCGATCGCATGATCCCTGACAGTTCGGCCACGAATTCATCATGATCGGCATTGGGCTTGGCTTTTACGTTGATCGCCTGGCCCTGATCGCGGTTGCGTGCATCGACCATGTTCATGGCAAAGATCACGGGGATATGGACCCGTTTATCCATGCTGGTTCCAAACATGTCGGTCCCTTTTTTTGTATAAACGCCGATGACCAGAAACCGGTAGCCCTGAAATTTAATCATCTTGCCCACTGGGTTCACCTGATCGAAAAGGTTTTTAGCGATTTCACTTCCCAAAATAGCCAGGTTGGCCCCTGAATTGGATTCCGATTCGGTGAAGTAACGCCCTTTTTCAATTTCCAGGCTCCAGGTGTTGATCAATCCATGAGTAGTAGCAAGTATCTCGGTATTTTCGGCTTTGCTGTTTTCATATTGCACCGTGCGGTTGAAGCCAAAAAAGTAAACGGCATCCTCAATGTTTTTAGACCGGCGTGTCAGGCTTTCAGCTTCTTCCAAGGTTGGAACCGGACGGTTCAGGTATTTCCACCACGGGTATTCTGATTCGCCCTCAGGTGGGGTCCACGGCCATTTCTGGATGTATACCATGTCGCTGCCCAATGAATTCAGGCTGTTACGGATATAGTTTTCCAAGGAATCAATCACTGTAAAAACCGATATAATGGCAAAAATGCCAATGGTGATCCCCAACAGCGAAAGGAATGTCCTTAGTTTATTCCCACGAAGGGAGCCAAAGGCAAACGAAAAACTTTCAAGAATTAATCTGGTTATCAGCATAGCCTCCCAATTGAAAAGTAAATATACAATTCTGAATCTAAAAATTAGTTACAGAATTCTGAAATGATTACAGCAGATGGTTAAATTTTATTTATTCTCTGAAATTTGCGCCTTGAAATTAGACCTTGCCTGATCCGATATTCATCCATCGCCCCTCCAAAGGCTGTGGCAACAGCTTATATCTTGTGTCAGGAAAATTGTTTATCTTTCAACTGTTGAATCATCAGGGATTGTTTTTTCTGAGTTATATTGTTTCACGCTTCCATACCATATCGCGAAGTCATCCGTTATTGCACCATGAAGCATCGTGATGGGCAGAACTTGAATGACAAATATTTTACTATTCATTGTTATTATACACTTAATTAAGCGGATTTGTAGGAAAGAGAATCAAGGTGTTTTATTATCTTTGAGGCCAAATTACAAAAGGATTATAGATGAAGGACTTAAAAAAGATTAAATCAGCCTTAATTTCAGTATACTACAAAGATAAGTTGGACAAGATCGTCAAGCGATTGGAAGAATTGAATGTAACGATTTATTCAACAGGAGGTACACAATCATTTATTGAAGAATTGGGAACCCCCGTTATTCCCGTTGAAGAGCTGACGAGCTATCCTTCCATTTTAGGTGGACGTGTAAAAACGCTGCATCCAAAAGTGTTTGGTGGTATCCTGAATCGCAGGGACCATGCCGGTGACCAGCAGCAAATTGCCCAATATGAGATTCCTGAAATAGACCTTGTGATCGTGGACTTGTATCCATTTGAAGAAACAGTGGCTTCAGGAGCCTCCGAAGAAGAGATCATTGAAAAAATAGATATCGGTGGTATTGCACTCATTCGTGCAACGGCCAAGAATTTCAACGACGTGGTCATTGTATCATCACGCGATCAGTACGAGAGCTTGTATACATTGCTCAATGAAAAAGAAGGAGCTACCTCACTGGCCGACCGTAAAGAGTTTGCACGTCTAGCTTTTGCCACTTCCTCGCATTACGACAGTGCAATTTTTAACTATTTCAACCAGGGAAAATCGGAAGAAGTTCGCATCAGTGTCAACAATGGCCATGTATTGCGGTATGGTGAAAATCCTCATCAGGCAGCTTCATTCTTCAAATTCAACAATTCAAATTCGGATATTACCCTGGCCAATGCACAGGTTCTGCAAGGCAAAGCGCTTTCATACAACAATATGCTGGATGCGGATGCTGCCTGGAAATCGGCCAGCGATGCCTACCATTCGGTGACGCATTTGGAAAATAAAGTAGCCGTTTCGGTGGTCAAACACCTGAACCCTTGTGGTCTTGCGGTGAGCGATACGATTATGAAAGCACTTGAGCTGGCATGGGCCGGCGATCCGGTAAGCGCCTTTGGGGGCATTGTTTGCTTTACTGCAAAGGTTGATAAAACTATCGCAGAATGGTTCGACAAGCGATTTGTCGAGATCCTGATTGCTACTGACTATACTGCTGAAGCACTGGAGGTATTAAGCAAAAAGAAAAATCTTCGCGTGCTTGCAACCTCTGTGAAGCCTGAAATTACAGGTGAGCGCTTATATCGTTCAATCAGTGGTGGCTTGCTCATCCAGAATGAGGACGAAGGCTTGGAAACAGAATTTAAGAATGTAACAAAAATACAATTCGACAGCTTGAAAATGAACTTGTCGAAATTTGGCATCATCGCCTGCAAGCATCTGAAAAGCAATGCCATTGCATTGGTCACTCAAAATGCGGACGGATCGTTCTGGTTAACAGGAGCGGGAATGGGGCAACCCAACCGGCTTGACAGTTTGCGCCAGTTAACCATTCCGCGTTTTAACCTGAAAGAAGGTATCAGCATTGAAGATTCGGTTCTTATTTCAGATGCTTTCTTCCCTTTTAGAGACAGCGTTGAAGCAGCCAACGAATTTGGAATTAAATACATTGTAGAACCGGGAGGCAGCATCCGCGACGAGGAAGTAATCGCCGCCTGTGATGAATTTGGTATTGCAATGATTTTTACCGGTGTACGACATTTCAAACATTGATTGAAATGTTGAACCGGTCATTTGTTTTAGTATAAACTCAGAAAAACATACAAATGGGATTGTTTTCATTTTTAACCCAGGAAATTGCCATAGACCTAGGAACGGCCAATACGATTATTATCCACAACGATAAAATCGTGGTGGATGAACCGTCGATTGTCACCATTGACCTTAAAACAGAAAAGCTCATTGCTATTGGCGAAAAGGCCAGGCAGATGCAGGGAAAGACCCATGCCAACCTGAAAACCATTCGCCCTTTGCGCGATGGTGTAATTGCCGACTTTAATGCAGCCGAACAAATGATCAGGGGAATGATCAAGATGATGAACCCCAAATCAAGGTTCTTTTCACCTTCCCTGCGCATGGTGGTTTGTATCCCTTCCGGTTCAACGGAAGTGGAGATCCGTGCCGTCCGTGACTCGGCTGAACATGCTGGAGGCCGCGATGTGTATATGATTTATGAACCCATGGCAGCTGCCATCGGAATTGGGCTCGATGTGGAAGCCCCTGAAGGAAACATGGTGGTAGACATCGGCGGTGGCACCACTGAAATTGCAGTGATTTCGCTGGGCGGACTGGTTACCAACAAATCCATTCGTATTGCAGGCGATGATCTGACGGCCGATATCATGGAATACATGCGTCACCAGCACAACATTAAAATTGGGGAACGTACGGCTGAAGAAATTAAGATCAATGTGGGATCGGCCTTGTCACAGCTCGAAAATCCACCAGCAGACTACCTTATCCAGGGACCAAACCAGATGACCGCTCTTCCGATCGAAGTGCCGGTGTCTTACCAGGAAATATCTCATTGTTTGGAAAAATCGATTTCAAAGATTGAAACAGCTATTCTCAGTGCGCTGGAACAAACACCGCCGGAATTGTATTCCGATATTGTCAACCGGGGTATCTGGCTGGCAGGTGGTGGAGCTTTGCTTCGTGGTTTGGCCAAACGTTTTACTGAAAAGATCAATATTCAGTTCCACGTTGCTGAAGATCCATTGAGAGCAGTGGCCCGTGGAACAGGAATCGCACTTAAGAATGTAAATAAATTCACCTTCCTGATCAGGTAATTCTGAAAGGGAAGGGGTAAACCTTCCAGCTAATGAGAAGTTTATTTCGTTTCTTATTACGAAATTATTTTTTGATGATGTTTCTGGCCCTTGAAGCCTTTTCATTGGTGTTGATGGTTAATTTCAACAATTACCAACGGGTAACATTCTTTAATTCAAGTAGTAACTTTGTAGGAACTGTGTATGAAAAATTCAGTTCGTTCGACGATTATTTCAGTTTAGGCCGCACCAATGTGCGGTTGGCGGCTGAAAATGCCTCCTTGCGCAAGGAGTTGCAACTTCGGATCATGCAACAGGAAAAGTACCCCACAACCCGGCCTGACACGGTGGAGGCACCGGCCTATGTATTTACTTCGGCAAAAGTGATCAGCAATTCGGTCAACAAGCAATTCAATTATATCACCCTGAACAAAGGCTCGAGGCAAGGCATCAAGCAGGATATGGGAATCATTGATGCCGATGGGGTGGTGGGAGTTATTACCAATGTTTCACCCAACTATTCAACCGGCTTGTCCTTGTTGAACAAGCGGCTGAGTATCCCTGCAAAGATTACCAAAAACAATTATTTTGGTTCCCTGGTATGGGATGGAGAACATTACAATACGGCCGATCTGAGAGAGATTCCATTTCATATCATTGTAAATGTGGGCGATACGGTGGTGACCAGTGGATTTTCTAATATATTCCCGGACGGCATCATGATTGGAACCATCAAATCCTATGACGTGGAAAGTGGAACCAACTTCTATAACATCAAGGTGGAATTGTCGACCAATTTTAAAACGGTGAAGTTTGTGGAGGTGGTCCAAAATACCAAAAGAGATGAGTTGATTAAACTGGAATCAAATAACGTGGGTGAATGATAAAAGACTTTGGTAAATACGCGATCATGTTTGTATTGCTGGTTTTGGTCCAGGTGCTGATCCTGAACAATATCCAGTTCAGCGGCTTTGTGAATCCGTATGTTTATATCTTATTCATTCTCTTGTTGCCATTTACCATTCCAGGCTACCTGCTACTTGGACTTTCGTTCCTGATTGGAATCTCCATTGACATTTTCAGTAATACCCCGGGGCTTCATGCCAGTGCATCGGTTTTCCTTGGATTTATAAGACCTGGCATTGCCAACCTGATTTCATCGCGCGAAATCATTGAGAAAGGGAATACGCCCAACATGAAGCAATTGGGTTTTGCCAGTTTTCTCAAATATACGGTAATCGCCGTTGTGATTCACCATCTTTTTCTCTTTTATGCAGAAGCGTTTTCATTTGGAGGTTTTTTCCATACCTTGCTTCGATGTATTTTAAGCAGCGCCTTCTCCATTGTGATCATTCTGGCTAGTCAGTTCATTCTATTTAAAAATGTGCAATAGGTGGATACTTTCTCAAAACGAAGATTTATAATTGCCGGCATCATGTTGGGAGTGGCTGCTATTTTTTTTCTGCGCCTCTTCTCGATACAGATTACCAATAAAACATACAAACAATTCGCTACACGAAATGTACTGCGGAAAATGGTTGTGTTTCCCGCCCGTGGATACATCTATGACCGTCACAAGGCGCTGATGGTATACAACAAGGCCGCTTACGACTTGATGATTATCCCCCGTGAAGCCAAGGCATTTGATACCACTGAGATGTGCCGGATCGTGCAATTGGACCGGCAGGAATTAAGAGATGCCATCCAAAAGGCCAAACAATATTCCTATTACAAGCCATCGATCATTGCAGGACAGATCGCTCCCGAAATTTATGCCCCTCTCCAGGAAAAATTGTATAAATACCCCGGCTTTTTTGTTCAATCCAGAACCTTGCGCGAATACCCCAGCAAGAGTGCTGCCCAGGTCCTGGGTTATGTGGGCGAAGTGAGCCCCTCAACCATTGAAAAGGACAACTATTACAGATCAGGCGATTACATTGGTGTTACAGGCCTTGAAAAGGCCTACGAAAATGAACTGCGCGGAATCAAAGGGGTGAACAACACCATGGTGGATGTTCATAACCGCATCAAGGGAAAATACAATGCCGGTAAAAGTGACACCACCGCTGTCCTTGGACAGAATCTGCTGACTGGCCTTGATGCCGATGTTCAGGCGTATGCCGAATTGCTGATGACCAATAAACGGGGAGCCATTGTGGCCATAGAACCCTCCACGGGTGAAATTATTGCCATGGTGAGTGCCCCTTCCTATGATCCGAATCTGCTGGTTGGACGCCAGAGGAGCGCTAATTACAAAATGCTGATGAACGATTCGATCAATAAACCCACCTGGAACAGGGCTATTATCGGTACCTTCCCGCCGGGATCGACCTTTAAGCTGGTCAATGCATTGATTGCCCTACAGGAACACTCCCTCAGCCCATTTGACCGCTTTTCCTGTTCAGGGAAAGGTTCTTCGCCCATCAAATGTACACACAACCATGTCACCCCCCTTGCCATGCGTGAGGGCATCCGTGAATCATGTAATTCATACTTCTGGAATTTGTTCCGCACCATCATCAACCATTCGGCGACCCCTGCCGAAGGCTTCCAGGTATGGCGGGACTATGTGATGGGTTTTGGCTTTGGTCAAAGACTGGGCAATGAACTATCCTCCGAAGTAAAAGGAAATATTCCTGAGGTAGCCTATTACGATAAATATTTTGGACAAAGCAAGTGGAATTCGATGACCATTCGTTCTTTGTCGATCGGGCAAGGCGAATTGGAGGTTACAGCCCTTCAATTGGCCAATATGGTGGCCACCATTGCCAACAGGGGGTATTATATTTCCCCCCATCTTGTCAAAGCCATTCAGGATACCAGCAGGGTCTTCCGGGAATTGAAATACGAGAAAAAAGTATCGCCCATCAACCCTGAATATTATAGCCTTGTCATTGAAGGCATGCAGGCCGTGGTTGAAGAAACCAGGCTGAGCCAGTCCATCCATATCGATAGTGTGATTGTTTGTGGAAAGACAGGCACCGTTCAGAACCCTCATGGAGCCGACCATTCGGTATTTGTGGGTTTTGCCCCACGCGACAATCCAAAGATTGCCGTTGCTGTTTTTATCCAGAATGCCGGGTTTGGAGCCACCTATGCAGCTCCCATTGCTGGTTTAATCATGGAAAAATATTTGAACGATTCGATTGCTCCCCATCGAAAAGAGCTGGAGCAACGTTTGATCGAAACAGATTTATTGAATGTAATTCAAGTTAATAAATAAGCTTCCGTGCCGAATAGAAACAATGTTTGGGCCAATATTGACTGGATCACCGTATCCATTTACCTGGCGATGATGTTCATCGGGTGGATCAATATATATGCTGCCGTGTACAACGAGGAGCACAAAAGCATCTTTGACTTCAGCCAACAATATGGAAAACAGTTAATCTGGATTGGGGCAGCTATTTTTATTGCCATGCTGATGATCAATACAGACTCTAAATTCTTTGTGACCTTTTCCTTTCCCATATATGTGGTTATTGTGCTGATCCTTATGTTGGTACCATTTATAGGAACAGAGATTAATGGAGCCAAGTCATGGATTCAGATTGGCAGTTTCTCGCTTCAACCCTCCGAATTTATGAAGATGGCTACTTCGTTGGCCATTGCCCGATACATTAGTTCGTATAATTTTAAAATACACAATTTCAAATCGCTTCTCACCCTAAGCGGAATTATATTGTTCCCCGTTGGGTTGATCTTTTTACAGAATGATACCGGCTCAGCCCTTGTCTTTGGCGTATTTCTTCTGGTGCTATACCGCGAGGGGCTCAATGGAATTGTGCTGTTCTTTACCTTTTTAATTGTCCTGGTATTTATCCTGACCATGTTGGTCGATCCTTACATTACCATCTGGGTCCTTACATTGACCAGCTTCCTGGTGTATTATTTATGGCGCAGGAAGGTAAAGTTGACCCTCATTGCCGTCGGCATATTCATTACACTATATGCAATTTTCTGGGGAATCGGTTACTTGGTGAATACGACCATTGAACCCCATTATCTACTCATGGGGGCTGCTGTTTTGTCAGCCGGTTTATTCTATCTCTATTCACTGGTACTGCGAAAGAAAAACCTGGCCATCCTTGTTGGAATCTATATTGGAAGTATACTGTTTTGTGTTTCAGTTGATTATGTGTTTGATCATGTCATGGAGCAACATCAGCGTGACCGCATCAACGAATTATTGGGCATTCAGTCCGATTTGCATGGTGCAGGATACCATGTCAACCAATCAAAGATAGCCATTGGGTCGGGTGGGCTTTTTGGCAAGGGATTTCTGCAAGGCACCCAAACCAAATATGATTTTGTTCCAGAACAAAGTACCGATTTTATCTTCTGTACGGTCGGCGAGGAGTGGGGCTTCTTTGGAACCACCCTGGTGATTGGCCTGTTTATGGGACTACTCATGCGGTTGATTTACCTGGCCGAGCGCAACCGATCAAAGTTTAGCCGTGTGTATGGCTATTGTGTAGCCACCATTCTCTTCTTCCATTTCGCGGTCAACATCGGCATGACCATCGGCCTGGCACCCGTTATTGGGATACCTCTGCCATTTTTTAGCTACGGGGGCTCTTCCCTGTGGTCGTTTACCCTGCTTCTATTTGTATTTGTAAGGCTCGATGCCAACAGGTTCGAACAGTTGAGCTACTAAGTAATCGATCCTAATTTGTAGAATTGATAAAATTTTAAACTTATTTCCCTGGTCTAACGATATTCACCCCAAATTCTTCTTCGACAAAGTTGATCAGCTCAGGGAAAAAGCTTCTGAACAAGGCTTCAAACTGATGGTATTCCTGCTCCAGAATCTGCATGGCCCATTCACTGTTGGCGGGTAAGGAAGTGCGTTTTGACATGATTTCAAAAACTGCAAAGAGGCTTTCACGGTTTGCATAGGACTCCAGCCGCCTGTGATGAATCAAAAAGGGAAGAAACTGTTTAACCCGAAGGGGGAGCAATCCAAAATTGGAGAGGAAGATGGCATGTGCATTTTTTGTGAACTGCCGCAAGGAATCGAGTGAATAATCGTTCCAGTTGGCAGCCAGGAAATGATCGAAGAAAATATCGGCCACAATCCCGGCGTATTTGCCATAGCCTGGGCGTATGAGTTGAATACATTCCCTGACCTGTGCATGTTGATCGGTAAATGAATCGATTCGGCGGTGCAAAATAATGCCGTAGGCCACTTGATCAGGATAGTGCTGATGCCGGTTGCCCTTCACAAAGTCACCAATAAAATTTCCTATCTTGATTTCATCCGATTCGCCCGATAGGTATATATGAGCAAGATAATTCACCTGGTATGCATGATTAAATGTTGAAATGAGATCCCTTTTGTTCTTTTTCAGCCTACAAATAATCCGTCTTTTTGTCACTGGTAAACCTACACAAAACATTTCTCACGTCAGTATAACAGATCGGCATCTTTATTGTTGGGATTAAATAAATTAGGTGTGAAAGGATGGCAAAATCATTCTATTATTTTTTGTTTTTTACCTATCTTTCAGCCATCATTTAATGTGAATTTATGCCAAAGAAGATTGCAGCTTTTGGTGAATTGTTATGGGATTTACTTCCAACCGGAAAAGTGCTGGGAGGGGCACCTGCCAATTTTATTTACCGGATCAATTCGTTCGGTGACCAGGGTACTTTACTCAGTAAGGTAGGAAATGACAAGGCTGGAAAGGAAGCCCGGCAGGCACTCCGTAATCTGGGCCTTTCAGACGAAAATGTCCAAACTGACTATGAACTTCCAACCGGTTCGGTGATCGTTAAAATTGATGAACACGGAACCCCTGATTTCAATATCATTACCGATGTGGCCTATGACCATATCGAGATCAACACCGAGATGATCGATGCATTCAGTCAGGCTGATTGTGTTTGTTTTGGGACCTTGGTTCAGCGATATGGTATTTCCAAAAATACCTTGCGTGAATTGATTCATCAGGCGCCTGATGTGATCAAGTTCCTGGATATTAACCTTCGGAAAAAGTGTTATTCCGCTGCCTCAGTAGAAGACAGCCTGAGAATGGCCAATATATTAAAAGCCAACGACGAGGAACTGTTGATTACCAAAGAATTGTTGGGTCTGAAGGGTGAAAGTCTGAAAGATCTGGCCAGGGAAACACTCGAGAAATTCAATCTTGAAATTATTCTTTGCACACTGGGTTCTTTCGGCGCTTTTTGCCTTACCCAGGATGATGTTTTTTTCTACGATCCTGGATACCAGATCAGCCTTGGCGATACGGTCGGCGCTGGTGATGCTTTCTCTGCCGGATTTGTTCATTATTACATGAACGGCCAGGAAATTGAAGAAGCTTTGCGTTTTGGAAATGCTGCCGGAGCCATGGTGGCAACTACGATCGGTGCCACAGCCCCTGTTTCAAAAGAGCAAATCCTTGATTTTATGACCATTCCCAATAACCGCAACAATGTAAGGTTTCATCAGTAAGGGAGAAGGTGAGAAGGTGAGAGGGTGTGAAGATGAGAAGGTGAGAAGGTGAGAAAGTGAGAAATGAGAAGGTGAGAAAATGAGAAGATGAGAAGATGAGAAGGTGAGAAAGTGAGAATTTGAGAATTTGAGAATTTGAGAAAATGGGAAATGTCATTCACATTGAATCTTGCCGAGTGTCATCTACAGTGTAACATTCAACCATCAACCTTCTTTCTGAACATGCCGGCTTGTGAAAAAGTCATGACCAGAACCCCGATAATAGTGATAGTTCCACCCCACAGTTGAACCGGAAGGGGAAGGTTTCCGAAGAAAAACCAGGCAATAATCAGGACGAATATTCCTTTTACACTTTGGATGATAGATGACCTGGATGCAGTGATGTACCTATACGAATAGAAGAACGATAACAAGCCAATGAATGAACCGAAAAAGGCACCCAAGGCAATGTTACGGAAGGCTGTGACTGGAATAGCAACCGATTGTCCACTTTGAACGAAATAGAAAAGAAAGAAAAGGAAGATCCAGCCATTTGAATTCAGGTTAAATACTTCGGGACTGGTCTTATTGACATTTTTTTTAATAATGACTGAAACAGTGGCTGCAAAGAGTGTATTGATCACTACAAATCCGGTACCGGCGATGAAGAATTTGCTCCAGCTCAGATCACCTGAATAACTGATGGCGAATGCTCCAGCCAGGGCAATCATGGCGCCAATGGCTTCAAGGAGGGTAAATCGCTCTTTCAGGAAGGTAATGCCAAGAATACTGAGGAATACTGGAAACAGATTACCCAAAAAGGAAGTGACTGAGGGGTCTGGAATGGCCTGTATGGCCAGGAAAAAGGTAATGTTTGAAATGATATCAATGGCTCCCAGGAGCACCAGTAAACCTGCTATTTTTGGGGTCACTAGCATTACCTGCCCCCATTTTCCGGAGACCAATATGAAGATCAGGTTCAGTAGAAAGCCCATCCCAAAATAATAGAGGCCAAATTGAGCCAATTCAACCTGGTTGAGGCCAGCCTTGCTGAATACATACAAACTGGAAAAGGCGATGGTTCCGGTAATTGCATATGCATATCCCTTCCACTCTTCAGTCTTAATTTGTGCCATATTTAAGAATAAAAAAAAGAGAAACCTCAGTTGAGATTTCTCTTGCAAGTTATGCTATTTTTTGAATTACAGACGTTTTTTAATCGCTTTTGTAGCTTCTTCAAAACCTGGTTTTTCTAGCAAGGCAAACATATTCTTTTTGTAGGCTTCTACTCCAGGCTGATCGAAAGGATTTACACCCAAAATATACCCACTTAAGCCGCAAGCCACTTCAAAGAATTGAATCAACTGACCCAGGAAATACTCGTTTAGTTTTGGAAGTACGACCTGAATATTTGGAACACCACCGTCAACATGTGCCAGCATCGTTCCCAGTTCAGCCATTTTATTCACTTCATCCACCCGTTTTCCGGCAAGGAAATTCAAACCGTCCAAATTGGCAACATCGGTGGGAATACGAACTTCGCGATCTGGACTGGCAATTGACAGAACGGTTTCGAACAAGGTACGTTCGCCTTCCTGGATGTATTGACCCATTGAGTGCAAATCGGAGGTATTGTCGACCGAAGCAGGGAAAATGCCCTTGCCTTCTTTTCCTTCACTTTCGCCATAAAGCTGTTTCCACCATTCGGCCAGGAAATGAAGTTTCGGGTTATAATTCACCAGAATTTCAACTTTCTTGCCACTTTTATACAATTCATTGCGAACAGCCGCATATTGAGCCGAAATGTTCTCTTCGAAAGGAACATCAACTCCTGTGGCATTTTGCATATCCACAGCCCCTTTAACCAATGCACGGATATCAAATCCGGCAACGGCAATGGCAAGCAAGCCAACGGGTGTGAGGACTGAATAACGTCCACCTACGTCATCTGGAATAACAAAAGTCTTGTATCCTTCAATGGTAGCCAGTGAACGCAAGGCGCCTTTGCTGGCATCGGTAATGGCTACAATACGTTCGTTGGCTTCAGTTTTTCCGTATTTATCTTCAATATCCTGTTTCAACAATCTGAAAGCAAGTGCTGGCTCGGTGGTGGTTCCTGATTTGGAAATAACGGCCATGGCATACTCTTTGTTTTTCAACAATTCACGAAGTTCAAAAAGATAATCCTCGCTGATATTTTGACCGGCGAACAGGATAAACGGACTTTTGCGTTCCTTCAGATGAGCGAAACTATCGGAAAGGGCATCGACAACGGCTTTGGCTCCCAGATAAGAACCTCCGATGCCGATCACTACGAAGATATCAATGTTTTTGTCAACCAATTTGGCAGCTGTTGCTTCGTAATCAGCCAATTCTGCTTCCGAGATCGATGTTGGCAAGTTGGTCCAACCCAGGAAATCGTTTCCTTTTCCTGTTTTGTTGAAAAGTGCAAGCTTGTGACTTTCAATCGCTTTTTTGTGAGAAAAAACCGAGTCTTTTGAAATAAAATCAAAAGTCTTCTGGTAGTTTAAAGATATTTTTTCCATGTGTGAAGTTAAATGTTAAAAGTACAAAGTACAAAGTTAAAAGTAAAAAATGAAAAGGAAAAAAGAAAAAGTTTAAAGTTTAAAGTTACGTGCCGATCAGGAGTTTCAAATTCCAAGTTCCCCTGAGCACTCGGGAAGCGATAAAGAACTGGGTAGCCCAGGATCGACACGTAATTTGGAACTTGAAACTTGAAACTTGGAACTTGAAACTTGGAATTTTTCCTTTTTTCCTTATCTGAGATTTTCTGTTAACAATCGAATTTCGATTGCGGGTGAGATATTCTCGTACAATATATTATAAACCGCTTCAGCAATGGGCATATTCACCCTGAACTCCTCATTAATTTCTTTGATCGATTTGGCGGCATAATAACCTTCTGCAACCATGTGCATTTCGAGTTGGGCTGACCGGACAGAGTAGCCTTTGCCGATCATTGTTCCAAATGTCCGGTTGCGCGAAAATTGCGAATACGCGGTTACCAGCAAATCGCCCAGGTATGCCGAGCTTTTGATGTCGCGGGTAATGGGATGAACTTTATCCACAAAACGTTTAATCTCTTGGATGGCATTTGAAATGAGTACGGCCTGAAAATTATCGCCGTAACGCAATCCATGTACAATTCCAGAGGCGATGGCAACCACATTTTTTAGTACCGAAGCATATTCAGTACCATAAATATCGTCAGAAACATGCGTTCTGATGTATGGACATTCCAGATGGAATGCAAATGCCCGTGCCTTCTTTACATCAGGACAGGCAATGGTGAGGTACGACAAACGTTCAAGAGCTACTTCCTCTGCATGACAGGGACCGGCAATCACCCCGATACGTTCATAGGGAATGTTAAAATATTGGTGAAGATATTGTCCAACAATCAGGTTGTCTTCAGGTACAATTCCTTTGATGGCCGAAACGATAAATTTGGGGTTCAGGTCAACCAGTACGCTCGACATGGCTTCTTTCAGAAATGCAGAGGGAATGGCAAGGATGACTATATCAACACCGTCAACAGCCTTGTTGATGTCATTGAAGAAATTAATCCGGCTGACATCAAATTCAACGCCACGCAGGTAGCTTGGATTGTGTTTAAACCGGTTGAATTGTTCAATGTTGTCAGGATTTCGAAAATACCAGTTAATGCTCGGAACATTGTGCAAAAGTATTTTTGCAAGAGCTGTGGCCCAACTTCCACTACCGATGATGGCTATTTTAGAGTTTGCAATCATTTATATATTTTACCGGTTATGACAGCCATTTGTTTACATCCTCCATTGAGGGATTGACCAGGCCCAGCTTATTCTTTTTGTTGAATCCACAAATGTCGTTAAAAAATTTGCTGGCTTTAACTTCTTTTAACTCTTTAACTTTTTTTAACCCTATTTTTTTAATCACTTCAACCCATTCGGTCGAAATTCCCAGTTCCAGAAACTTTTCATCGGGATCTGCAGCATCTGCACCCTTCTCAGGTTTCATCTGCGGGAAGAAAAGTACATCTTGAATCGATAGGTTATTGGTCATAAACATCGTTAAGCGGTCAATGCCGATTCCCATTCCTGAAGTTGGCGGCATGCCATATTCGAGGGCGCGTAAAAAGTCCTGGTCGATAAACATGGCCTCGTCATCACCTTTGGCCGATAGCCTCATTTGATCCTCGAAACGTTCGCGTTGTTCAATGGGGTCGTTCAGTTCAGAATAAGCATTGGCCAGTTCTTTGCCATTGACCATCAGCTCGAACCGTTCAGTGAGTCCTTCTACCGACCTGTGTTTTTTGGTCAGCGGTGACATTTCAACCGGGTAGTCAATAATAAAAGTAGGTTGTATATAATGGTGTTCACATTTTCCACCGAAAATTTCATCAATCAATTTGCCTTTTCCCATTGTGGGGTCGGTTTCAATGCCCAGCTGCTTGCAGATGTCCCTGAGTTCATCCTCCGATTTACCGGCGATATCGAAGCCCGTATGTTCCTTGATGGCATCATACATGGTCACTCGCTTGAAAGGACGTTTGAAATTGATTTCAACATCTCCCAACTGAACATCGGTCGTTCCATGCAGGGCGATGGCCACGCGTTCAATCATCTCCTCTGTAAAGTTCATCATCCACAGGTAGTCCTTATAGGCCACATAAATCTCCATGACTGTAAACTCGGGATTGTGCGTCCGGTCCATTCCTTCGTTGCGGAAGTCTTTTGAAAATTCATAAACACCATCAAAACCGCCTACAATGAGTCGTTTGAGATAAAGTTCGTTGGCTACACGCAGGTAAAGTGGAATATTCAGGGCATTGTGATGGGTGATAAATGGACGGGCAGTTGCCCCACCGGGTATGGATTGCAGGATGGGTGTTTCAACTTCAAGGTAACCTTGTTCGTTGAAAAACTGACGCATGGTATTGATAATTTTGGTTCTCTTAATAAAGGTGTCCTTCACCTGAGGATTGACAATCAGGTCAACATAGCGCTGACGATATCGCATTTCAGGATCAGTCACTGCATCAAACAGTTGACCATCTTTTTCTTTGACAACTGGAAGTGGGTGAAGTGATTTGCTCAAGACAAATAATTCTTTCACATGAATTGAAAGTTCGCCTACCTGGGTGATAAATGCAAAACCTTTCACCCCTACAATATCACCGATGTCGAGTAATTTCTTGAATACGTCATTGTAGAGGGATTTATCTTCATCCGGGCAAATTTCATCTCTGTTCAGATACAGCTGGATCCTACCTGAGGAATCCTGCAATTCGGCGAACGAAGCCTTTCCCATGATACGACGGTTCATAATGCGACCTGCGACCACGACCTCCTGAAAGTTATTCAGTTCAGGTTTATAATTTTCCTTGATCTCTAAGGTCAATGTGTTGACGGGGAATTCAGCAGCAGGATAAGGGTCAATGCCCATTTCCTGCATTTTTTGCATAGAGTTACGTCTTATGATTTCCTGTTCGCTTAAATCAGATATACTCATTCGTTCGTGGTGTTAAAATTTTCAAAAAATTTCCGCAAAGATAGCAAACTTATGCACATTTGAAGTGAACTCGAGGGTATGCTTTTGCCAGCCACCTATATATCCGCCCTTGAGATTTTGAAGACTCGAAGTGAAGTTGAACGGAACGGCATTTATATTAACAAAATGTGGATTAATATGCCTGATTTCCTTTCTAAATCTGAGTTCATTTCCTATCTTTGAGAAATTTTTGCATAAAATCGAATTGTTCTGACGTAAAATCGAATTGTTCTGAAGAAAACGTAATGGGTAAAGTTTGGAATATTAAAAAAGAGGGCGATATTAATATCATAAAGCATTTATCGGCAGCGCTAAATGTTAACATGGTTATTGCCAATCTTTTAGCTCAAAGAGGCATCACCACATATTCTGAGGCTCAATCCTTCTTCAGACCGAAATTGACTGATCTCCACGATCCATTTTTGATGAAGGACATGGACAAAGCGGTCGATCGACTCGAAAGGGCGATCAAAAATCAGGAGAACGTGCTGATTTATGGCGACTATGATGTGGATGGAACCACTTCAGTGGCCATGATGTACCAGTTTCTTCGTTCACGCCTGCAAAACCTCGATTATTACATTCCTGATCGTTATTCGGAAGGCTACGGGATTTCAAAAGCCAGTATTTACTATGCCTCGGAGCAAAAGATTTCACTGGTCATTGTGCTTGATTGCGGTATTAAAGCAGTCGAGAAAATCAAAATGGCCAAAGATCTGGGCATCGATTTTATTATCTGTGATCACCACAATCCCGATGATACGATTCCTGATGCGGTGGCTGTGCTGGATCCCAAACGTCCTGATTGCAATTATCCCTACAAAGAACTCTCAGGCTGTGGTGTAGGGTTTAAACTCCTTCAGGCGTATTCAAAACTGAATAATGTGCCATTTTCTGAACTGAATGAGCTCATGGATTTGTTGGTGGTCAGTATTGCTTCCGACATTGTTCCTGTTTCAGGAGAAAACAGGGTGATGGCTTACTACGGACTCAAAAAACTAAACACCTCACCAAGTATTGGCTTGAAAACCATCATGCAATATTCTGGTTTCATTGCCGAAGAAATATCCATTAGTGACATTGTCTTTAAAATCGGGCCGCGTCTGAACGCTTCTGGCCGGATCGAACATGGCAAAAAATCAGTGGCAATCCTTACAGCAACCAACGAAGCGGAAGCCTTGTTGTTGGGCGATGAAATCAATTCATACAACGAAATCAGGAAAACACTTGATCGCGACATTACCCAGGAAGCGCTTGCAATGATTGAGCGCAATGCCGATCACGAGTTTAAAAATGCCACCGTATTGTATAACCGTGACTGGCACAAAGGAGTGGTAGGAATTGTTGCCTCGCGTTTGACCGAACACTTTTACCGGCCCACCGTTGTATTGACCGAATCAAATGGGATGGCCACCGGATCAGCCCGATCGGTGCGAGATTTCGATTTATATGAAGCCATTGGGCAATGCAGCGATTTGCTGGAATCCTATGGAGGTCACATGTATGCTGCCGGATTGACCATGAAAATTGAGAATATCTACGAATTTTCCCGCCGATTTGAAGAAATTGTTACCAAGTTGATAACCGATAAACAGCAAACGGAGTCCATCGAGGCAGAAGCCAAGATACTACTTTCGGATATTACCCCCAAATTCTACCGACTGCTCAAACAATTTGCCCCTTTTGGTCCCCATAACATGGTACCGGTTTTTATCACTGAAAATGTCCTTGATGGCGGAACCAGCCGGCCTGTCGGTAAAAATCAGGAACATTTAAAATTGGATTTGATCGAGCCAACGAGTAATTCGTCCCAGTTTTCGGCCATTGCTTTCAATCAGTCTCATCACTTTGAGGCCATTAATCAAGGGCTTCCTTTCGATATTTGTTATTCATTGGCCGAAAACGAATTCAGGGGTAAAACCACTTTGCAGCTCTACATCAGGGATATCCAGACAAAGGCTTATTGATTGTAAGCAGAGAGAAAACCACTTTTTTTCTTTTTCATTCCTCCTTCTATTTCCATTTTCAGAAACCGCTGAGTACGGTTTGTCTATGTACCGGATTCAGGGTTAATGGATACATAATTGTTGTGTAACAGCTAATAAATCGGCTGAAGGAATAAAGGCTTCGAACATCGGGCATGGGGTCGGCTGACTGTCATTCATCCTACCTTGATCCTCTCCTCCGCTTCCTGTCATCCCTACCTTTTCTGATACCTTTCTGATACTTTTCTGATACCTTTCTGTAACCTTACCTTACAGAAAGGTATCAGAAAAGTATCAGAAAGGT
>DASXUZ010000049.1:0-2895 GCA_036504555.1 Prolixibacteraceae bacterium | reverse complement strand
CGACTAACCATTTGGGATTTTTCTGTAAAGGAGTAAAATCTAGTTTTTCAATGATCCGAACCGACCCATAGCCCCCACGGGCGCATAGAATAACCTTGGTCAGGGGATCGTTTATCGCCTCCTGTAAATCCCATATGCGCTGATGATCAGTTCCAGCATACTGGAAATGCCGATCGAAAACATGGTTGCCAATCAATACTTCATAGCCAATTTCCTGTAGCAATTCAATACCTGGAAGTACTTTCTCTTTCGAAACCTTTCCGGCTGGTGCCACAATACGGATTCGGTTTCCCTTTTGAAGGTATGGAGGAAAAATCATGGGTATGAGTTTTGAATATGGTTTCTCAAAGTTGTAAAAAATGATGTCAAATAAAAATAAAAGAACACTCAGGACTGAAATAAAAAAGACGATCCATATAAGATCGTCTTTAATTTATAAGAGCCCAATAGCTTACTTAGTTTTCAGAATATCCCTAATTTCCCTTAACAGTAGCTCTTCATGGGTAGGAGGTGGCACAGGAACTTCCTGAGGGGCAATAACTTCTTTTCTCTTGAGAGAGTTCATGCCCTTGACCATCATAAAGATGGAAAAAGCAATGATCAGGAAATCCACAACTGTCTGTATGAAATTCCCATAATTAATCGAAACAGCTTGTTGGAGAATTTTCCCCGTTGCATCCACAACAGGGCCTTTCAGAATGATTTGCAGATCTGTAAACTTTACACCACCTAACAAAAGCCCGATAGGGGGCATAATGACATCAGCGACAAAGGAACTGACGATCCGACCGAAAGCTCCACCGATGATAATACCCACTGCCAAATCGACCACATTTCCACGCATGGCAAACGTTTTAAACTCATCAATTAGTTTCATAATGAAGTGTTTAAGTTAATATATTAGACAATTAGAGTGTTTCTGCCCATAACTTCCCAACCCATAAAGCCTTTACAAATTATGTGCATTTTTCAAAATGAAAAATTACGATTTATTTTTGAGAAAACAACCTGTTTTTGAATAAATTATTCCATAAATATTTCAACAACAACAGGATGAATGACACTTAAACAAATGTTTTAACCCACCAGCAATTCGGACAGTTCTTCCACGGAACCGACCATATAATCAGGATTACATGCATTGAGTGTTTCAAGTGTGCCAAAACCATACCCTACAGCCACCGAAGAAATGCCTTGTTCTTTGGCCCCTGTCAGATCGTAATGGGTATCGCCAATCATCACCACTGAAGAAGCCGGAAGAATGCTGTTTCGTTCCAGCAACTGGCCAATCAGCTGACCTTTTCCTGAGTGGGTACCTGAATATTCAGCCCCTTGCAGATCATCGATGTAGCGGTCGAACTCAAAATGCCGGATGATCATCTGGGCATATTTTTCCAACTTTGAAGTGACGACATAAATGCGCTTTCCAGAAAGATGCAGCCCTTCAAGCAATTCTGAAATCCCTTGGTAGGGTTCATTTTCAAACAAGCCCTTTTCCCCAAAATAGGTACGGAAATGTTCAACGGCCAGCTCGGTATTGCGCTCATTCAACCCAAAGATGGTTTTAAATCCCTGTTGAAGTGGCGGACCGATAAACTGCTCCAGGATCTGTTCACTGTAACCGTTGATGTGCATCTGGTGCAAGGCATATTTCAGGGAGTTCCCGATTCCAAGCCGTGGATTGGTCAGGGTTCCGTCAAGATCAAAAAGAAGATGGGTAAATGAAGACATAAAAAAGTTTAAAGTTCAATGTTCAGGTTTCTGGCAGCATCCTTGGGGCTACAGGGCAATCCAAACCCGGTTTTTGCTTCGGCTTACGGCCTTGGCTTTTTCTTCCAGCAGGTCATAGCCGGCTTTCTGGTCTGTAATATACTTTGTAAATGCTACTTCCGTGAGCCATTCGTCCATGACTAGAAATATTCCGTCACCCTCGCCGCTGTCGAGTATATCGGTTCCCTGATAATCGGGCGACTTGCTGAAGAATCTGACCCAATCCCCTTTAGCATCGTAAAACTGTTCAAATTTGTCGCGTTCCTTGAATTTTACTTTTAATTCCCAAATAACCTGAAACATAGGCAGCGTTTTGTAATTACAAAAGTGTAAAAAAAGAAGTTCTAAATCAACTATTTGTATAAATCAGACAGGGTGTGTCCATTCTTTTTTGTTTTAGGGCCAGATTTACCATCTGCCATCAAGGCCTTCTTCGAGCGCTTTCTGGTAATTTTCAGCATTGAATTTATACAACCCCGGAGCTTTGTGCGCCACCCCGGGTTTTACTTCATCCAGTTTGATTAATATATTATAAGCCAGTATCTTCCTTTTGAAATTGCGCCTGTCCAATTCTTTTCCCAGGATGGTTTCATAAAGTTTTTGAAGTTCAGGCATGCTGAATTTTTCAGGCAGAAGGTTGAATCCTACGGGCTGAAAAACCAGTTGCAACCGCAAGGTCTCCAGTGCCTTGTCCAGGATTTGCCTGTGATCCATCATCAATGGGCCCATTTCCTCCAGGCTGACCCACTCACAGCGGTCAGAAAAGATATCCGCCATGGGCCGAACACTTGAATATTCAACCAAGGCATAAAACCCCACAGAGATAAACCGCTGATCAAACCAACTGCCATCGGGCGAGCCGAGGCCAAATTCAATGACAGTGGGAACGCCCGGATTAATCTTCGAACGCCCGGGATCGCTGAACACATGAAACTGTTGAAGGAATATATCATCCAGCCCTGTACGTTGTTTTAAGATCCGGCTGGCAGCCAATTCCATGGATTCATGTTCCTGGACAAATCCACCGGGCAGGGCCCATTGACTAGTCTTTTTCATCCTAAGCAACAGCACTTTCAGTTGGGCCTCATGAAACCCAAAGACCACACAATCCAGGGAAAGGTGGTT
>DASXUZ010000048.1:0-39001 GCA_036504555.1 Prolixibacteraceae bacterium | reverse complement strand
ACCATTCAACCATTTAACCATCCAAACATTAACTTTTATCTTTTATCTAACCTAATACCAAATCCGATGGCTTTCAAGACACTTATTATTTCATTTTTTCTGATTGCAACCGTATCACAATCATTTGCACAGCGCGAGTTCAAGACCAAAGGGGGCGACACCACCTATGTGATGAAAAGGTACGTATTTATGTTGCTGAACCAGGGGCCCAACCGTGTTCAGGATTCTGCTGCAAGTGTTAAAATTCAGGAGGGGCACATGAAACACCTCAACGAAATGGCCAAAACCGGCAAGATGTTTATGGCCGGACCATTTGACAATGGCGGCAAGCATCGTGGAATCCTGGTTTTCGATGTGGATTCAATTGCTGAAGCCTTGGAAATGGAATCAACTGATCCGGCAGTACTTTCAGGGCGGCTGGAAATGCAGGCCATTTACTGGTGGGCCGCTAAAGGGACTAAACTGCCTTAAGGAAAAGGTGAAGATGAGAAGATGAGAAAGTGAGAAAGTGAGAAATTGAGGATATGAGGCAGTTCAAAGTTTAAAGTTCAATGCAGAGGGACACTCTACCTGATCTTTAAACTTTGAATTATACTCCCCCTTACCCTATTGGATAGACATGTGACCTGTTTCTGTATACTCTCTGTGTTGATTCTGTGTTGGTTCTGTATTGATTCTGTATTGATTCTGTATACTTTCCGTATATTTTGCGTATGCTATTTCTATGATTATTCTATCATTTACGTATCGATTTATAGGCATAGTATTCTCAAACCCTACTGATAGCATTCTCCTGCCATTAACCCAAACAATACCTACTCCGTCAATCATATAGGCTACTTGAAGCTGTGCCGGGAACTAAAACAAATAATTCAATCCCATATAGAAGCCTGAAGTTCCGTCTTGCTTGTCAGCGGCCAGGCCATAATCTATGGCGATGATAAAGTTTTCGTTCATGGCAATGTGCAATCCGCCCCCATAGGAATAATGCATTTTCTCAGCGTCCCAGTTGAAATAATCAGGTTGGGGAATAGAACTTACCGGGGCTACCATACTTTTCACATCCACCATTTTGGTTACTTTCCCGAAATCGGTAAAAGCACTCAGTCCAAGGTAGAAATGATTGTTGATCCAATCAAAATGTACAAACTTCCAACGCAACTCTGCATTTCCATAAACGACACCATCGCCTGCCACCCTGTTGCGACGGATACCACGCAAGGTTTTAGCGCCTCCAAGCCCTGCCGCTGCACCTCCTTCGGTCAGCACGGAAGAAATCATCTGCGAACGATAATAAAAAGGCACGGTTCCTGACAAGGTGGTTTGATACCCCAGGCGATAGGCAAACGACAAATCCCTGGGAACCAATGTAAAATACTGGCGATGAACAACGCTCAAGCGGGAAAAGGAACTTTCGGCTCCCATTATATTTGGAGAGGCTTCCAGTACAACTTCCGTCGCAATTCCTTTCATGGGGTTGGGTCGATTGTCACGGGTATCAACCAACAATCCCGCCTTGAAAGCAGGTACGATACCACCATTAGCTTCCTTAGAATCAATGATTCCCCATTGCTGGTACTTCTCATACAATCCCGGTTCTTCTGTTACAGTGGGAAGTTTATCTACTTCATCTTTTCCTTTGTTTAGTTTATCGATATTGACTGAAGCTATTTCGAAATTCTGGAAATTCATCCCGGCCACCCAACGAAGGCGTTCGCCGATGATATTGCCCTGGATATCTAACTTCATGCGGAGCAATTTGCGGTCGTATTTATAAAACATGCGGGTCTTATAAGCGGCATCCCCGGTATCAATCCATTCAGGGTGATAGACCGATTCGTAGCCATTGTACCCGTAAAAGTCGTATGCCTGATCTGTGAGGTAGGACAGATCGAGTTGGGTTTCAATCCCTTTGATCAGCCGGTCCGAATTATAGGTAAAAGTATAGATACTGCTTCCCTTTGTAAACCTCGAAACTTCGAAATAAAGTGAATGGTCGTATCGCGGGTAACGGGCACCAGTACCATAATCGTATAAGTTGACCAAAGCACCATACTGGAATCCAAGGTCGGTATCGAAGGTGATGGTGGGTAAGGCGCCAAAGTTCCAGTTCTTCTTAATTCCATCCTCCTTTTTTTCGTCCTGTGCAAAAATACCCAGGGAAAAACAAATGAATAGCAAGGTAAGGCGATATCTTTTCATAGGTTTACGGTTTGGTTTTTTTAATTTCCTTCTCCAGTTCGCTGTGAATGACAATCAAAGATAAAAAGAAATTGATGCGCATCCTATTCGGCCTTCAGATAATTCATTCATCCCACGGATTGCACCATCAAACTGATAAAAAAGCGTCCTGTTTTATTTTATTTTATTTATATTTAAGCCTAAATTAAAACTAAATAAACCGCACGATGAAAGCCTTCACATTGATTTTTCTTTGTTTAATTGCAACTTCTTTATTTGCCCAGAATGCCAGGCCTGAAGCAGTGACTCCCAAAAAGATGGAGTGGTTTGAAGACGCCAAGCTGGGTATTTTTATCCATTACGGTATTTACGCGGTCAATGGCATATCCGAATCGTGGTCATTTAAGAATAACCAGATTTCGTATTATGACTACATGAAGCAACTTCAAGGCTTTACGGCTAAAAAATACGATGCCCAGCAATGGGCCATGCTCTTTAAGGAAGCAGGCGCCAAATACGCAGTATTGACCTCCAAACATCACGATGGGGTGGCTCTTTGGGATACCAAACTGAGCGATCTGAGCGTGGTAAAGAAAACCCCTGCAGCCCGCGATCTGATTGCTCCATATGCAAAGGCACTTCGTCAGGAAGGCTTAAAGGTTGGAATCTATTTCTCTCATCTCGATTGGTCTCACCCTGACTATGCAACCGTTTTTAGTGGCACTGACAAAACACATTCCAACATTGATCCTTTTGATAACCCAAAGTCAGGGCTTGAAGATCAGGGCCGCTGGAATAAATTCGTGGACTTTCGCAACGGTCAGCTGAAAGAACTGTTCGACCTTGTCAACCCAGACCTTTGGTGGTTTGATGGTGACTGGACCCGTACGGCTGAACAATGGAAAATGAAAGAACTTCGCCAATCCTTGTTGTCATGGAATCCAAATGCAATTCTGAATGCAAGAATGTCGGGATATGGCGATTATGCAACCCCCGAACAGGGTGTTCCGATTTTTGGCCCCCAGGGCCCATGGGAATTGTGCATGACCATCAACGATTCATGGGGATTTCAAAAGAAAGACAACAACCAGAAGTCGGTTAATTATATCATCCGCGTGTTTGCTGATTGCATTAGCATGGGTGGTAATCTTTTGTTGGATGCCGGCCCGATGGAAGATGGCACTTTTACGCCGGAACAAACCGAACGTTTAAAAGGCTTGGGTCGTTGGACCAACAAACATGCCGAGGCTATTTATGGCAGCAGGCGTGGTCTGCCATTGGGACATTTCTACGGACCAACCACACTTTCAAAGGATCGGAAAACAATCTATTGTTTTTTACTGGACATTCCAAAGGATGATATTGTAGTTAAAGGCATCCAGAACAAAGTCACCAATGTGAGACTTGTGGGCACCAATGAGACCCTTGTTTCCAAACGCAATGGAGGGGCAGAATGGATGAAAATACCGGGTGTTCTTCAGATTACGGTACCTGTTTCTAAATTGGATCAGAATGTCACGGTAGTGGCCATTGACCTGGATTCACCCCTTGAACTATACCGTGGAAGCGGCGGTGCCATTGAGCAAAACTAATGAATTTATATTTTCCTTGAAGAGTTTCAGGTTTCAAGTTCAAAGATTAAAGTTTAAAGTTTCAGGTTTAAAGTTGCAGGTTTAAAGTTGCATGCCTATCGAAGGCTTTCCATCTTTAAACTTTGAAGTTGCATCCAGTTCGGCACGCAACTTTAAACCTTAAACTTTAAACTTTAAACCTTAAACTTTGACTCCTCCTTATCTGCGTCGTCTCTGACCCTATCGCTTGATGATTCGCTCAGTCTGGAAATATTGATCCGACAAAATGGTCATCAGGTACATTCCCGGAAGCAAATCTCCAATATCAATTACTTCATTCATGCTCTCAACTGGCTTTGACTTTACCAAAGCACCTGTCATTGAGCGGATTTCAAGCACCATCCTGTCGGAAGCGATGTTCAACCTTTCAAGCCTTATCTGGTTTTGTGCAGGATTGGGAAACACGCTGACCAACTGAGTGCTGATCTTTTTACCTGGACTTGCAGCAGTTCCACTTTCATCTGCTCGCAACAACAAGGAGCCAAAATAGTCGGCCGTGATGTAATTGTCGTTGGCCGTTGCTGAAGTCATATACATGGAACCGATAAAGTTTTCCCGTGCTGTCGTCTGATCATTGTCACAATAGGCAACAGTAAGGCCCATCAGCTTTTCAGGAGTGAGTGTTACCCTGCTGGCTTCAGGATTGGTAAGGGTAAAAGTGGCATCATAGACTTTAATGGCCACTTCCCATCGGTAGGTATGAGGGGCAATGGTATCCATCACCACAATGACATTGTTCTTGTAATTCACCCCGGCTCCCGATGCATTCAGATCAATGGCATCATAGCTCAGGCTGATGTGATAGGCAAAGGCATTGTTGTTTCGCTCATGGTTCCCCTTGGAGTGGTTTTCATCCAGGAAGATCTCCAGGCAATCATCATCCCACCAGTTGGTCGTTGGGACCACATGATCATCAGAAAGCATATCATCCACGATTTCGAACAAAAGGTAAAGGTAGTCCCCGTCCCAGGCCACCTTGTATTTACCCTCAAAGTCACCGGCAGCCATCTTTGCATTGTAAGGAATCCAAACCTGATCGATCGGCTTCCACTGCGCCTTGGCCCAGCAGGGTTCAGTGGCAGATCCATCGATCACCACAGGTGTCAGCGCTTCAACAGCAAAGATCGTATCCTTTTGTGTCTGGCTCATGGAATGAATCGACAGCAAGGTTAAGAAGGAAAATAATATAGTAATACGAAAATTCATGAATGTCAGGTATGAGTAAATGTATGGATAAGGTATAGGTATTAATGGTTTTGACAGATTATTTTTTCACTGATCACAATCTTTCCTGAATTCAATTCAGTCAGTTTCACCAGGTAAGTTCCCCGGGTGATTTTCGATCCATGGTTGGTCATTCCAGACCAGGTGAATGAATCTTTGAAAGTGTGATTATAAACAAGCTGTCCCGAAATGTTATAAATATGGAGGTCCAGAGCCTGGTCATTGGGCACTTTAAAGCGGATACTTTCAGTAAATGGATTGGGAAAAAGCTGATAGCCAAATGCCTTGTTTTGAGAAATCCCCGATGTTGCTTCACCTTCATAATTGTCGGTTGTAGGTCCGGCATACTTCACCAATTCAATGCCATTGCCCGTTGAAAGGTTTCGGCTGTATTGCATATCGGTGGCATTGTTCCAGTGCTCGTAAACCCCCAGGCTGGTGATAGGCGTTCCATCTGCCTCGGGGTCGTAGGTAATTCCGGCAGGCCACTGTTTGGGATCTGCCGCCTGTTTCATATAGTCATCAACACCCGTCATATAAGGATACTTTTGGTCTGTAGGCTTCGATGCATATTCGTTGAGCAGAAAGTCAAAACAAACCGATTCAATAGCCACCGCATCCTGGGATAAGAACAGCGAGGATGGATAATCATTGTTGAAAGGGGCCATGGACCATTTCTCCAGGAATCCTTCCCAGCTTCTACCTGCCCACAGTCCATCAACGATGTAGAGCAGGGTTTTACCCCCCAGCTGTTCATGTCCCATGTAATCAACCAAATGACGGTACTGACCGGTCGCCCTGTTTTCAGAAGGCAATGAATAGTGCAGGTATTGGGCCGATTGACTGGCAGGTGAACCGCCTTCTTTCAAGACCGAGCCCTGGTGGTTTTTTGCAGCAAGGGTAACCCCACCCGAATCGTGGCTTTTCAAACAGGGCATGTTGATCAGATAGGCCGCATCGAGATAATGCTGCGGAATGGAGGAGCTTGCATTGCCGTCGCTAAACTGAAGCAATTGTTCGGTGGAGGGCAAGGTTTGTTCTCTGCCATCGTTTCCCGTACCGTCGACATAATGCACCCCTGGAAAGAGCGTATGGCATTTGTTCCAGTATTCATTCCTGAACAAGCGGTAATTGTCGCCAATCCAGATATCTGTTTGCGGAACTCTGACCACCTTGATCAATTGTTTCAGAATGGCAAGTACCATCTGAGGCGAGGCATCCATCCGTGGACCGCCTTCGGGGAAACAACAGGAGTTGGTAAGGTTAATTTTAATGGCAAACCGTTCGCCGGGCGTGTAGCCGACATTGCCTTTTCCATGTTCCCTGTTGTAATATTTGAATATTTCGTCCCATGCCTCTACAATGTTTTTCTTCCCGCCAACGCGTCGTATGCCCGACATGAGCATCGATTCAACAACGTTCTGATTGCCGTTTTTATCCATATACCAATAGTCACCCTCTATGTTGCTCAGGTTTTCGTTGGTTGCATCCGGATTACGAACCCATACAACCCTTCCGGGGAAGGTTCCCTTGCCAATTCCGATCGGCTCATTGGCTGCAAAATAAGTTTCATCCACCAGGTTCATTTGAGTCTCGTTGGGCGATGAACGGAAGGAAATCAGCAAGGAAACAACAAATACAAGGCCCAGGGCTGATTTCAGCAAAAGCAGCTTTCCTTTCTTTTCCTTGAAGAGGTAAATGGTTGAAGCGAGTCCTACCAGGTATAATACAAAGGCTGACATGAATGGAGCCGATGCTTTCATACAAGGATAGGAGGCCCTGCTGGGTTTTGGAATCACCCTGATCAGAAACCAGATCGTGGATCCAACTCCTAAGAGATAGAAAACAAGTTTTGTGCGACTAAGAGAGCCAGCTATGTTTTTAAATTTCAGTTTCATATCGTTTAGTTTAGAGACTTCTGTATTGTAACTTTAAAATGGCTGATGCCATGGCTGATTCTCTTGTAGCTAATCATTCTATCTTATTGCATCCATGCAATGCACATTCCATCAGATATTCGACTCTCCTACTATTTTCTTGAATGCGCTCCTGGTGACCAATCCATAGAATAAAAGTCCAACGGTTACTCCTGTGGCATTGGCCAACATATCATACATTGAATAGGATCGGCCAATGTGCATTTCCAACTGGAATACCTCCATGAGGAATCCCCACCCAATGGTTGCCGGTAAGATCAGCCATATACGCGACCTGTTTAATTCAGCTTTAAAGGCCCATGAACACAGGATCGCAAAGCCAAAGTACATCAGAAAATGAACCACCTTATCGGCTCCCTGAAACAACTGCACCTTGGGAAAATCCTGCGGTGGAAGTAATGACAGGGCCATGATACATCCTACATAGATCACCAGCAACGCATATCGCCATGCAAAACGGACAGATAAAAGAAAAGAAACCATACCAATAATTTTGTAGAGGCAATCCATCAACCGGATTACCATTAAAAGTTCAAAAATTAATGAATCAAATACCCACTCTCAATATATATATTGACTTACAATGATTTAACTCATTTAAAACAGAATCAAACATTTGTATAAATTTACAATAAATCCATGATTTAAGCTAACAAATGAAGCAAAAACAACAAAGGCCATCCGTAAAATTAACGGACAGCCTTTGATTTTATCGATTGATCACAGCGCAATGCTACTTCGCGTAACTGATGGCACGCATCTCGCGAATCACTGTAATTTTAATTTGTCCGGGATAGGTCATTTCATCTTGAATGCGTTTGGCAATGTCGAACGACAATTGTTCGGATTCCTTGTCGCCAATTTTATCGCTTCCAACAATTACCCTTAATTCACGGCCAGCCTGGATGGCATAAGTCTTCAGGACTCCGGGATAAGATAGTGCAAGGTCTTCAAGGGTTTTCAAACGTTTAATGTATGATTCCACTACCTCGCGACGGGCTCCTGGACGGGCTCCTGAGATGGCATCACAAACCTGCACGATGGGTGCAAGCAAGGTGGTCATTTCAACTTCGTCGTGGTGAGCACCAATGGCATTGCAAATATCTGGCTTTTCCTTGAATCGTTCGGCCAGCTTCATACCCAGCACTGCATGTGGCAATTCTGGCTCGTCGTCAGGCACTTTCCCAATATCATGCAGCAGACCTGCACGTTTGGCAGCCTTGGCATTCAAGCCCAATTCAGTGGCCATGATGGCGCATAGATTGGCAACCTCTCTGGAGTGCTGCAATAAGTTCTGACCATACGATGAACGGTATTTCATTTTACCGATCATGCGGATCAGTTCAGGATGCAATCCGTGAACCCCCAGGTCGATGGTGGTACGTTTACCTGTTTCGATGATTTCTTCTTCCACCTGTTTGCGGACCTTTTCAACCACTTCCTCAATACGGGCAGGGTGAATACGTCCGTCGGTTACCAGTTGATGCAGGGCCAGGCGGGCAATCTCGCGACGTACGGGATCAAATCCTGAAAGCACAATGGCTTCAGGGGTATCATCCACAATGATTTCAACACCCGTGGCAGCTTCCAGGGCGCGGATATTACGACCTTCGCGGCCAATGATACGACCTTTGATTTCATCACTTTCAATGTGGAAAATGGTCACTGAATTCTCAATGGCCGTTTCGGTTGCTACCCGTTGAATGGTCTTGACTACAATTTTCTTGGCCTCCTTGTTGGCTGAAAGTTTGGCCTCCTCCATGATCTCGTTGATCGTAGACATGGCTTCGGTCTTGGCTTCGTTCTTCAAAGATTCCACCAATTGAGACTTGGCCTCTTCGGCAGACAAACCAGACAAAGTCTCCAGTTTCTCAACCTGCTGTTTGTGCAGGCTTTCCACTTCGTGTTCTTTCTTTTCAAGCAGTTCCAATTGGATGTTCAGGTTCTCCCGAATCACATCCACTTCGTGTTTGGAAGTTTCAAAATCCTTAATGCTACGCGTTAGTTCTTCTCTGCGTTGGTTCAGACCTGTTTCGCGTTGTTTCAATTTTGCTTCAAAGCTGTTGACCTTCAGATTCTTCTCCGCGATGTATTCCTCGTGATCTGATTTCAACTGAAGAAATTTCTCTTTGGCCTGTAAGATTTTGTCCTTTTTAATGACTTCTCCCTGGGCTTCCGCTTCAGTGACGATTTTAGTTTTTTTACTTTGTAAAGCTTTGTCCCACATAAAATAGGACAATATTCCTCCACCTAAAAAGCCGGCTATGGCATATATAATCTCCATTTGTTAATAATTAAACTTGTTTACACTAATAAACCCACATTTTTTATTCAAATCACGGGGCTACAAAACCACTCGAAAGTTGAACAAAAAAGGCGGGTTTAAATATATGATAAAATAATATTCTTACAATGACAAATAATCACTTAACTCTTCATCCAGCTTTTTTAATTCATCAAAAAGGGGCGATCGGTCCACTTCGGCTTCAAGCTCAATGTTTTTTAGCGCAAACTGGAAAGCAGTCATGGCTAAAAAATCCTGTGTATTATTGCTCGCATACTTCTGCCGATACTGGATAAGAGTATCATTAATGGTTTTGGCTGCCTTCCTGTACTTTTCCTCCTCGTCCCGGGCCACCTTTAAGGGGTATTCCCGACCATCAATTTTAATCTTTATTGCAAGCTTGTCTGTCATTTTTTGTTGTATTACTGATTTAAAAGAGCAATACATTTATCAATTTCCCGCACTAATTTTTGTATCCTGTTTTTTGCATCCTTGTTTTCATCCTCTGATGCAACCAACATTTTAGCCAATTTCAAATTCTCATATTTCTGTTCAAGCAAGCGATTCTCCTGATGGAGTTGATGAATAATTTCTTCCAGGCCTCCAATTTTCCCAAGTAGCTGGCGTTTTTCCTGTTTAAGCAAATCGTGTCTTGCAATCATTTGCATCACTTTCAGCTTAAATTCATTCAGTAAGTTTTTCTCCAGATCAGTCATTTCATTATACTTTCATCGACAAAATTAACATTTTTGACCAATACATGAAATCTGAAACCCATTATTTCGTTTTTATGCAAACTTGTTTCAAAACAAATAGGTCGAATAAGTTTTATAATTTCGCAGCCTTAAGAAAATTGAATGAAACGACTCATCGAAATCATCGCTTTTTTAGTAATCAACCTGTCGGCAATTGCCCAGCCATTACAACCCATTGATGCCAATTATTATGCGGCCCCGATGAAAATCCCCTTCTTCCTTGCAGGGAATTTTGCAGAGCTGCGACCCAACCATTTCCACGGTGGCATTGACATTAAGACCCAGGGCAGAACCGGGGTCCCCGTATATGCGGCTGCCGAAGGATCGGTTTCAAGGATCTCCATCTCTCCAACAGGATACGGCAATGCCCTTTATATTGATCATCCCAATGGAACCACCACTGTGTATGGTCACCTCGAAAAATTTGCACCCCCCATTGAAGATTACATCCGCAAAATTCAGTACGAAAAGCAAACTTTTACCATCGATCAGCCTGTACCTGCGGGAATTTTACCTGTTAAAAAGGGAGAGTTTATTGCCAACAGCGGAAATGCCGGGGCCTCAGGGGGCCCACATTTGCATTTCGAGATCAGGCGAACCAAGGAGGAAATCCTTCTCAACCCCTTGTTGTTCCATATGCCAGTCAATGATAAAATCAAACCCCTGATCCAGGCATTGATGGTTTACCCGGTGTCAGACGATGCGGCCGTTTCTGGAAAACAGCAAACCCAACGGTTCCAAACCATCCTGGCTGGGTCTGCGTACAAATTAAAACCCAATTTGCCCATTCCTGTCTGGGGGAAAATCGGATTTGGCTTACAGGCCGTCGATTTATTGGACGGCAACCCCAACAAATGCGGCATCTACAGTTTAAAACTGAGCATCGACAACGAATTGATTTATTCGTTTACCATGGATGATGTGGCTCTTTCTGAAAACAAATACATCAATTCACACATGGATTATGCGCTTGCCATTCGAACCGGGCAACGCTTGTACCGCACCTGGCTTCAGCCGGGCAACAAACTGTCGATTTATGATGTGGCTGTCAAAAGGGGCATCTATCAGGCCAATGATAAAAAACTGCACCAGGTGAAATATGAAATTACCGATGCCTATGGCAATGCAACCTCGCTTGCATTTGCGATTCAATCCAAAGAAATTAAATTAAAACAGCCCGACCCCAAGGGTGAATCATTTAAATACAACCGCAACAACCATCTCAGAAACGACGACCTTGAATTCAGTCTTCCTGAAGGAGCCTTGTATGATGATGTGGATTTCATATATGCCAAAAAACCGGGGAGTTCTAAATTTTACTCACCTGTCTTTCAATTACACAATCCTTCGGTACCGCTGCATTTTGCCTGTCCGCTTCGGATCAAGGCAGTGAATTTGCCATCGAACCTGGAATCAAAAGTCATGTTGGCACAAGTAGACCCAAGTTCTGGGCGCGTTTACTCAGCTACCGGCAAATTTGTGGACGGCTGGGTGGAAGGCAATATTCGCGTGCTGGGAAATTATGCCCTGGTGGTTGATACCGTAGCCCCCCGGATTATCCCGCTCAGCATTGCCAAGAAAACCACCCTGCAGGAATCCACCAAGCTACGGTTCACCATCATGGACAATCTTTCGGGAATCGAAACTTTCAGGGGTACCATCGATGACAAGTGGGTACTTTTTGAATATGATCTGAAGAACAATTTAATCAGCTATACGTTTGATAAAACTAGAATGCAGTTCGGCACAAATCATGTGCTGAATCTGGAGGTCACCGACTTCAAAGGGAATACCAGTACTTACAAGGCAAACTTTTACAAATAATGGAAAGTTACTTAAGCATAGGTTCAATGTCGGGCACCTCCCTGGACGGTCTGGATATGGCTGCCTGCCGGTTTACTTTCGACCATCGGTGGAATTTTGAAGTCCTCAAAGTCAATCATATCTCTTATTCGCACAAATGGGTCCATCGGCTCTCCAACATTTCAGAACTCACCCCCCTGGAATTTGTTTTTCTTCACAACGAATATGGGAAATTTGCAGGCAAACAAATTGCCGAGTTTAGTGCTGACCTGCCTGAAAAGCCCCTGCTCATTGCCTCCCACGGTCATACGATTTTCCATCAACCCGATATGCAGCTGACTTTCCAGATTGGCAACGGCGCTTTCATTGCTGCTGCCACGGGCATTCAGACCGTGTGTGATTTCCGTTCCCTGGATGTGGCCCTGGATGGACAAGGGGCTCCGCTGGTACCTGTGGGCGATGAATTATTGTTTGACGACTATGAATTTTGCCTCAACCTGGGTGGCATTGCCAATGTGTCGTTTCGCGAGGAGGGCCAAAGAAAGGCATTTGACATTTGCCCTTCCAACATGGCTTTTAACCATTTCACCAAAGCCATGGGCTATGAGTACGACCTCAACGGAGATATGGGAAGGTTGGGAAACGTACAGCCCGAATTGCTGAAGTTGTTGAATTCATTGGATTACTACCAGCAGGAGGGCCCTAAATCACTGGGAAGAGAATGGTTTGAAACGGACTTCCTGCCCTTGATTTATTCTTTCCAGCTGGGAACGGAGGATATACTCAGAACCCTCTATGAACATGTCTCCGACCAGTTGAGCATGGCCATTGAGCAACATCCCAAAGGCCAGATACTCATTACCGGCGGGGGAGCCCACAATGTATTTCTCATTGAATTGTTCAGCGAAAAGACAAAACACAAAACCATCGTACCTTCCGAACAGATCATCGATTTCAAGGAAGCCATCATCTTTGCATTCCTGGGAGTGCTCAGATACCGAAACCAAATCAACTGCCTTCAATCAGTCACCGGAGCCGATCATGACCATTCGGGCGGGGTGATTTATTTGCCCTAATTCATTGTAACACATGTTTAATCTTGTATGTATTCTATATTGCGTATATTTGTATTTTAAAAAATCAATGGCAATAAATTAGCATTATATGGAAACAGTACTGATACAAATCAACAATAACAAGGCTTACAAGCTTCTGGAAGACTTGGAAGATCTGCACATTATCAAAGTGCTAAAAAAAAGCATTGAACCACAACAAAAGCTCTCCGAAAAGTATGCAGGCAAACTGCCTTCTGATATTGCTGACGAACTTCAGAATCATGTGACCCAATGCCGTAACGAATGGAACAGCCGCAGTATTTAATTGACACAAATGCCGTAATTGATTATCTTGGCAAAAAACTTCCTTCCACTAGTATGGATTTTATGAACCGCATTGTTGATGCTGTGCCCAATATATCGGTAATAACCAAAATTGAGGTACTTGGCTTTAACGCTCCTGATGAACATTCTCAACTGCTTAATAATTTTATGAACGATGCTACTGTCCTGGATTTGACAAATACTATTGTAGAAGTATGCATTGAAATACGCAAGAAAAACAAAACTCCGCTTCCAGATGCCATTATTGCTGCGACTGCCATTGTCTATGACTTGGTATTAATTTCTCGGAATATCTCTGATTTTAAGAATATTGATGGATTAAAGGTAATAGATCCACATCGCCTATAAAACAAAATCCGATCATTTTGATCTTATTCGTTTTATATCTGTTTGTATTGCAAACCTTTAATTACTTTTCCTCATCGTTGATCAACTGATGTGATTATTTTGACAGCTAGTCAGCTTTGTATAATCTCCCTTATATGATATCGTTCCAGGCCCCTATAAGGGTTCTATTACCCCTTGAGTTGCTGCCCGGTTATTGGTATCTGTAATGTATCTGTAATGTAACTGTAATGTATCTGTATTGTATATTACAGATACATTACAGTTATATTACAGATACATTACAGATGCCAATAACTAGGCAGCAACTCAAGGGGTATTCAATACCTGCAGAAGGAGGAAAAAGCAATGGGTGGTGGAAAAATGGGAAAGATCCAACTATAAATAAATTGCCTGATAGTGTTGTGTAACAGGACACTACTGTTGCGTTACTGCTCATTGGACGATATTGATAACAGTCTGCATGGTGAACTTTGAGCCGGTATCCTTTGCCGTCTGGCTTTAGCCGACGGTTAAAGAAGAAATAATTTTACAATGGCTTTAGCCACAAGTAAATAGACTAAAGTCCAGGATGACTATTTGCTTTTAACCGTCGGCTGAAGCCAGACGGCAAAGGATAGTGCTACTTATTGCTGGAGCTCTTACTGTTTGATAAATTTAGTAATAAATGCTCCCTTTTTGCCTGAAAACTTGATCAGGTAGATTCCATTTCTCAAGTTGCTGACATCTATCCTATCTCTAGTAATTTGTGGTGGTATGACTATTTTTCCGTTTAAATCCAATATGGCAACAGATGTAATTGCAGTCAAGCCATTTAAATATAAAGTCTTACTCACAGGATTGGGGAAAACTGAAACTGCAGAATAATCAAGTTCATTGGTACCGGTTGGATATATCCCTTGGGTCACATTTATAAAATGATCCTTCACCCCTGTATCCGAAACTTTTATGGTTGAATACCTGACAGTCTGCGTGGGATTTGTTTTTGCTGATATAATGATTTGATTGGTACTTCTTGTAACAGTAAGCCAATCTGCATCGCAACTTATTGACCAGTCCAATCTTCCAGATTCGTAAAACCGTTTGTTTCCTCCATCCTTTGAGAAAAATACGGAATTGGTGGGTAAACAAGATTGAATAAATACCTTCTTAGAATCAATATAACTCCCTGCATTGTTAACGTTATCTATTAACGATACCCTAACAAATGAATTTTCATTCTTTATAGATTCCTGGTCGATTTCATCATAAGGTATCGTTACCAGGTACTTATTTGGACTTATTATTTGAAGTAAATTATAGTACTTGGTCCAATAATTTCCTTTTCCGTCGATCAGTTGGACTATTGGATATGGATATCCGTCATATAATTTGATACCCGATTCAGTATCTTCTGCCTCAATCATGATATGAAGGGTATCCGATATCGTGATGGTGTCCGGAAATACCTTTACTGACCGAATGTTCGGGGGTGTAACATCTTCATGTAATCCATTAACAAAGATTTTAGTGGTATCATCGTAATCAAATTCATTGTCTGCCTTATCAAAAATACGTAACGATAAATGCAGATACCCTTTTATTGCCTGGTCAGGAATGATCGCCTTTAGTCTAAATCGATTGTTCCCAAGAGACTCAATGGCATTAAAAAAATGAATATTACTGACTAAAATCTGATAGCCAACATCAGATAAATTTGCCCAAATAAAAGCAAGTCCTGAAACGTCATCTTGTGCTTCAAATTCACAGGTCAACGTGTCCAAGCTATTTAAATCAGCCGGATATACCTTCACATGACTGAGGACAGGAGGAGTCACATCATGTATGGAGGAAACTACCGTGAAATAATAAAGGATTGGATGACTTGATGTATTGTTAGCATTATTTGTTATTTCAATATTTGTCAGGTGGTACACTCCTGATGTTGCCAATTTAGAAATATGATATTTCATTGTATAAATATTGTTGCCAAGGTAATTGCTCGAATTGCCAATCACCTGATCCATAAATTGATTTTGCGGATCATAAATGCTAACGGCCACTTTGCTTATTCCATAAATACTGTCATAAGCATTAATAGTGATATCTATTGATTCATCATTATTTACTGTTTGAGGAGAAATCGATAAATATTTAAAAGTGGGAAGATGAGTCTGTGCCGATAAAATGTTTGATAATAAAATTAAAAACAACAGCACATTTGTAATCCTTTTCATATTTTCAATTTATGATTATTGGTTAAGAAAAAACTTCTTCTACAAATTTTTCAATATGGGTAAAGATAGATATTATACAATTAATTAACATGAATTATTATATCTTAATACTTGAATAAAATCATGGTTATCTCTCCTGAAGAAGCCTAATTTTAGAGAAATTTAAACAAACTTTTATGAAATTCGATCCGGCTTCAAATATTCAACATTTAAAACAATTTGGTGAGTTTGGAGGAGTCAATCCTTCGATCACCGATTCATCGACCTATACCTTTTTACAGGCCGACACCATGGAAGAAACCTTCCTGGGACATACCGAAGGCTGCTTCCTCTATTCAAGGCACTGGAACCCGACCAACAAGTTCCTTGCTGAGGCCATTGCCGCGATGGAAGCTACCGAATCGGCCTGGATTACGGCTTCGGGCATGGCCGCCATTACCTGCGCCATCTTGCAGATATGCAGTGCGGGCGATCACATCGTCACTTCAGTTACAACTTATGGGGGAACGTATGCATTCCTGAAAAACTATCTACCCAAGTTCAATATAGAAGTCAGTTTTGTGGACATCACCAATCTCGAAAAGGTGGAAGCGGCCATCAGGCCCAACACCAAGGTTATTTATACCGAGAGTGTGACCAACCCCCTGCTCCAGGTGTCGGATATACCCCGGCTGGCTGAAATGGCTCACCGGCATGGCACCCTGCTGATGGTTGACAATACCTTTACTCCCATGATCATGTCGCCTGCCCGTTTGGGGGCCGATGTAGTGGTGTACAGCATGACCAAATTCATCAATGGAAAGAACGATTGCGTGGCCGGAGCCATCTGCGGAAGCAAACAATTTGTCGACGACCTGTCGAATGTGAACAACGGGACAGCCATGTTGCTCGGTCCTGTGCTTGATCCGCTGCGTTCGGCTTCCATCCACAAGAACCTGCACACCCTGCATCTGCGGCTTCGTCAGCACAGCAAGAACGCCCTGTTCCTTGCACAGGAATTAACCAGGGCAGGTCTGAAGATTTCATATCCCGGATTGGCATCCCATCCTCAGCACGAGTTACATAAATCGCTGATGAATGATGGATATGGCTTCGGTGGTATGCTGGCCATCGACTTTGGGTCGGTAGAGAAAGCCAACCAGGTGATGCAAAAGATGCAGTTGGCCGATGTGGGTTACCTGGCTGTCAGCCTGGGATATTTCAAGACCCTTTTCAGTTGCTCAGGCAAAAGCACTTCTTCTGAAATTCCTGATTCAGTGCAGCATGAAATGGGACTATCACAAGGACTGGTGCGCTTTTCGGTAGGCCTTGACAACAACATCGAAGACAGCCTGGATTCTATCCTGAAAATATGCAGGGAAGAGGGAGTGATTGAAAGTCAATACAAAATAAACACATAGACACATAGTACACATAGTTTTAAATTTTTCTATGTGTGCTATGTGACTATGTGTTTAAAATATAAATAGATTAAAAGTGAACCCCAAATGATGTTGGAATCCGTGCAATTCGTAATAATTCGTGTAATTCGTATTTTACTATCTTTGCCGGCTGTAAATTTAAAATTCAAACAATGAAAGCATACGTATTTCCGGGACAGGGCGCCCAATACCCAGGCATGGGTAAAGATCTGTACGAAAAATCGCCGCTGGCCAAAGCGCTTTTCGAAAAAGCCAACGAGATCCTTGGTTTTAACATTACCAACATCATGTTTGATGGCACCGAGGAAGACCTCAAACAAACCAATGTCACCCAACCAGCCATATTCCTTCATTCGGTCTTGCTGGCCAAGACCTTGGAAAACTTCCAGCCTGAAATGGTTGCCGGACACTCGCTGGGTGAATTCTCTGCCCTGGTTGCCAACGGTGCCTTGAGCTTCGAAGATGGCCTTCGTCTTGTTTCAAAACGGGCACAGGCTATGCAGAAAGCCTGTCAGGCTGAACCATCGACCATGGCCGCCATTGTAGGCCTGGATGATGAAACGGTGGAAGAAGTGTGTGCCTCGATCGATGAGATCGTTGTACCTGCCAACTACAACTGCCCCGGACAATTGGTCATTTCAGGGTCCATGGCCGGTATCGACAAGGCCTGTGAGGCATTGACTGCCCGTGGAGCCAAACGTGCCTTAAAACTGGTCGTTGGTGGCGCCTTTCATTCACCACTGATGGAACCTGCTCGTGAAGAACTGGCTGCTGCCATTGAAGCAACACCTTTCTCAAGGCCCATTTGCCCGATTTACCAGAATGTAAATGCTGCTCCAACTTCTGATCCTGAAGTGATCAAGCAAAACTTGATTGCCCAGTTAACCGCTCCGGTCAGATGGACCCAGACAGCCAAAAACATGATTGCCGACGGTGCCACCTTATTTACAGAAATTGGCCCTGGAAAAGTGCTGCAGGGATTGATCAAAAAAGTAGACAAGATGGCTGAAGTGGCGGGAGTCAATAGTTTTGAATAGATTCAGCCGCTCAGATGTCAGATTTTAGATCTCAGACACCCGAAATATAAGTTATAACTGCCGGCCAAGTGCCGGCAGTTCCTTTAAGAGACCACCCCTGGCCCTTTTCACCGTATGGTTATCCTCTGGAAAATCAACAGTTTAATCTTGATCAACTTACAGCCTTCTGAAGATATTAAAACGGGAGGAACAATTCATTATTTATAATTATTCTGAATTGTAGTTGATTTTTGATAAGTAGTGTATTAATTCAAATTTGTTTCTATAACTTAGGGCTTTATTAGTTTATAAACCAACCTCTAAGCTTTATGGAAACACTCAACGCATTCGATCAATTGTTGGATTATCCGGTAGAAAATGAGCTGATTTACGAAACCCAACTAAACGAGAAAAGATTTTTCCTCTCACCCAACGATCCAATACAAAATGCCAAATACATTGTCTTCCGAAAGCAGGACCTGATCTTCTGCGCCTATGATGCCTATTCCACCCAATTGGGTTCCACCGAAACATTTACAGGCATTTACCGTGAAATCAATTTAAAGCCGGAAATGGAATTGGAAATGAGCCGTAAACATTGGTCCGATTACATGTTTACCCTCAACAAAAGAAAAACAGGAATCCAGCAGATCGACTTTAATTACACCCTCACCTCGCCTAGAAACTGGAATTTCCAGGTTTTAATGAGCGAGCAAGTGGCTGATCTATTCCAGGAGCTGGAGAGACAAATCAGCCCTGTAAAGCTGATTATTCAAAACAATTACATCCCAATGATCAGCCAACTGAAAGGCAAGCAAGTCATTGGAGTGGAAACCAATGAATGGATCGCTAAAAAAGAAAAAGTAGAACAATTCCTGGATCTGGGAGGAAACCTGATCAATCACCTCATGAAAGTCAGCCAACAGTTCTATTAACCAACTCTGATACCGATCTTCAGAAGAAGGTCGGTATCTAAGAAAGCCTAAATAAGCCAATACATTTCTATTCATTTGGAGCCATAAAAGAAGGATTCCTTGAATTAAAAAATGAAGCAGACCGTGATCCTAAAGTTTGTATGGGAAAAGTACGGAAATTAAATAAACCCAAAATCCTCGTCTCTTAAATATTTTGGCTAAGTATTAAACTAAAGGTTTGTATAGTCTGGAAGCCTTCTGTTTGTTATAAATATCAGTTTCATATAAGAGAATTCATATGCCTGAAGAAGCCTTGAATCTGTTATTTGGAGCTTAAAATATGTTTTTTTTATTAACTTTGAAGTATGAAATTTTCAAAAAAAGAGACTCTTGATTTTGTAATTGACAAGCTCACCAACTCTATTGAGAACATTTCTACTGGAGAAGTTTTTGACACTGAAGTTGTGAGACTGACATTGAAAGATATTGTCAAAATAAAAAAAAGCGACTGGCAATTTGATTAGGATAAGGAGATAAAGGATCAAAACAAAGAGGTTTATAAACTCTATACAGTAAATAACCCATCAATTATACAAGGACTATTAAGTGTTGAAGATAAGCAAGATCATATTTTCATGCATTTAACCGAAAGTTCTAAGTTTAATAAAGGTAAAAACAAAATTTATCTCGGTGTTCCGGGAAATCTTGTTGCGTATGCATGTAAAGTTTCAGTTGACAAGGGTTATCATGGTTTTCTTGCTTTTGATGCAAAAACATCATTAATCAAGCATTATGAGGAATCACTTTACGCAACTCATTTTAGAGGAAAGAGAATGTTTATTGAAACAAACGCTGCACTACGATTAATTTCAAAATATTTTAAATCATAGATAAAATGGGACTAATTAGAGAACCAAAAGACGCTGATTTGAGCTATCAATCAAAACCTTGGACAGAGGAAGAGCTTCGCGAATTCAGGCAATTGATGAATGACCTGAGAGCAAAAAACGCAAAAAAGGAACTGCGTACAACGGCTAAAAGCAAAAATGTTGCCCAGTAATCAGAGCGACAATCGACTCTTTTACCCCAGTTTCTTCATCACCCAGGCCATGTTCTCACCAAGGGTACGCATGGTCTGCAGGCCTTCGGCATCGTTGAGCACATCACCGGGGGCTCCGCCAAAGGCAAAGTTCCAATAGCTTGATCCCGGGATGATCATCTGGTTGATCAGGAAGAAGTTGTTCAGGGTTTCGAAGGCATGCATGGCTCCCCCGCGACGTTCAACAACCACGGCGGCACCTACCTTGCGTCGCAACAAATGTCCGTTGCCACGGGTCACATAACCCGATACATCCATCAGGGCTTTCATTTCGGGGGTGATATCGGCAAAATATACCGGGGACCCCAGAATGATTCCATCGGCTTCGAGCATCTTTGGGATGAGTTGATTGATAAAGTCGTTCTTGATATGGCAACGGCCATCCTTGATCTCGCGGCATTTCAGACAAGCCGTGCATCCATGAACCAGCTTCCCTCCTACCTGCACCAATTCGGTTTCAATGCCTTCCTTTTCCAATTCCTGAAATACAGTTTTAAGGACGATTTCAGTATTCCCTCCCTTACGTGGACTTCCGTTAATACCTATTACCTTCATTGTTGTTTTTTAATGAAACACATAGACACATAGGACACATAGTGTATTTTTTTCTATGTGCCCTATGAGTCTATGTGTTTAATTTATAAATGTATATTAATTATCTTTGTTTATTGATTAAAAACGTAGGAGATGATATTGGCTCCCATCTGAAGGGCTTTCTGGCGTACATCTTCAGGGTCGTTGTGAACCGCGCGGTCTTCCCAACCGTCGCCCAAATCACATTCATAATTGTAGAAACAAACCAAACGTCCCTTGTAAATCAGACCAAATCCCTGGGCAGGTTTCCCATCGTGTTCATGGATTTTAGGCAATCCCTCCGGGAAATGATATTTCTGAGAATAAATCGGATGGCTGAATGGCAATTCAATGAAGTCCAGTTCAGGAAAGACTTTTTTCATTTCGCGCCTGATAAACAGATCGAGGCCGTAATTATCACTGATTTGAAGGAAGCCTCCCGATTCGAGGTAAGCGCGCAGGTTGGCCACCTCTGCATCTGAAAATACGACATTCCCATGACCGGTTAAATCGACATAGGCATAATTGAAAATATCCACACTTCCCGGCTCAACAACGCCCGGTTCAGGATCAATGGTGGTCTTCAGGTTTTGGTTACAAAAAGCAATCAGGTTGGGCACCGAAGTGGGATTTGAATACCAGTCGCCACCGCCATTGTATTTCATCACAGCAATTTTAACCGTCGTGGCTTGTGCAAAGACCAGGGCGGGCAGAAAGAATAAAACTATAAATGCGACTTTGTGAATGTTTTTCATAAACCCCAAAGATAAAAATAATGGTTCTAAAACAGCACCTGTACAACCATCAAAACAAACGCAGTTGGGTGGGATCCTGTTTGGCTTCCTTTTGAGCCTTGCGATCCAGGATCATTTCAAATACCTTCACCGTTGCAAGAGCATCACCTGCAGCACGATGCCGCCCATTGATTGAAATTCCCAAATCAGCACAGAGTTTGCCCAGCGAATAGGATCGGTGTCCGGGCAAGTATTTTCGGCCCATTCGCACCGTACACATGGTCTTTCGCTGGTAATCAAAACCCAGGCGAATAAATTCTTCTTGAATGAATTTATAATCAAAGTTCACATTGTGGGCAACAAATACGGCACCCGTTGTCATTTCCACCACTTTTCTGGCCACTTCATAAAAGCGGGGCGCCGTTCTGACCATCTCATTGTCAATGCCAGTAAGCCGGGTGATAAAATCAGAAATATAACATTCAGGATTGATGAGACTGCTGAATGAATCAACGATTTCAAAACCATCATGGATAAAAATAGCAATCTCGGTTATCTTGCCCGATTTATAAGTATTACCAGTAGTTTCTATGTCAATTATTGCATACAAGCGCATCCATTTTAAGGGAGTAAAGATACGAAATGTTTAAACAAGAGCCCAGCCCACACTGGACTGTCAACAAAACATTCCTTCCTCGATTAAAAATTTAACAATCAAATTTCAGGCTTGTTTATCCGTTGATTCAAAACTTCAGAAGTTGGCCTGGTTCCGAGGGCTAAAAATTGAACATCAAAATAGAAAAGTAGCTTCATGGCACATGTCTTTTGTAGACTCATCAAAGCTTCAGTGTAAAAAAACTTACCTGCCAAATAGAAATATTTTTAGAATTATGCCAAAAAATCATTATTTCGATGTAGATTTTTGTGATTTATTGTAATTATATATCATATAATGTTTATCTTTAAACACCAAATTAAAAGAATAGCTATGAAAAAAACATTTTTACTTTTACTTATAGTCGCTTTTACAGCTACTGTAAATTCCCAGACCATGGATAAAAAATGGGGTTTCGGCATCGGGATAGGTGCATACGGAACAGTTGACAAGGGCAATATCGGAGCCATGCCCGAATTGTATTTTGGCCGATATCTTAGTACCAGATTTGATTTATTGCTCCAGGGTGATTTGGGGCTTTGGAGAACAAACGTAAAAAGCGACCTGGATTTAGCCAACGCTTTTTTAAATCTTCGTTACAAATTGTACAATGAAACCAAGAACTTCCGTCCTTACCTGTATGCTGGACCGGGCTTTTTAGCCGACAATGGTTCATCAGGCGTTAATTTTGATTTAGGCTTGGGTGCCAAGTATTATATCACTGCTAACAGTGCTTTTTATGCCAAAGCTGGGTACATCAATGGGATAAAAGTGGCAGGTGAAACTGAAAACCTCTGGAATGCAACCGCTGGAATGGAATTTGACTTTGGCAAAGCCAAAGATTCGGACATGGACGGTGTTTCAGATAAAAAAGACAAATGCCCCAATACTCCTGCAGGAGTTGCCGTGGATGACAAGGGCTGTCCCGTTGATTCGGATGGTGACGGCGTTGCTGATTACCTGGACGATTGTCCAACCGTGGCTGGTGTATCCTCTTTGAAAGGATGTCCTGACAAGGATAAAGACGGCATTGCTGACAAAGATGACGCTTGTCCCGATGTTGCCGGACCTGCCAGCCTGAAAGGTTGCCCAGATAGCGATGGTGATGGTGTTGCCGACAAGGATGACAAATGTCCTGCCACTAAAAAAGGAATCAAAGTAGATGCTTCTGGTTGCCCATTGGACACAGATAAAGACGGTGTAGCCGATTCTGAAGACAATTGTCCAACAGTTGCCGGAACAGTTGAAAACAAAGGATGCCCTGCACAAGAAGCAGAAAAGCCAAAATTAATCACCCGTGATCAAATTGAGCTTCAGAACGTGAAGGCTGGTCCCATCCATTTCACCTCGGGAAAAAGCTACCTGACAGATTACTCGAAAGGCATTCTTGATAAACTGGTTAAATTACTGAACCAGGACAAAGCATACAATGTGAACATTTTCGGGTATGCCGATAGCCAGGGTTCGGATGAATCAAACTTAAAACTTTCACAAGAACGTATTAATTCGACCATTCAATATCTTGAATCAAAGGGAATTTCTGAAAGTCGCATCATTAAACAAGATGCATTTGGAGAAGCAAAACCAACGGCCAGCAATGCCACCGCGGAAGGTCGCTTACTGAACCGTCGTGTTGAGTTCGAGATATTTAAAATGAAATAGGAAAATAGGTTAATGACTTAATGGATAGATAGTTAAACTGTTAAACCATTAAAATATAACTTTATATGAATTATTTAAAAGCCCTGTCCATTCAATTGGGCAGGGCTTTCATTTTTTCAATGAAAAGGAATTGTGAAATCTTTCATTTCTAATCTTTGATGTTAAATCATATAATCGCGAAATTCAAATATCTTTGTCCCTCAATTTCAAAGCTAAAAGAATGTCGATTGAACTGATTATACGTGACAAAATTTCGGAAGCCATTGAACAATGCTACAATCAGCAAATAGATCCGAGCCTTGTTCAGCTGCAAAATACAAGAAAAGAATTTAATGGTGATGTTACGGTCGTAGTATTTCCGTTTGTTCGCCTGTCGAAGAAATCGCCTGAGCAAACGGCTGTTGAGATCGGTGATTATCTCCAGCAAAATGTAGAAGTGGTCAATGGCTACAATGTCGTCAAGGGATTTTTAAACCTGGTGATTTCACCTCAATACTGGCTTTCAGTGCTTAATTCAGTCAGTTCAGCCGAGAATTACGGAATTACTGAACCCAGCGATTCCTCGAAGCTCATCATGGTTGAATATTCCTCCCCCAATACCAATAAACCCTTGCACCTGGGGCATATTCGCAACAATCTTCTTGGCTTTTCGCTGGCCGAAATACTAAAAGCAAACGGGAATAAAGTTGTAAAGACCAACATTGTGAACGATCGTGGCATTCATATCTGTAAATCCATGTATGCCTGGAAGATGTGGGGCAATGGGCAAACACCTGAAGGCACCGGCATCAAAGGCGACCACCTGGTGGGTAATTACTACGTGAAATTTGACCAGGAATACAAAAAAGAAATTGCTGCCTTGATCGAACAAGGTGAAACAAAGGAAAGCGCCGAACAAAATGCGCCATCCATGCAGGGAGCCCGCGAAATGTTGCTCAAATGGGAAGCCAAGGATCCTGAAACCCGACAACTTTGGGAAACCATGAACCAATGGGTCTATGCAGGATTTGATGTCACGTACAAAGAATTAGGGGTCGATTTTGACAAGATATACTACGAGTCGGAAACCTACCTGTATGGCAAAGATGAAGTATTGAGAGGACTTGCGGAAGGTGTTTTCTACCAAAATGAAGATTCATCGGTTTGGGCCGATCTGACTGCAGAAGGCCTTGACCAGAAGATTTTACTCCGAAGCGATGGTACTTCAGTATATATGACCCAGGACATTGGCACTGCCAGGGAACGTTACCAGGATTACCCGATCGACCAAATGATTTATGTCGTAGGCAATGAACAGAATTATCATTTCCAGGTATTGTCCATTTTACTCGACAAGCTGGGATTTGAATTTGGCAAAGGGCTTCATCACTTTTCTTATGGAATGGTTGAACTTCCGCAGGGAAAAATGAAATCACGTGAAGGTACTGTTGTCGATGCCGACGATTTGGTGGCCGGAATGATTGAAGTATCCCGCAAAACTTCAGAAGAACTGGGCAAACTGGAAGGCTACACACCTGAACAGGCAGCAGAAACCTATCGGATGATTGCATTGGGAGCCTTGAAATTCTTTATCCTGAAAGTGGATCCCAAGAAGAACATGCTCTTCAATCCGGAAGAATCCATTGATTTCAATGGCCATACAGGCCCTTTTATTCAATATACCTACGCCCGCATTCGTTCTATCCTGCGCAAAGCTGCCGACCGGAAAATTGAATTAAACAGGACCGTTCAAACGACCACAGAACCCGGGGCCAAAGAACTGCAATTAATCAAGGTAATTTCGCAGTTTCCCGTTGCAGTAAAGGAAGCAGGGGAAGGCTACAGTCCTGCCCTGATTGCCAATTATGTATATGAACTTGTCAAAGAGTTCAATCAATTCTACCATGAATTCCCCATGCTGGCCGAGGAGAATGAAGAAGTCCGCAATCTTCGCCTGGTAATTGCTGAAACCGTTGGTAAAACGATCAAAACTGGAATGAAATTACTGGGAATTGAAGTTCCTGAGAGAATGTAGATAAAGAATTCCCAGGTTCGAAATACACTATTTAAAGTGATGGCTGCTAAAAGAACAAACTCTTTAGCAGCCATTACTTTTTTCCATACCAACAGTAAGAGTTCTTGGAATACTGTTTATGAGCAGTAATTAATTTGTCTTGGATTTACATTTTTGACAATGGAAGGGTAAAATAAAAGGTACTTCCTTTACCTTCTATACTATCAACACCAATCATACCTCCATGTTTTTCAACAAATTCCTTTACCAGGATGAGACCCAAGCCTGTACCTATTTCATTTTGGGTACCAGGGGAGGAATAATTAACGTCGATTCTGAATAATTTTTCTTTAATTTCATTGCTCATTCCGACTCCATTGTCTGCAACTTTTATCAATACAAAACCATCTTTGGCTTCAGCCGTCACTTGAACCATCCCTTCGGTATGTGTAAATTTCAAGGCATTGCCAATGAGGTTACGCAGGATGGTATCGAGCATTTGCCTGTCGGCTAAGATGATCAATTCATTTTCAGGAAGGATAACTTTTAATTCAATGTTTTTCGCCTCGGCAGTCCCATTCATTAATTCAATGACCTTGTACAACAATTCTTTCAAGGCTGTTTTCTCGGGATTAAATTCAATGATCCCCCGCTGGGAGCGTGACCATTGCAAGAGATTATCCAATAACTGGTACAGGTTTTTTGAGGATGAATGAACCAGACTGATAATTTCCAGCTTCATCTCATCGGTCCATTCTGAGAAGTTTTGTTCGAGTAAATTGGTAAAACCAAGTATCGCGTTAAATGGGTTCTTGATATCGTGTGCAATAATTGAAAAGAATTTGTCTTTGGTCGCATTGAGGTCATGTAATTCATTGTTCATTTCCACCAATGACTCTTTTTGGGCCGACAATTCCTCACTTTGTTCTTCTATTTGGCCTTGTCTGACTTCCAGCAATGTATTGGTTTGGTTAAGTTCTTCGGCTTGTTTGATCAACATTGAATTCATTTGCCTAAGCTCGGAAGTTTTTTGTAAGACCAATTTTTCAAGCAGTATTTGCTGGTTTTTAAATTGCCTGATGCGCGAATAGTAAATGGTTAAGAATATACAGATCACGCCAAAGGCCAGAATTAGTCTGAACCACCATGTCTGCCACCAGTTGGGTAGGATGATCACTTTCAGCGAGGTGCCATTTTCATTCCATACCCCATCGTTGTTCGCAGCTTTTACCCTGAAGGTATATTCCCCCGGATCAAGGTTGGTGTAATTGGCCTCTCGTTTGGTTCCACACTGCACCCATTCCTTGTCAAAACCCTCCATCTTATAGGCATACTGGTTTTTCCCGGGTGTAGTATAATCAAGGGCGATGAATTCAAAAGTAAAGAAGTTTTCACTATGGGTCAATACCAATTCACTGGTTTTAGAAATCGCGGTAGGCAAAAGGATTCGCTGATGGAATCTCTGATTAATTTCAACAGGGTTGTTGAAAATTTTCAAGCCCGTAATCACGACAGGCGCTATGTTATGATTGATGTTTTTCTTGATTTTCTCGGGATAAAATGAATTAAAACCATCAGGTCCTCCAAAAAACATTTCCCCGTCTTTGGTTTGGATCGCCCAACTTTTAAAGCCCATGTTTTGTAGGCCATCCTTCGGATCAAAAACTACGACTTCTTTCGTCCTGGGATCGAATTTGGCCAAACCCTTGTCTGTTGCCAGCCACAAATAATTCTCACTATCCACCAGGATGGAAGTAATCGAGTTCCCAGGTAATCCGTCATTGGTGGAATAATTGGTAAATTTCCCGGTTGAAACATCCAGCAGATCGATTCCAGAACCCATGGTTCCAAACCATAGATTTCCTTCGTTGTCCTCCCTGACACAATAGACATTACTACTACTGAGACTATTCTTGTTGTTGACATGCAGCAAGTTACGAAATTTAAGCTTCGTGGGTGCCTTGGAAAAATCATAAGCCTTCAAATCAATTATACTTACACCATAATTGCTGGTAACATACAGGTCATGCCTGCTGTCTTCATAAATCCCATACAGCGAATTATTGCATAGTGAAGTTGAATCCCCCGCATCGTGTGTGAAATGATAAAAACGTTCTGATTTTCTATCAAACAAATCCAGGCCACTGCTTAAGGTGGCTAACCATAAATTTTGCCGACTGTCTTCATGCACGTACCAGATATTGCGGTTAGAAATCGAATAAGGGTTAGTGGCATCAGGAAGATAAGTTTTAAATTTTCCATCCTTCATTCTTGACAACCCACCATGAAAGGTGCCCATCCACAAGGTTCCCTGCTGATCTTCACAGATCGAAATCACAGAATTGCTGCTTAAAGTATTTGGATTAGCAGGATCGTGCATGAAATAGGAAAATTTATCCGTCTTTCGATTGAGCTTGTTCAATCCTCCTCCGTCGGTTCCAATCCAGACAATCCCGTTTTTACCTTCCTCAAAGCAAAGGGTATTATTCAGGTTTAATTTGTCAGGCTGATTTGAATTACTATAGTATCGGTTGAATTTAGACTTTCCAGGACTAAATTTATTGATGCCAATAATGGTTCCCACCCACATGGCACCCGTATTGTCGCGATAAAAACAATTTATTTTATTGGTAATGAGTGAATATGGATTCCACGGATCAGACTGACTATAGGTAAATTCGCTGGTTTTTTTATTGAAAAAACTAATCCCTTCTGAATTTCTATCTCCTATCCAGATGGTTCCATCTTTGTCTTCGCCAAGGGCAAATAAAACCTTCCCCTTGGGGCCTGCAACGGGACCATCGGGTTTGTATAAACTGAAATGATCCGTTTTACGATCCCATTCCAACAATCCATTGTCTTCAATGGTTACAAAGAAATCATCATCGCGATCATTGAATAAACCTTTGCGTTTATTGCTGAATTTAGCCGCTTCGCCTTGGAGGATGGGCTGAGCAATAAACTTATTTTGCGATCTGTCTAAATAGAAAAGCTGATTGCTGAAACTGGCCACCCATATCTTGCCCTCAGTGTCTTCAATGATTGAAAAGACATTTTTTCGGTAGACTTCCTCAACATCTTCCTCCTGCAGATCATACAATTCTGCATTGATGAATCTTTTTAAAAGAAGGGAATGATCTATTTTAAAGCGAAATATCCCGTTGTTTGCAGCCGATACCCATAAATAGCCCTTGCTGTCTTCAATGCTGGTATAGAGATAATAATCCTTTAGCCTTTTCCCATTTACAAGGATTGATTTTCTTGAAAAGCAATCCTGTTGCCTGTCATAGGTACACAAACCATTGCTGGTCATCACCCACAATGTATGCTCTGAATCTTCAACAACGGTCGTTACCACACTACCTGGAACGGAAGTGGTGTCTTTGGAATTGAAATAATAGGTCTTGAAATTGATCCCGTCAAAACGATTTAATCCGTTGGAAGTCCCAATCCAGATAAAACCTTCAGAATCCTGCAGAAATGAATTTATATAGCCATTCGATAAACCATCCTTGGTGGTATAATGGTCGAATTCGATGTGGGAGGATTGTCCTATTGAGTTAAACGCTGTAAGAAGGGCATAGCAACAAAAAAACAATACCTTATTCACTTTATCTCTTCTCATCACTCTTCCATATCAATAAAAAATTATTCCTTTTTCATTTCAGTCTCAATAGGAGAAAATATCTTCGCTTTGTAAAAGTTTGGTTCTTAATTCTAAAAAAATGTATTTTAAGTTCTTTTTTCAATTCACACCCTATGAAAAATATAGCCCCTGAAAGGAATACAATATATATTTTATTCCTTGCCGAAGTTATAAAAAAACAAACACCTTGTTCCCCTTTCTACTTTATAATTACAGTCCATTAAAATCAAGCGTAATAATAAATTAATTCTGCGCTTAAATTACTCTTTGATGATCTTTATGGAAACAATCGACCTGGGTACAAAGGTCACAGATATATTGCCTGAATTTCACGTCTTCACCCATTCCTATGACTCCACTAACGGACTTGATGGGATGCATCAGGGCCGAGTCTGTCAGCCTGATTCCACAACAATTAACAGGGAAAAACGAAAATAGTTTATGTTGGTCACCAACGCTCCATTTACAATAACCCGGACTGTAACGATTGGTGATCGAAAGCCCTTTGGCATTGGCAATTCGCTTGATTTCCTTCTGCAACAAATCGGTTGCCGCCTCAACAATCAAAGTTCCCAACATATCCAGGATATAACCCATCACAGGATGATCACCCTTTAACAATTCCTGGGATGTATGACCAATCCCCTCCCCGGCTGTACAGATAAAGAAGACGACTGATTGGGAATTTCTCAGTTCCTTGGCAACAGTTTTACCGATGCCAAATTCAGTCCCATCAACCAGCAGATTGCTTTTATCGGATGAGAACCCGCATTTTTCTGCAAAACAATACGCCCCCCGGATATCACATATCGACTTGGCCTTCTGGTAAGCCTCGGCTACATATTGGTCAAAAGGCTCGGGAAGATTCCCCCCTGGAAATCCAAGCAAGGAAGATAATAAATCCTCATCTAATGTGAGTTCATCAAACGAATAAGTGAATTCCCTGATCATATTGCTTAAAGAGCTTCTCATTGTTTATGATAAGATGTATGTCCAAAGACTCACATCCAATTACAAGCTTTTAACAACTTGCCCAACCCTGCAAATATGGTCAGGAGTTGTCCCGCAACAACCACCGATAATGTTTGCACCGGCTGCAGCTATTTCTTTCACCCTTGAAGCCATGTCATCAGGCGATTCAGGAAAGCTGGTATGACCCTCGTCGTAATGCGGCAATCCTGCATTGGCGTGAATCAAGATTGGGATACGCGCATTGGCCACTCTGATTTCCTTGACAATACCGATCATATCGGCAATGCCGTTTCCACAGTTGGCACCAATCACATCAGCCCCTGCCTCTACAAGCACGGCCGTCATTTCAGTGGGTGAAATGCCCATCATGGTGCGGTATTCACCTCCCAAAATCTTATCAAAAGTCATCGTGCAGAACACCCCGCAACGGGTATTCTCTTTGGCCGCTCTTACCGCGATTCTGGCCTCCTCCAGATCGGTCATCGTTTCAATCACGATGGCATCAGCTCCTCCGGCTTCCAGTGCGATCGATTGTTGTTTGAATGCATCGTAGAGCTCGGCTTCGGTCACCTCTTCCATGATCAGCATTTTGCCCGTTGGACCCACTGAGCCCAATACAAAACGATCAGAACCAGCAGCCTTGCGGCTTATTTCGGCTGCCGCCCTGTTAATTTCATAAACCTGATCTTCCAGTCCATAATTCTTCAGCTTGAAATAGTTAGCCCCAAAACTGTTGGTTTCAATCATATCAGCACCTGCATTAATATAACTATCGGCAATATCAAACACATCAGCTGCCCTTGAAAGGTTCCATGCTTCGGGACATTCACCAGGCTCCAATCCCTTCTGCTGAAGAAATGTTCCCCATGCTCCATCTGAAACCAACACTTTACCTTTATTTATTTCCTGAATGATCTTGTTCATTTTATTTTTTTCTAAGTTAAAAGCTAGATGGTTAAATGGCTGAATGGCTGTATGGTTAAATGGTTGAATGGTTGTATGGTTGAATGGTTGTATGGTTAAATGGTTGAATGGTTGTATGGTTAAATGGTTGAATGGTTGAATGGTTGAATGGTTAAATGGTTGAATGGTTAAATGGTTGAAGTTCCCTTCTCCCCTCCTCCTTTTCTCACCTTCTCATTTTCTCATTTTCTCATTTTCTCATTTTCTCACCTTCTCCTTTTCTCCCCTTCTCAACTTCTCATTTTCTCATTTTCTCATTTTCTCACTCTCTCCTTTTCTCCCTTTCTCCCTATGCCTCTTATGCTATTTTGCTGTTCAAATATTCCACCACACCCTGTGGATCAGGAGAATAGTTATCAGCACCAATTTTTGCACAGAAATCATTGTTCACCGGAGCCCCTCCAATGGTAACGACCGTTCCAGGAAATGCTTCCTTGATTTCACGGGTGATCTTTTCCATGTTGACCATCGTTGTGGTGAGCAAGGCCGATAGCCCTACCACTGCTTCGGGGTTTTCACGAACAGCTTCAATGAATTTTTCAGAGCTGACATCCGTTCCAAGGTCAACCACTTTATAGCCATTGCCTTCGACCATCATTCCCACCAGGTTTTTACCAATGTCATGTAAGTCCCCCAAAACAGTCCCGATGATAAAAGTTCCCTTTTGCTTGGCCGCTCCCGACAGGAAATGAGGTTTCAGATGAACCATTGCCGTACTCATGGCTTTTGCAGACATCAATACCTGGGGTACAAATACCTTATTCTCACGGAACTTTACTCCAATGCGTTCCATTCCCGGCATTAAACCCAGTGTCAATATATCTTGCGGGGCAACACCCTGCTCGAGCGCCTGACGGGTAATTTCATCGGCACCATCCTGTCCTTTCATCTGTGGCGGATAGGGAGAAGCCAAATTGATCTTGCCAAATTCAATGCATTCGGCCAGTTTAAGCAATAGTTCGTTCGTCATGGATGGTTTGTTTGTTTATGTGTTTAAAAAGTAGGTTACAAGTGTAAATGAATTCGTATTTTCGTTGATTAAGATGTAAAAATATCACTTTTTTTGAATCATCTTTACCATACGACTTAAACTAATTGTAAACCATTGTAAATTCATTTAAAATTACATGACCAAGCAACTAATCCTCCTGTCCATCCTCCTGCTTTCAGGGGCATTGGCGGCAAATTCAAAAGTGTGGACTTTATCCGATACGAACCTTGACATTCGTTTTGACGATCAGTCAGCAAGGCTTTCAGTAACCGACCGGCGTTGTAACAAAGTGTGGGAACAATCTACGCTTTCCGAACAATTCAAGGTTCAGCATACCGTTCAGAAGGGCAACTCCCTCCAGGTGAGTTTATCGGGCAAATATCCCTTGGAGGTCAGCTTTACCCTTAATTCAACTTCAGGATTGGAAGTAAGTCTTACTGCCGACAGCCAAATGGGATTCGATGAATTGGCATTTCCTGCCGCCTTTAAAACGCCTGATGCGAACCATTTCCTGGTATGCACCGATGGCGAAGGCTTATTGCTTCCAGTTGACGACACGCATTACCCAATGGGCAATGGCATCACTTATTCCTGCGGTGGAGGCCTTTCAATGGCCTGGATGGGAATGGTGGACAACCGCTTTGAATCTGGTTATATGGCCATTCTAGATACCCCTTTCGATGCGGCATTAAGAACCAAAAGAGCCGATGGACTTGTCACCTTCTCGCCCGTATGGCTGTCCTCCATGGGAAAGTTTGGATACACGCGTAAAGTAACGTATCACTTCTTCGATCAGGGCGGATATGTTGCCCAGTGTAAAAAATATCGTGCCTATATCTGGAAAAAGAACCAGGTAATCACCTTGAAGGAAAATCAGCTGAAAACCCCCGCCCTTGAAAAGATGATTGGCGCTGTGCACATCTACGTATGGGACAATGCACGTGAACTGAGTTTTGCCCAGGAATTAAAATCATCGGGCATTGTCAAAGCTTTCCTGTTGTGGAATCCCAATCATGTCCCCTACCCTGAAATAGGCTACGATACCCAGCTCAAAGAACTGGGATATGCTACAGGAGGCTATGAATTGTTTACCGACCTCCAATTAAGGGATACCATTGATTTAAAGCAAGCCGAATATAGCCCCATGCGTTTTGCCCGTACCAATTACCCCGGCCTGTTCAACGAGCTGGTGACCAGGAAAAAGAACGGGCAAACCAATTCCAACCAATTTGGTCATACGGCTTGTCCTTCGGTGATGCGCCCCCAAATAACCAAAAGAATTGAACGTGAATTGAAGGAGTTCCCCCATGAATCCTACTTCCTGGATGTGTACCAGGCCAATGGGTTATTTGAATGTTATTCCGACAAACACCCCCTCACCCGCGAGCAGTTCGCCGAAGAGGTGATCAAAAATTATAAAATGATCGCGGAAAAGTACCATCTGTACCTCGGTGGTGAATGGGGGGCTGACTTTGTGGGCTCGAACTGTGTCTATGCGCATGGGATGATGACTTTACAAAGAACCTGGTGGGGCTCTGGCATCGAGAAAAAAGGAACGATTTACTACACGGGCGATTGGAACAGCAATCCCCGTCCTACCCAAATGATTGGAAGCCGCGTTGCAAACGATACCTACCTCAAATATTCAATCAACGAATACACCCGCGTCCCCTTGTACGAACTGGTTTATCACGATGCCATGGTGACCTCCTGGCGCTGGGAAGATGCCAATCATCACACCCCTGAAATATGGTGGAAGAAGGATCTTTTCAATATTCTTTATGCCAGTGCACCTTTGTGGAACCTTGATCGCGGTCGTTGGGAAGAGTACAAGCAAACATTTATCGAAAGTTACAACCACATCTGCCCCTGGCTGCAACAGGTTGGCTATGATGAAATGACCAATCATCGTTTTGTTTCAACCGATCACAAGGTACAGGAGACTGTTTTCTCTTCAGGCAAAAAAGCGGTGGTTAATTTCAGCGACAGTGACTATCCTTATGAAGGCAAGCTGATAAAAGCCAAGTCGTTTCTCACTGTCAACAATTGACACTTAACACTGGTCGATCTGAGGACCATCGATGGGTAAGATTTATCAACTGAATCAACAATAATGAACCGGTAGAAAGTATCTTCTGTAAGCGAAGGAATTGAATTCACATAAAATAAAGTAACAATCCAAAAAACCATGCGTATACAACGCAGGTTTTACCTGTTAACAATTGGTTTTTTGATTGAAATATCATTTGTATCACATGGGGGTTGATTTCGAAAGGAATCGACCCCTTGTGTATTCTAGCTGCTCAGCTACTGTTGTGTAACAGCTGATAGGTCAATTCATGGTCAGCAACCTTGATGGGCTGATCTTTGCCAATAAAGCAATCTGCTGTATATAATTATATAGATTATTCATCTTCGCTACCAATGTCGCTGAAGCTTTTTCTACCAAAAATATCCCATACCTCTTTGTGAACTATTTGCCTTGAAACAAAAAGAGTGTTGTGTAACAGTCAATAAGCCAGCTGGAGCAATAAAGGCTTCCCTTCATCCCTACCTTTTCTGATACCCATCCGACACTCATCTGTAACCTTTCTGTATGGTGAGGTTACAGAAAGGTTACAGATGAGTTACACATGGGTTACAGATGACAATGATAGAGGGATTGGAACAAGGAAGGAGAATGCCTGTCTGCCGTCCTCAGGCCCAGGTTAAAAATGGAACAAATGCCAGGATGAGCTGCATGTGTAATAAATATATATACCACAGTCTTATATTTACCTTTTATATCATTAATAACACTTATCCTATCTTTATTCTAGTATATTCATATATAATGTATCATTTTAACACAATTACATTAACTTATGCGACTATTTGATTTACAATTCATTAGACGCATAATTCACAAGGCCATTTTATTCATTTTTGTCATATACCCCATTGTTTTTGATCTTTTATTCGTAAAATGATCTACTTTTTCTGTCATACCCCCCATTATTTAAGCACTTTGTTTGTTAATTTATCTTTAATTAAGACACACCCCCTTATTTAAACATTTTAACTTTAGAAAATATCTCTACTTTTGAAGCATCATATCAAACAAATGGGATGAACCCCGAAAAACATAGTTTTTTCTGAAAGTACCCCCCTAAATTTTGGAATAGAATTAAAATTTAAATATTCACCCTAAAAATTAAGTATCATGAAAAAGAAAATTACTCTCATCGTTTTTACACTTCTTGCGGTTTTTACCTTGAATGTAAAAGCACAGGAAGCAGAAAAAGCATCTCCATTTACTGTTGGCGCTGATTTTTACAGCAATTACATCTGGAGAGGAACAAAATTTGGAACAGGACCAGCCTTTCAGCCATCTGTCAAATTCAATACCGGCGGATTGACCATAGGTGTTTGGGGATCGTTCGACGCAGCAGGCTACACAGAAGTTGATCCCTACATCTCCTACGCCTTTTCCAATGGACTTAGTTTTGGAGTAACGGATTATTATTATCCAAGTCTGGGCGGTTCATTTTCGGCCGATTCATCCAATGCTTATGAACTGAACCTTGGATTTACAAAAGGCGGATTAAGTTTAAGTGCCAACTACATCTTGAATGAAGCTGCACTTCCTGCCTCTGCAGGAGGCGACAAGTATTTCCAGGCAGGATATGCATTCAAAAATTTCAATGTCAGCGTAGGCGCTGGTGACGGATGGCACACCTCTGATTCAGAATTCAATGTTTGCCATGTAGGAATCGGTACAGGTAAAGTGATCAAACTATCTGACAGCTTTTCGGTACCAGTTACCGGTCAGGTGATTTTCAATCCTGAGAGGAACCAGCTCTTTCTTGTAGTCGGGTTCTCGTTATAAACAAATTCTACATGACATAAAATACAAACATTAATATAACAAGATATGAAAAAAATTGAAGCAATTATCAGAACATCCAAATTTCAGGATGTGAAAGAAGCCCTTCACAAAATAGACATCGACTTTTTCACTTACGCCGATGTGGTAGGCGTTGGCAATGAAATAAAAAGATCGGACAGATCCTACAGGGGAACTGTATATGATACCTCATTTATTTCCAGGCAAGAATTGACCATCGTAGTGCGGGATATCAATTTAAGAAAAACAGTGGAATGTATCTTGAATGCCGCCTATACGGGGGAAGTCGGGGATGGACGAATATTCGTTACTACCGTTGACGAGGCATGGAAGATCAGAACACGTGAAGATGGAGGAGATTCCCTTAAAGGAGATGACGAAAAATAACCAAATGTCAACAATTTAAATTCAGAATTATGAAAAAATCATTTATATTAATGGTCTGTTTGATACTAGCTCTGGCGAGCACGATGGTATTCAACACGGCCGCTTTCGGGAAAGAAGTAGATCCCTCTGGAGTAAATACTGGAAACGCATCCGAAGTCGTGGCAGCCAAAGCGGGAGAACCTACCATTGGTGAGGTGGCCGATCTGGCAGGACACAACAAGGTAGCGATCAACATGATGTGGGTATTGATTGCCGGTTTCCTGGTCATGTTCATGCAGGCTGGTTTTGCAATGGTTGAATCGGGTATGACTAGGGCAAAAAATGCAGCACATACCATGGCCATGAATTTTATGATCTACCCCCTTGGAATGATCGGTTTCTTTATTTGTGGTTTTGCATTCATGTTTGGAGGTGTGGGCACATTGGGTACCCTTGGCGGTTATGATGGCCTAAACAATGAATTTGCCGTTAATTTATTCGGTCATTCATTTGGTTTATTTGGTGCCAAAGGCTTTTTCCTTTCAGGTACATATGATGTGGCCGTATTTGCATTGTTCCTTTTCCAGATGGTATTCATGGACACAACAGCTACTATCCCCACAGGTTCAATGGCAGAACGTTGGAAATATTCTTCTTTCTTTATTTATGGATTAGCCGTTGGAACCATTATTTATCCGATATACGGAAACTGGGTATGGGGCGGTGGATGGTTGGCTCAATTGGGAACCCAATTCGGCTTAGGCCATGGACATGTCGATTTCGCAGGTTCATCAGTGGTGCATTTAACTGGAGGAGTTCTGGCATTTGTGGGTGCATTAATTTTAGGCCCACGTATTGGAAAATACAATAAAGACGGTTCACCTAACGCTATTCCAGGACACAACATTCCAATGGCCATCGTGGGTACCTTTATCCTGGCATTTGGATGGTTTGGATTCAATGCCGGATCAACATTAGCCGGTAGTGATCTTCGCATGGCAGTAGTCGCTGTTAATACGATGATTGCTTCAGCCACAGGGGCGATCGCGGCCACCTTATACATGTGGCTTTTCAAAACTAAAAAACCAGACCCAACCATGATGATCAATGGTATGTTGGCAGGTCTTGTCGCAATTACAGCCCCTTGTGCATTCATCAGTGTTGGAAGTGCCGCTCTCATTGGATTGATTTCCGGAGTATTGGTAATTGAAGCCGCCTTCTTTATTGAAAAGAAATTAAGGATTGATGATCCAGTTGGTGCAATTGCAGTTCATGGAGTGAATGGCGCCTGGGGATGTCTGGCATTGGGTTTATTTGCTGACGGAACCTATGGCGATGGATGGAACGGCGTTCCTGGTAAAGTAACTGGTTTGTTTTATGGAAATGGCGGACAATTCGTAGCCCAGTTTATTGGTGTAGCTTCCAATATTATTTATGTGGGTATTATTGGCTGGATTGTTTTCAAACTGACTGAAAAGCTAGTAGGAAACAGAGTTGAAGTGAAAGACGAACTCGAAGGTCTTGATATTCCTGAAATGGGTGTAGAAGGATATGCCGGAATTAAAATGGACAAAAACGCTGAAACCCCCTTGTCAAGATAATCTGAATAAAATATTTTCTTCAACAATTAGATTTGTTGTTTATCAAGGAGAGGGGACTGTTGGGGGACAGGCCTCTCTTTCTTTTTATTTAAGACTATAGATTAATCATTTTAGGGGGTATCATTTAATTTTATATACTATTTTAGTTTTATCATCCATTAAACAGGGCCTAATGTTAATTATTTATGTGTTTTTATTCTGTATACCCATTTTATTTAGACTATTTAAATTTTTATTGATATTTTTGTTGTAAATATTAATTAATAATCATCGAGGAACTACCCATTCCTTTATTATTAACCCCAAAATCATAATTGTCATGAAGAAAATTGAAGCTATTGTAAGAAAAACCAAATTTGAAGAAGTCAGAGCAGCATTACATGATGCAGACATCGACTTTCTTTCCTGGTGGGAAGTAAAAGGACAAGGCACAGCCCGACAGGGACTTATATTCCGAGGCATCGCCTATGATGTCAATTCGATTGCGCGCATCTTTATTTCCTTTGTTGTTCGCGATATCAATGTTGAAAAATCAATCAATGCCATTCTAGAATCTGCTTTTACAGGAGAAAGCGGAGACGGAAGAATCTTTGTAAGCGATATCGCCCAATCCATCCGCATTCGCACCAAGGACAGAGGTGACGAATCACTGTACGACAAACAATAAGACCAGAATTTATAAATCCCCTAAAAGATATCAATGAAAACGAAAATAAAATATATAGGAATGGCA
>DASXUZ010000047.1:0-21936 GCA_036504555.1 Prolixibacteraceae bacterium | reverse complement strand
AATGAGCGAGTTGAAATTTATAATTTAATGGGACAAAAAATGATGGATAAAATTGCCAGTGGAAATTTTGCAAAGTTCAATGTCTCCAGTCTCAGAAAAGGCATCTACATTGTGAAATTAAGCGATGGAACGAGTCTGAAGTTTATTAGATAACTCATTTCGTATAAATCTTTCCTTTTTAACCAAACACAAATGAATTTTAACAGATAGTTGCATACATACTTTGTAGCTATCTGTTATTTTTTTCGCTTTTTACTTTTCTTCAAAATAAAGTATACTACTCATTATTCGATACTTAAAATTTATTTAGATGACCAATCCATTAAACCTTTTTGTAAAGTACTTTCTTTTCTCATTGAGTATTTTTTTCTTCTTCTTTCAAAATAGTTATGGACAACCGTCAATGAATGGAACTGTTGTTTCTATAAAAAACAACAAATATGTTAGTATACAAGCTTGTACAAATCAAATTTTCCGGATTAGAGTTTCATCTAATACTAATTTTCCGGAAACGCTCATGGAACGTTACGGAATACTAAAAACTGATTGGACTTCAGTAAATATTTCTTTAAGAACTGAAAATAAAAACAGGATATTTCAAACTGAAAAATATCAACTATCAGTAAATGAAGAAACTGGAAATATATCGGTGGCTGATTTAAATGGGAAATCTATCATTAATACAATTCGTTTATCACAAGATCAATATGAGCCTTTCACAACTGAGTTAGGTCAGTCGCTTGAACAGTATTTCGGAAAAGAGAAACAGGAAGGAGGTATAATTGGTGATACCAATCATACAGTTCTAGCTGCGGATAGTATAAAAACAAAATCCTCATACATTGCCTCCACTTTAGAAATTTCGCTCACTTCTGATGAGCGGTTTTATGGGGGTGGAAATACAAGTCGAAAAACAATTCAACACAGGGGAGAAGCGCTCCGCATGTGGGCAACTTACCAAAAAACCGAGATCCCCATGCCGTTTCTGGCAAGTTCGAATGGATGGGGCATTTTTTACAACACAACATCTTTGCATTATTTTGATATTGGACGTTTTCAGCAGGATAAGTTGTTTGTATATAATACTGCCGGTGATATGGATTTTTACTTGTTGTTGGGAAACAACATCGACGAATCGATCAATTTATATACTGAAATTACGGGGAAACCCTATCTTTTGCCAAAATGGGCCTATGGCTTTGCTTTTGGGAGCAATACCATGGAAAATCAGATCGATGTGATGAACGATGCAGTAAGGTTTAGGGATGAAAAAATACCATGCGATATTTATTGGTTAGAACCTCAATGGATGTCGCAATACTATGATTTTTCAACAAAACAGAATTGGGATTTGACTAAATTTATGGCAGAGCCATTCTGGGAACTTGATAAATATCCAAAATACGAAGATAAAACGCTCTTTATCGCCAAACTCCACAACCTCGGTTTCAAGTTGGCGCTCTGGCTAGGTATTGACCACGATCTGAGCATCGCAGAAGAAGACCACATTGCAGAAAAATCGGGCAAGCCACTATCTGGTCAGGAACATTGGTTCACCCATCTCACAAACTTTATGGATCAGGGAGTTGATGGGTTTAAGCTTGATCCGGGCCGAACGCTCGATGAACACCCAGGTATGAAATATTACAATGGGTATTCTGATAACGAAATGCATAACCTCAATCAGGTGTTGCTTTCAAAACAAATGAATGAAACTTTCAGGGGACATAAAGGAATACGGTCGTTTCATCATTACTGCGGTGGTTATGCCGGTTCGCAGCACTGGGGAGCAGCTACCAGTGGCGACAATGGCGGTGGTAAAGATGCACTGTTCGATCAATTAAACCTTGGATTAAGCGGCTTTATCAATACCTCCTGCGACGTTGAAGATAGCAAAGCCAGTTTACACCTTGGCTTTTTTCTTCCCTGGGTACAGGTAAACAGTTGGTGTGGACTTCTTCAGCCTTGGTATCTGAAACCCATCCAAAAAGAGGCTTTTCTTTATTACGCGCAGTTACGATACAGCTTATCGCCATATATATATTCAGCTGCCTTGCAGGGAAGCCAGACCAGTATTCCAATTTTGAGGGCGATGCCTCTTGAATTCCCTGACGATCGTCATGTGGATAACATGATTTACCAATATATGTTTGGCGAAAATCTGCTGGTTGGAGTCTTCAGCGATTCAATCTATCTGCCAAAGGGAAATTGGAAAGATTACTGGTCAGGCGAAAAATATTCAGGAGGGCAAACTATTCATTGCAAAATACCTGATAATCGTGGCGGCCTTTTATTCATCAAAGCAGGCGCAATTATCCCATACCAAAAACCTATGCAATACATGGACGAATATGCAGTAGATACGCTTATTGTAAAAGTATTTCCGGATAAACAAAGCTCATACACCCTTCTGGAAGACGATGGTAGAACATTCGATTACGAGAAAGGGAGTATTGCAAGAACGCAGTTCGAATGTCACGCAACCGACAAACAAACCGAATTTGTGATTTATCCAGTCGTTGGAACGTACAACGGAATCTATACTTCACGAACCTACCAACTTGAAATTGATTTTCCGCGCAAACCGAAAAATGTATGGGTAAATGGCAATAAATCAAAAAGTTGGATATTCGATCATTCAGGCAAGGTTTTACTAATAATGAACAAAAAAAGCACTACTGAAAAACAGGTTATAACGATTTTATAAAGTAAAAATCTGATGATCCATGAAACGAACAATCCTTTTCTGGGGTATTTTGCTTGCATTTCTTCAGTCTTTCGGAACTAATTATTATCTTTCATCGAGTTCAGGCAGTGACCTTATGGATGGAAAAACAGTAAACACTGCCTGGCAGACCACCAATAAATTGAATACTGCCATGAATTTGCTTCAACCAGGCGATTCAGTTTTATTTAAATGCAACGATACTTTTAATGGTCAGGTTTTTATTTCCAAATCAGGGAATGCTTCTAAAAATATTTATTTCGGAACTTATGGTTCCGGCAAAAAACCTGTTATTTCAGGTATTGCAACCATTTCTAATTGGCAACAAATCAAAACAAATATCTGGGAGGCAACCAGTAATGACTTTGGAAACAAAGTGACCAACTTCTTTATCAATGCTCTTGCACAACAGATAGGCCGATGGCCAAATGCTACCGATCCCGACAAAGGATATCTTTTATTTGAATCGCATAGTGGAAACACGCAAATTACTGATAACGAATTGGATGATGCCATCGACTGGACCGGTGCGGAGGCCGTGGTTCGAAGAGCCCGATTTATTCTGGATCGGTTAATCATTCAATCGCACAATAAAAATACACTGCAATTCACAACAGCAGGCACAGGCTACGAGTTGATAGATGGATTTGGTTATTTCATTCAGGATGACCCCCGAACGCTGGATCAAGAAGGCGAATGGTGTTATAACCCGACGATTAAGAAATTCAGTTTATTTTCCGAAATGGACCCAAACACACAGGTCACATCAGCTGCAAAACTGGATTATATCATCAAAATGAGTGGTGTGAGTTATATTACCATAGAAAACCTTCACCTTACCGGATCAGTAAAAACGACTCTGGTCATTGATAACTGTAAATGGCTAACAATCAGAAGCAATGAATTGAATTATTCGGGAGAAAATGCAGCGTATTTCAATGGCACCAATAATGTTATTTTCGAATCGAACTTGATTAACCATACCAACAACAATGCGCTCAAACAAAATGGAGGCAAAAATTTCATCATTAGAAATAATACCATTAAAAATACAGCCCTGATCGCAGGTATGGGATTGGGAAATAATGGGCAATACAATGCACTTACGCTAACTGGATCAACAAACCTGTTGGTTGAATACAATACAGTTGACAGCGTTGGATACATTGGGATCGATTACAGGGGTGATACGATTACCATAAAGAACAATGTGGTATCAAATTTTTGCATGACCAAAGATGATGGTGGAGGTATATATACCTATGGCGACCGTAACAGTCATTATAAAAAGTTAATCGGGAATATTGTATTTAATGCCATTGGCGCACCCGAAGGAACGGGCGGAAATCAAGTTGCTGCCGAAGGTATTTATGTGGACGATAGCAGTGTAAATGTGGACGTTTTTGGCAATACCGTTTTTGATTGTGTTAGCAATGGTTTTTTTATTCACAACGCCAATCGCATCAACCTTCAAAGCAATGTCATTTACGGCAATGATAACCAGATTCTTATGAAGCATGATTCCGGTGGCGCCAGCGGTGCAATTTCCAATTGTTTAGTCGATAGCAATATTTTTGTTGCCCGAAAGGTTGATCAATTGGTGGCTTCTTTCGAAACAAGTTACAACGACCTTTCAGGGATGGGTATCTTCGATCAGAATTCGTATTGCCGTCCGTTTGATGATGATCTGACAATTCATACCAAATATGTAATAGGAGCACAGGTGAACGCGACAATTTCACTCGACGATTGGCGCGCCAATTACCAGAAGGATCTGCTTTCAACCCGATCACCGATTATATTGGAAGAATACAAAATTATTGGCTCAAAATCGTCGAACTATTTTATAAATTCAGATTTCGAAAGCAACTTCAGTGGCTGGTCTACCTCGTCGAAATATGGCAATGGCAGAATCGCTTTAGCCACCGGACAAGGAAATCCGGGCAATGCATTGAAAGCAAGCTTTATTTCAGCATCGGGCAAAGCCGACGGTTACATGATTGTTAATTCAAATAATTTTGAACTGAAGCAAGGGAAAAGCTATCGGCTGCGATTTTCTGCCAAAAGCAGCGTGCCTGATATTTCAATCAGCATGGTACCCCGTAAAAACGGATCAACCAATAGAATCGCGGCCGAAAAAAGCTATACTTTGGGAACTTCATACCGCGATTTTGAAACTTTAATTATACCAGATCTGACAGAACCACTATCCTCCATCCAATTTGAAATCCTGGAATTTCGCGGCAATGTTTGGTTCGATAATCTGGAAATTGTGGAAGTTGACGTCGAAAAAACCAATCCTGATGACTATATCTTATTTGAATACAACCCTTCCAAAAACAATAAAACTATCAGTATTCCAGATAATTATGTCGATTCAAAGGGGAATCATATTTCAGGAAATATCGTACTGAAACCTTATTCGTCTATCATTCTATTCAAGAAACTGAATACTGTAATTGGGATTCAGCCAAGAAAAGATGATTCTAATATCCAGATAATACCTAATCCTGCTTCAAATTATTTAACGGTAAGAAGTAAAGAAGAGATTTTAAGTATCTGTATATTTGAAATAAACGGGCAAATGATTAATTCTTATCAAAGTTCCGGGAATACAGAATTTACAATCACCGATCTACCTGGAACCGGAATTTATTTGGTTCAGATACAAACATCAGGCAAAACAAAATATATGAAACTGGTTATTCAGAGGTAGAATGCTAGAGTTGATCATGTTCACCATTCAAAGAGAAACAGAAAATTTACAATAAATACCATGAAATCAATCAAATCGATTTTTCTCCTATTCTTCTCATTTCAACTTCTGGCGCAGCAGACTATTCCGCTGTATTCTACGGGGATTCCGAACAGCACGGTCTACCCAATGAAAGAAATAAAAATGGTTGATCAAGGTACATTTTATGGCTATCGTAGTATTGCTGTACCAACAATGGCAGTTTACCTTCCTGATCAGAAATCGGCAACGGGCGCTGCGGTAATTATTTGTCCGGGCGGCGGATATGCCATGGAGAGTTACGTGTATGAAGGAACAATGATTGCCGAAGAATTTCAAAAACATGGTATTGCCGCCTTTATCCTGAAGTACAGGTTACCCAGCGATTCAATCATGAGCGATAAATCAATCGGACCATTGCAAGATGCACAACAAGCAATCAAAACAGTACGCCATCGAGCAGCTGAATGGAAAATCAATCCGTCAAAGATCGGAATTATGGGATTTTCAGCTGGCGGTCATTTGGCCTCCACTGCCGGAACTCATTTCGAAGAATCAGTTATCCCAAACGATGAAAAGATTAGTCTGCGTCCCGATTTTATGATCCTGGTTTATCCGGTAATCAGCATGAAAGATGGACTAACCCATAGTGGTTCGCGTACAAATCTATTGGGAGAAAAACCGACAACTAACCAGATTGAGTTCTTTTCAAATGAGCTGCATATCAATTCAACTACTCCACCAACCTGGCTGACCCATACTGGCGACGACAATGTGGTGCCTGTCGAAAACAGTATTCGATTCTATCAGGAGTTGATCAGGAATAAGGTTCCGGCAGAAATGCACCTTTATCCAAAGGGAAATCATGGCTTTGTTCTGAGTCAAAAACCTGAAGAATGGATGCAATCGGTGTTTGATTGGATGAAGAAGGGTGATATTCATTAATAATTTGCCATGAAAAATATTGTACTAATTATCTTTTCGATATTCTTCTTGTGCTTTGGAGTTTCGGGACAAAACCGACCAGAAAATCTGAAATGTGAATATCTAGTAAATCCGATTGGGATTGATGCCACAAATCCACGGTTAATCTGGCAAATGAAAACTGAACAACAAGGAGCATTTCAAAAGGCTTACAAGATTTTTTTCGGCACCGACTCTGCTAAAGTTGCCAATAGCAAAGGTGACTTCTGGGATTCGGGTGAAGTCAATTCAAGCTTGATGCTGGTTATATTTCAGGGACAAAAACTGGTTCCTTTTACCCGGTATTTCTGGGGAGTAAAAGTTCAGGATCAGGAGGGAAAATGGTCAGATCTTTCAACGGTAGCCTTTTTCGAAACGGGAATGATGAATCAGGAAAACTGGAAAGGTGATTGGATTACTGACAGTCCGGATTTCAATATTAAACCTGCACCTTATTTTAGGAAAGCCTTTGAAATAGCCAAGAAAGTAAAATCGGCACGTGCGTATATTGCTGTAGCAGGTCTTTACGAACTATACCTGAATGGCGAAAAGGTTGGAGATCATCGGCTCGACCCAATGTACACACGTTTTGACCGCCGGACACTCTATGTGACTTATGATGTTACCCAAAGTGTGCTGAAGGGCGAGAATGCCATTGGGGTGAATTTGGGCAATGGCTGGTATAACCACCAGTCAATGGCAGTGTGGTATTTCGACAAAGCCCCCTGGCGAGCCCGCCCAAAGTTTTGTATGAATTTGCGACTAGTTTATGAAGATGGGACTGAAGAAACAATCAACACCGGTCAGGACTGGAAAACAGCTTTAAGCCCTATTACACTGAACAGCATTTATACCGCAGAACACTACGATGCCCGACTGGAACAACCGGGATGGGATAAAGCTGGATTTGATGACTCGCAATGGCGAAACGCAATGAGCACCGGAATGCCTTCACAAAACATTACAACTCAGGCTTTACATCCAATCCGGAATGTGGAAAGAATCCCAGCTAAAGAAATGATTCAACTGAACGACAGCACATATATCTATAAGTTCGGAAGGAACTTTTCAGGAGTTAACCAAATCTCAGTTTCGGGGGCTGCCGGTACTACCATCCGGCTGAAACATGGAGAGCGATTGGGCAAAGACGGTCGTGTTAGTCAATTGAATATTGATGAGCATTATCGCCCAACCGATGATTCAGACCCATTCATGACCGATATTTTTATTCTGAATGGCAAGGGTCAGGAAACCTTTATGCCCCGTTTCAATTACAAAGGATTTCAATACGTGGAAGTTACTTCAAATAAGCCGATCAACTTAAACAAAGAAAGCCTGACTGCCTATTTTATGCACAGCGATGTTCCGGCAGCAGGAAGCATCCATTCGTCGAATCCAACCTTAAACAAAATATGGGAGGCGACCAATGCTTCGTATCTCTCGAACTTGTTTGGTTATCCAACCGATTGCCCTCAACGCGAAAAAAATGGGTGGACCGGTGATGCCCATATTAATATTGAAACAGGGTTGTACAATTACGATGCGATCACCATCTACGAAAAATGGATGGCCGATCACCAGGACGAACAACAGCCAAACGGTGTGCTTCCGGCAATTATTCCTACTGACGGATGGGGATTTCATTGGGCAAACGGCCCGGACTGGACAAGCACCATCGCCATTATTCCATGGAATATTTATCTCTTTTACGGCGATTCGCACCTATTGGAAAGTTGCTACTGCAATATCAAACGGTATGTTGACCACATTGACGAGATGAGTCCTTCGGGGCTTACCGATTGGGGACTGGGCGACTGGGTTCCGGTAAAATCTGAAACACCCAGAGAATTTACCTCGTCAAGCTATTTTTATATTGATGCAACCATTCTTGCCAAAGCGGCTAAAATTCTCGGCAAGCAAACCGATTATGCGAAATATTCAGCTTTGGCCGGAAAAATCAAACAGGCAATCAATGCCAAATACCTGAATACTGAAACCGGAATTTACGGAAGCGGATTTCAAACCGAGTTGAGCTTCGCGCTTAAATGGGATTTGGTTCCGGAGGAGTTGAGAGCAAAAGTGGCCAGAAATCTGGCTGAACGCGTTTTTGCTGATGGCAGTCATATTGATGTCGGCCTTTTGGGTTCCAAAACGATACTGAATGCGTTGAGCGAAAACGGGTATTCCGATCTGGCCTATCAGGTTGCTTTGCAAGAAACATACCCATCATGGGGTAATTGGATTGTTAACGGAGCAACTACCCTTTTCGAACATTGGACAATTGACACTCCCAAAGATATTTCGTCGATGAATCACATCATGTTTGGTGAAATTGGGGCATGGTTCTATAAAGCGCTTGGCGGTATTTTTCCGGATGAAGCACAGCCCGGATTTAAAAATATCATCCTGAAACCGAACTTTGTTTCAGGACTCAATCAATTTGAAGCCAAATACGACAGCCCTTATGGAACCATTGTTTCGTCGTGGGAAAAATCGAAAGGAAAGATTTTATATCAGGTCACCATTCCGGCAAACAGTACTGCCACACTTTACCTCAATGCGAAAAAAGTCACGCAAAGTGGGAAAGACTTATCTGAGAATAAACTGATTCGGACAGAAAAAAACAAGGATCAGTTGCTCTGCATGCATTTGCAAGCGGGGAATTATAAATTTTTAGTCATAACCCAATGAAAGTAGATTCAATGATTGCTTCCCGAATTATGGCTGGGTTTTGCACTATCCGTGCAAAAAAAACACTTCCTTTTATTCTATTGGTGATGCTGTTTGCTGGTAAAATTTCTTCTCAGGATAAAGTAATTAATAAACACTTTTTTGCTCCTGATAAGATCAGATACAACAGCAAAAGCCTGATCATAAACGGGAAAGAAGAATTTATTTATAGCGGTGCCTTTCATTATTTCAGATGTGCTCCGGAATTGTGGAGTGATCGGTTTCAGAAGATGAAAAATGCCGGTTTTAATACCGTTGAGACTTATATTCCATGGAATCGGCATGAAATTGAAATGCCATTAGGAGTCAATGATATTTCAAAAATTAATCTGGATGAATTTGAGAAATGGTTAAAAATGGCCGAATCTTATGGATTATATGTCATTGTTCGGCCTGGGCCATTTATTTGTGCCGAATATATCCGTGGAGGGTATCCGGGCTGGTTAACTACCAAACGACCCCGTCAATCAAAACAATGGATGTGGTTTCGGTCTGACGATCCTGTTTATCTTGAATGGAGTAACCATTGGATAAAAGCTTTCTCTTCCTTTGTTGCCAATCATCAGATCATTTATCGGAAACCGGGAACTGGTGGAGTAATACTCATGCAAGTTGAAAACGAGTTCGGGCACGTTTCTTTTCCTTTGGATGCGAAGGTGTCGGTATTGGAGAATATCGTTCAAACAGCGTTATCAAATGGAATAAAAGTACCAATGGTGGCTTGCGATTCGCCTGAAATAACAAACAGTAACAGTACAATTTTAAAGCAAAATATTTATGAGACATCCAATCTTTATCCGTGTAACCAGATTGCTCCCGGAATTAAAGCCTATTTAAACTTCATGAGGGAAAAGCAGCCGGATGCTCCTTTAATGACTACCGAGCTGCAGGGAGGATGGTTTCCTTTTGTGTGGCAGCCTCAAACGTTTAAAAAAGATATGGACTTTTATCCGGAAGGGATTGGTCCTGCTCAAATTCAAAATCTCACCTTGTATTGCATCCAGAATGGTGAGACCATGCTGAATTATTACATGCTTGTTGGAGGAACGAACCTCGATGGAGTTGAAAGCAAAGACATGCAAACCAGCTATGATTATGGGGCGCCGATAAGGGAAAACGGAGCTGTCGGCGAAAAATACGAACGGGTAAAAGCAATTGGGATGATGCTTAAAGAACATGGCACCCGGTTGATCCATTCGAAATTAATCCCGATAGAGATTGAAACCGGATCAGTGGATGTTGAAGTTACTTTGCGTCAGAGTGATGATGGAGGCAGATATTTTTTCATCAGGAATAACAATACTGAAAAAACCTATTCCGCAGTTGCCAAAACTATTGATTCACAGAATGCTAAATCAGTGCAGTTTGAATATGATCTGGCTCCTTTTGATTCTAAAGTTCTATATCTTCCTCCAAATGTAGCAGACGCTCAAAAAGGAGAATGGTTTCCAAAACTGTCACAATCGAAAAAACGGCTGGATAAAATTCCTTCAGGTATAAAACTGACCGAAATTAGCTATATCAATGACCCGATTCCGTCAGATTGGAAATCAGTTGAAAAAGGAATGTCACTGCTTGATCTAGGGATTTATGACAACCGGTATGTATACTACAAAGCCAGTTTCAGCCTGACAGCAGCGGATTTGACGGATGATTCAGGTAAATTCTTGCGGGTAACTTTTCCAGATTTGTCTGCCGGATCATTAACTGCAGGAGGGAATGGTTTAACCGACAATATTACCGTGCTTTTTAATGGAAACAAGCTTAATTCCCGGACAAATGGATTACCTGGAGATTTTGAATTGCCCAAAGGTTCTTTAAAAACCGGGATCAACGAATTCCTGATTTTATACGAAAATTCGGGATATGCTAAAGAATTCATTTACATGGAGAAAGAGGCAGGCATTGTCAATGCCCAGATTCTTTCGTCGCAAATCGATGAAAAATTACTTCAAAACTGGAAGTTTAAACAAATTGATCAAAGGATAGAACCTGATAGTCTAGCTTCACAAATCGATAAGAATGATAGCTCTAGGTGGGATGATATAATTCTATCCAAAATAGAACCATCGTTTGTAAAGCTAAATAAGCGCGGGATCTTCTGCACCTCGATAAATATGAATCCCGATGATATTGCACATGGAAAGACAGGTTTGCACATTTCACAACTTGGAGATCTGGCCTGGGTTTATTTGAATGGCCATAAAGTTGGAATAAGCAATTCACGGATTGTTTCCCGCACTTTCGATCTGAAAGATCAGTTGAAATCTGGATTGAATAAGATCATCATAATTGCTGATAATTATGATCTTTACGAAGATGGGGGAGTTGGAATCGTTAAACTTACCTATCCTGAAGAATGGGGAACTCTTTTTCAGAAGCTCGAATATTCGGATGTGAAATCAAGTGTTAATCAATTGAAGGGGTGGATGCCATATAATTCATCAGGCAGTGAAACAAATGAAAAAGCCTTGCTCGGATGGTACAAATCGGATTTTGAATTGCCAAAAGCAAAAGTAGAAAACAGCATTCACTGGCTAGTAAGAATTAGTACTCAAGGTAACGGAATAATCTATTTAAATGGGCATCAGATTGGAAGATATTGGGCGAAAGGAATGCAAGAGGATTTTTATCTACCTGAATGTTGGCTAAAAAGAGGCGCTGGTCAAAAAAACAGTATCATTTTACAATTGAAGTTGAGCAAAGATGAACCCCTAATTAAATCATTAGAAATAGCACCTTATAGTGAATGATGTTAAAGGCAATTATCAACTATATTTTAACAATTCATCAATGAAACAACTAAATATCTGCAAGTTAGCATTCATCCTATTTTTATATTCCTATCCAGGATACAATGTCTTGGTTTATTCCGGAAGTAGATCTAATTCATCTATAAAAAAGCCAGTTGAATTTTACATTGCCACCAATGGTTCTCCTTCAAATGAGGGAAGTAAAACCCATCCATTTTCATCGATGGAAGATGCAAAAATGGCTATCCGTCAACTAAAAAAGAACAAACAGCTTCATCGTTGTGTCAAGGTTTGGCTTCGGGATGGTAGTTATGAGTTGTCAGAAAGTTTTTCGCTTGTGAACGAAGACTCCGGAACGGAAAGTGAACCTATTATTTTCAGTGCTTATCCAAACGAGAAAGTGATACTTTCAGGAGGTAAGAATATCAGTTTTGACAAGGTCCACCCAATCTCAACAGATGCAGCTCAACTGATCATTCAGAACGAAGCAATTTCTCAAATCAGGGAAATAGATCTTGCTGCATTGGGGATTTCAGATTATGGAACCAATCAAATAACTGGCTTCCGCAGACCTTATGTCAATGCTTCATTGGAACTATATATTAACGGAAGTCCCTATCACATAGCCAGGTATCCGAACAAGGAGAAAATTTTGATAAAACCCGAAGATGTTGTTGACCCTGGTATTGTCAGTAAAAAAGAATGCTATCCTGGTAGTATCCGTTTAGACAAAAAAAAGCTGGCGCTATGGAGTAATGCCAAAGATATTCTCACCTGTGGAAATTTCAAGTATGCCTGGGCAACTGACCAATTAGGGGTAAAGGATTTTGACCCGATAACTGGCGTGGTCAGGTTTGCTGACGCTCACATGTATGGATTAGGTGGAGGAGAAGTGTGGAACCAATATTATTTTTTCAACCTGATGGAAGAAATTGACGATCCTGGTGAATATTACATTGATCATCAGAAAGGGAAGCTGTATTTCTATCCTCTCACGCAGTTAAAACCAACTGATACGATCATGGTTTCAATACTGGAAGATGCATTGGTCACTTTGAAAGGTGCCAGTCACATTCAATTCAAGAATATCAGGTTTGAATTGGGCCGGGGAATTGGCATTTACATGGAAAATACTGAACACAACAAAATCGAAAACTGTACAATTCGAAACATGGGAGTAGTCGGCATTTGTATTGGCAAGGGGAGCAAACCGTCTTCCATTTACCGTCATCCGGATGCGAAAAATCCGTTTTATCCGACCGAAAAATTATCAGGGAGAATAGGTAGTCTGCACGAACTGCTATATGAGAACACTACTTTTAACCGCGAAGGAGGAATAGACAATGGCATCATTAACTGCAAAATTGAAAATACCGGATGTGGTGGAATCAGTCTTGGGGGTGGTGATCGCATAACCCTTGAACCGGCAGAAAATTATGTGTTTAATTGTGAATTCACCAATTGCGGACGAAACGATTATTCGTATAAATCACCTATTAACATTGATGGAGTAGGAAACCGTATACAGCATTGCCAGTTCAATGCCTGCCCGGCAACCGCCATATACATTCATGGCAACAATCACCTGATCGAATATAGTCTCATCAGCGAAGCCTGTAATTTTGTAGACGATCAAGGAGCGATTTACATAGGTCGTGATCCTTCAGAATTTGGCAATATCATCCGTTATAACTTCTTTAAGAATATTGGCCATTTCGGAATGACAATGGCTGTTTATTACGATGATGGAGCTTGTGGTACAGAACTTTATGGAAATGTCTTTTACAGGGCAGGCTCACGAACCATTATGCTTGGCGGAGGGAGTTACAATCCGATTTACAACAATATTTTCATCGAATCTGAGCTGGCTATTCATCTTGACAATCGACTTGAAAAATCGCAACAATCCAGTCTTCCAAAAGGAAGTATGTTCGACTCACGTTTAGAACGAGTGAATTATAGCCAACCACCATATGCTATTGCTTATCCTGGATTGGCAACTTATTTTAAAGATAACCCGGGCATCCCAAAGCACAATGACATAGCAAACAATGTTTTTGTAAATATCGGTCAATTGCACAACGGGGAAGCCCAATGGGGACCGATCCATGACAACAATCTGGTAATTCATGAAGACCCAGGTTTTATAGATGCCTCAAAACATAACTTCACTTTAAAGTACAATTCCGAAATTTTTAATAAACTGCATGAATTTAAAGCCATTCCCTTCACCAAAATGGGATTAATTAAAAGCATATCAAAATGAACCACAAGCAGAATTTATTTTGCTGAAAGGTTTACTGTCATCTGTTAAATGATCTTAGAGACTGGCATTCAACCCATCATTCTATTTCGCATGCCTCTTTTCAAATTTTTGTGAGGTGCTTTCTTATGCCTTATTTACTCAATTCGTTAAAAAGTCTTTTTTGTCAACTAGGGGAAAAGCAAGTTCGTGCTTTATATAGATAACACTGCAAAAGGCATCGGATGAAGGTAACATTTTTCACGGCCAAAAACTAAGATAATTGTTACCTCGAATTATTATCTGTCCATATCGGAGAAAGGCATTCTGAAAATTCGGCAGTTCATGTATCAGCAACTTTAATATCGATAAAAACGCAATAAATATTTTAAATATGAAAATTATTTCCACTTGTAAAATTGCAAAATCATTCTGTATTCTACTATTGATGGTGATACTTTTTGGATGCGCACAAGATCCTGTGCTTTGGAAAGTCAAATCCGATGAACAGGTTATTTCAGATTTTATTGCCACCAATGCTGATCAATACTCGGAATTTGGAAAACTTTTAGAAAGTGCGAATTTGACCCGTTTATTGTATGTACGGGGCCCCTATACACTGTTTCTGCCGAATAATGAAGCAATGAAGGCATATTACAAGGAAAAAGGAGTTAGTTCTTTGGAGGAGCTGGATAGTAACTTCAAAAAAAATCTGGCATATACTCACCTGATCGTGAATGAGATCCAGACCAGTGACATTGGACTGGGTGCCTTGCGTGATACAAATGCTATAGGTGATTACCTGGTTACAGAGTTCAATGGACCTGATATCATTATTAACAAACAATCAAAAATAATAAAGAGGGACATTAGGGCATCCAATGGATTTATCCACCTGATTGATCAGGTAATAGATCCTGTAACGCTGAGTGTTTATGACAAGCTGGCTTCTGATCCTTCCTTTTCAATTTTCACGGAAGGATTGAAACGTACTGGACTTAAAGATACGCTTCAGGTGATTCAGTTTCCTTTTGGAATGAAAAGCGCACGAACAAGGTATACCATACTTGCAGTTTCCAATTCCGTTTACAATAAGTTCGGCATCAATACCATTGATGATTTGATTTCCACTTACACTGATATTCCGGAAAGTATTACTTCCTTAAAAAATGGATTTTATCGGTACATGGAATATCATTGCCTGGGAAGTACTTATTATTTTTCAGATTTTGCACCCGGGACTAAACTATATCCCGTTCTGTCAAGTGATAACAATGTTTCCATTACCATCGATACGGATTACAAATTGAATGTTGACAATACCACGAAATTGTATACCGGTTTTGATATTCCTAATTCAGATATTCCTGCCAAAAATGGAGCGATTCACAGTATCAATGGCTTATTGCCTGTCAATCAACCCCAGCCAAGCACGATCGTATTTGAAACAACCGATTACTTTGACCTGAAGCAAGGTGATTATTTCGGTAAATATTATATGAAATGGTCATATAAGGAGGACGAAAAGAGTCCTTTTGCCAAAATTCAATGGGGAGGAGACTTCCTTCAGTATTATTATAAGAATCATGATACTGGAGATTTGCGCAACTGGGACTGCTTGAATATGAATGGATTTTGGTGGTGTGAGATCATTACCCCTAAGATAATGAATGGACATTATATGATGACTTCCAATTTATTGACAGATGCAAATTACCTTGTATTTGTTGATGGAGTGCAAACAGCCACGATTAAAGGAACTGATCCCGAAAAAATTACCAGCTGGGGTGAATTCAATTGGGATACGACGACAGAACATAAAATTAGAGTCGTTAATATTACCTGGGGAACGCTGTTTTGGGATACCGTTATTTTTACTCCGATTAAAAATTGAGCATTTACTCATCAACCAATTATCGGCACAAAGGACCAATTAATCTCATTTCAGGGAGGCCTGAAGTAAGCTAACCGAATGTATTAAAAAAAATCAAATGATCACCTAGGGTATAATCAGTTTTGTGCTTTATATACCTAGTTATAGCGAAAGCATAAAATGTGAAGAACAGTTTTTTGAATTATTTCTTAATCTAATTAATCTTAAAATTATGAATTTAAATCTACTTCGGAACAAATTGGCATTAGCGCTTTTAGGGATTGTTGTAGGAGTTACTGCCGCTTTTAGTCAAAATGACTCAACCAAGATCAAAGTGTTGGAAGACACTTTTGTCAGCGAGCAAAGTCCCACTACCATTTTAAATGGAGGTGATGGAGATTTGGGAGTGGCTATTGATGAAAAAAATGGAGATAGCCGTGAAACCTATTTGAAATTTGATATTTCAGAACTTTCAGGAAAAGGCGGATTGGTGAGTGTGGCCTTGTCAATTGAAGCATCGGTGAAAAATGAAGCTCCCTGGTTAACCATCCCTCATTTTTACCTGAACATTTATGGATGTACCAATTCCTGGTCTGAATCTACATTAACATGGAACAATAAGGTAGCTTCCAAACCAGAAATTATTGCTGAAGCCGACATTGAACAAGCAGCCAGGTACGAAATTGCCGGAACAACAGTTGATCAGGAATCTATCATGAAGTATATCGAAGATGCCATGAAAAATCACGAACAATTCGTAAGCTTCGTTCTCAAAGGTAAACAGGAAACTCCCAAGTCGAGGATTTGGGTTTCAGATATGGGATGGGAACCGGCAAGGTTAATCGTTGTTCAGGACATGTATAAAGATGAACCAGGAGCAGTAGCAGTATCTGCCGAATCTCTCTCCATTGCAGCAGCTAACAATGCCACCACCATTACTGAAGATAATGGAACATTGCAAATGAACGCAATCATACTTCCTGTAAATGCTGATATTCAACGGGTAAAATGGAGCATATACAACGAAACGGGAAAAGCCACCATTAGTCCTGATGGCTTACTGACAGCAGTGGACAATGGCACTGTTACGGTTGTTGCTGATGCCATTGATGGCAGCTGGCTTCAGGCAGAGACCAGGATTACTATCAGCGGGCAGAATTTCTCCTGGAAAGAGCGCAATATTATCATCAATGGAGATTTTTCAACCTTGGAAGCTTGGTATGGAAATATCAACATCGTTGATGGGGTAGGCTTAATGGCTCCCGAACAGGTGACTCCAAATCCCTGGGATGCGGGTGTGATCGAAGAAATGAAAATTCCTTATGACAAAAAAGATAACAATTTTGTATTTTCATTCCAAATTTATGCTGAAGAACCAAGATCAATGGTTATAATGATGGAGGATTATAACAATGACTATACAAAGTTTGGAATTTCAACAGATGCAGAATCTACTGGACAATCATTCTGGACAATTGAACATTTACCCCTAAAACCTACTTTTTATAATTTCCATGTAAGGTTCCCGGATATGGCAGTGAATTGCTCGCAACACCTGATTTTTTGCATTGGAGCTTCAACTGCAACCATCCATCTTGATAGTGTTTCACTGATGACTGCTGAGGATTTTGCATCAACAGCACCCAGAATACATACCAACAATTTAAAAGTTTATCCGAATCCGGTTGGAGCAGCCAATGAACTGACAGTAAGTCTGGCAACGGAAAACGAAAAAGTGGTTATTTATAATGCAATGGGACAAAAAATGATGGAGAAAATTGCCAGTGGAAATTTGGCCAAGTTCAATGTCTCCAGCCTGAAGAAAGGCATCTACATTGTGAAATTAAACGATGGAACGAGTCTGAAGTTCATTAAATAATTAATTATTAGCACAGGGGTCTTGCTTAAAAACAAGACCCCTTTTTGCTCACAGGAAAGACCTCCAGAAACATTTATTGAGCCATTTATAAGGAAAAACTGTCCAGACATTATTCCTTCTAAATGAAAATAGAGGAACGCCTGATTGGCTTGAAGGAAGGAACAGTTAATTATTAGTTTCTGATTTATATCGGAAGGTACTCAGTCAATACATTTATAAAAAAATGATCGGTCATGAAACCAACAATCCTTTTATTAGTCCTTCTGATTGCATTTTTGCAAACGCATGGAACCAATTATTATCTCTCGGATTCCGGCAATGACCTTTTGGATGGAAAGACAGAAAATACCGCCTGGAAGACTACCAGTAAATTGAATTCAGTTATGAACTCGCTTCAGCCGGGAGATTCCATCTTTTTTAAATGTAATGATACATTTAAGGGGCAGATTTTTATTTCAAAATCAGGCGATTCTTCTAACAACATCTATTTTGGAAGTTATGGTTCGGGCAAAAAGCCAGTCATATCAGGAACGACCACCATTACCAATTGGGTTCAAACCAAAACTAACATTTGGGAAGCTACTTGTGCTGACTGCGGAAGTAAAGTAACCAACTTCTTTATCAATGGCCTCCCACAGCAGATTGGAAGATGGCCAAATGCTTCAGATCCCAATAAGGGATATCTTTCTTATGAATCAAGCAGTACTGACCAGATTGTGGATAATCAACTCACCAACACCATTGACTGGACTGGCGCCGAGGCAGTGGTTCGAAGAGTACGTTGGGTTTTAGGCCGACTCACCATTAAATCGCACATGGGTACAACCCTTCAATTTACTTCTAATTCATCATTCTCAAATGGATTTGGATATTTTATTCAGAATGATCCCAAAACATTGGATCAGCATGGAGAATGGTATTATAACCCAAACAATAAGAAATTCAGTTTGTATTCGATCTCAGACCCCAATGGAATGATCACCACGGCCACTAAGCTGGATTATCTGCTTCGATTGAATGGCGTTGGTTATATTACCATAGAAAATCTGCAGTTCAGTGGATCGGGCACAATTACCCTCGATATCAATAATTGCAATTGGCTAATCCTTAAAAACAATGAATTCAATTATTCAGGAGAAAATGGAGTTCGATTAAATGGTTCGAACAATGTCCTTTTTGAATCAAACCTGATTAATCATACCAACAACAATGCGGTTGTACAAACAGGTTGCAAAGATTTTATGATGCGAAACAACCTCATTAAAAATACTGCACTGATCGCAGGAATGGGATTGGGTGGTGATACTGATTATACTTCGGTCATGCTGGGTGGAACGAATCTGATGATTGAAAATAATTCAGTTGACAGCTCCGGATACGTCGGATTAAGGTTTTCAGGAGATCTGATAACGATCAAAAACAATGTGATCTCCAATTTCTGTATCACAAAAGATGATGGTGGAGGTTTATATACCTGGAGTCAAGGCACTCCAATCAATTATTCAAGAAAATTGATCGGCAATATTGTGATCAATGCCATTGGTGCACCGGAAGGAACAGGTGGAAATGAGATAGCGGCAGAAGGTATTTATATTGACGACCGGAGTGCAAATGTTGATATCATTGGTAATTCAGTCTATCAATGCGGAAACAATGGCATATACATCCATAACTCAAGCCGTATTAACATTCACAATAATAATATTTACAACAATGGAAATCAAATTCTTCTGAGGCACGACAATGCTGCAGCTAGTTTCCCCATTACCAATTGTGTGATCGATAGCAATGCATTTGTTTCCCGCACAGCAAATCAATTGGTAGCTTCCTATGAAACAATTGACAAAAACTTATCCTTCCCTGATTTAGGTGCATTTGACGTTAATTCTTATTGCCGGCCGATGGATGACAATCAGACCATTCGCACCAAATATATCAATGGGGCACAGTTCAACGAAACAATTACCTTTGAAAGTTGGCAAACAAACTACCATAAAGATCTGCATTCTAACAAGTCGCCGATTGAATTAGAACAATACAAGGTAAATGGAGCAATTTCGTCGAACTACTTTTTGAATTCAGACTTTGAAAGCAATATCAGTGGGTGGACCACGAGTTCGAAATATGGCAACGGTAGAATTGTTTTGGCAAATGGTGAAGGTAATCCGGGCAATGCCTTGAAAGCAAGCTTTATTTCCTCATCGGGAACAGCAGATGGATATATGATTGTTATTTCAAACTATTTTGAAATGACTCAGGGAAGAACCTATCGCTTAAGATTTTCGGCCAGATGTAGTAGTTCTGATGTTTCCATAAAAATGGTACCCCGTAAAAATGGAGCTGCCAACAAAGTTGCTGCCGAAAAAAGCTTTGTTTTGGGCACTTCTTATACTGATTTTGAAACTTTGATCGCACCAGATCTGAATGAACCCTTTTCCACCATTCAATTTGAAATTCTGGAATTCCGTGGCAATGTTTGGTTTGACAATATGGAAATTGTAGAAGTTGATGTCGAAAAAACCAATCCGGATGACTATATCCTGTTTGAATACAATGCGTCAAATCGTAATAAAAACATCAGCATTCCAGACCATTTTATCGATGCAAGAGGAAATCCTGTTTCAGGCAACCTGGTTTTGAAACCCTATTCATCCGTAATTTTATTCAAGAAGTTGAATACTGCCATTGGATTTCTGTCTGAAGCAGCAGACTTGAATGTCAGTTTATATCCGAATCCGGCAAAAAATCAGGTAACTGTCAAAAGCAAAAAAGAGATAATATTTATTTCCATAACTGATAGTAGCGGACGTTTAATCAAATCCTATGGAGGTTCAGGAGAATCAGAATTCATTTTGTCTTGCCCGCTACATGCTGGTCTTTACCTGGTTCAGGTTAAAACCACTGATCAAACAGAATATAAAAAGCTGATTGTGCGAAATTAAATTGAAGGCAAGTTTGGATGATTAATTTATTCAAAAAATAAAGATTATAATCTCAGTAGTAAAAATCAAATAAACAATATGAATTTTTTTTTATTGATACTCTGTTTAGCAATTATAGCTATTGGAGCGTCAGCTCAAAAACACAACAATCTGGCTCAAAAGCCTCCAATGGGTTGGAATAGCTGGAATAAATTTGAATGCAATGTAAGCGAAAAGCTGATCATGCAAATGGCTGATGAAATGGTTAAAGGTGGCATGCAGAAATCTGGATATCAATATATTGTGATTGACGATTGTTGGCAGGTAGGGCGCGATGAAAATGGTGAAATTGTGGTTGATAAAAATAGATTCCCGAATGGGATGAAAAAGTTAGCCGATTATATACACTCGAAAGGCTTGAAATTTGGAATATATTCCTGTGCAGGTGAAAAAACCTGTCAGGGAAGACCGGGTGGATTTGGCCATGAATTTCAGGATGCCCGTACCTATGCTTCCTGGGGAGTCGATTACCTGAAATATGATTGGTGCTATGTCACTTCTGCCGAGGCTGGTAAATCTTCCTACCAAACGATGCGAAATGCACTTGACGCTGCCGGTCGTCCAATTGTCTACAGTATATGCGAATGGGGTACAACGAAGCCATGGGAATGGGCACAGGAAGTTGGCCAGTTGTGGCGTACAACGCCCGACATTGTAGACCGTTGGGATTCGATGCTAGATATTCTTGACAAACAGCGTGAACTGGCAAAATATGCAGGTCCTGGTCATTGGAACGATCCGGATATGCTGGAAGTTGGTAACGGAGGTATGACTACAGAGGAGTATAAAACACATTTTTCACTTTGGTGCATGTTGGCAGCACCATTAATTGCAGGAAATGATTTGGGAAATATGACTCTTGAAACCAAAGAAATTCTGACCAATTCTGAGATGATAGCCTTGGATCAGGATACCGTGGGGAAACAAGGTTTTTGCTTTCGTGACAACGGTGATTACGAAATCTGGATCAAAATGCTGAGCGAAAATGAAAAGGCAGCTTGTCTGCTCAATCGCAGCGATGAAGAGAAAGTAGTACAGGTTGATTTTCGTCTTCTT
>DASXUZ010000046.1:0-26728 GCA_036504555.1 Prolixibacteraceae bacterium | reverse complement strand
TGGTTTATTGATGCAATTTTTCTTGGTCAATAAGATGAAGAATATCTCTTATTCTAAGTTTTATCTATGTGACTATCCAAAATCAAATGCACGATACTTCCAATGGTGATTGTACCTGATGCAAGATAGTATTGAACGCGTCTATCTGATACTTTTCTGATACTCATCTGTAACCTTTCTGTATGGTGAGGTTACAGAAAGGTTACAGATGAGTTACACATGGGTTACAGATGATAATGACAGAAGGTTAGGAACAAGGAAGGAGAATGCCTGCCAGCAGGCCCCATGTCCCATGCCTTTATTTCTCCGCCACACTTATTCGCTGTTGCACAACAGTCCGTGTCATGTGACAGCTAACGTGACGCTGGGACCTGTTAATCGTGATACATCACAGTACAGGTTTTTTTAAACTATGCACATTTAAAAATAAAACAACCACACATCTATACCGGTTGTAGGTTGTACCCTTGTAATATTTTAAGCAGCAGTCACCTGAATCATTTTTGGCTACAACCAAGGGATCTTACATGTTTCTATGCCGAATACCCGGGGCCAGGTCTGGGGTTGTACCCTTTTTTAGTATTAAATGTTCACACTGTGCTTCTTACAGGGGTACAACCTACAACCAATATCCTTCTTTTTAAGAATTTTATTCATCTATCCGTATAATGCACCAAACCTATTTTGCCTAAAGCAAAGGGTTATTTTATCTGTCACACGACAATAGTATACCGGGTTTGTATTCATCAATTCCAATAGACATAGGGTAAAAAATGAATGATTAGCCTTTGATGAATGCTAGCAAATCGGCGTTTAGCTGGTCCCTGTATGTTACTGCAAGACCATGAGGTCCGCCAGGATATACTTTCAGGATAGCGTTCTTGATGAGCTTGGCCGCAAGCATTGAAGTGGTTGCGATGGGTACAATCTGATCGTCGTCGCCATGAATGATCAGTGTAGGGATATCGAATTTCTTCAAATCATCGGTTAAATCAGTCTCAGAGAAGGCCTTGATACAGGCAAGTTCGTTCCAAAGTCCTCCTTCCATACCCTGCATCCAAAAAGCATCACGTGTTCCTTGAGTAACGTTGTGATCCTTCCGGTTGGCGCCATAAAAAGGGGTTGTTAAATCCTTGTAAAACTGTGAACGATCGGCAGAAACCCCTGCGCGAATTTCATCAAATTTTTCGAGTGGTACACCATCGGGATTTGCCTTGGTTTTTAACATCAAGGGAGTTACCGAACCCACCAGAACGGCTTTTGCAACGCGTGAAGTTCCATGGCGGCCAATGTATCGGGCAACCTCGCCACCGCCGGTTGAGTGACCGACGAGGATAGCGTCTTTCAGATCGAGTTGATTCATCAGTTCAGCCAAATCATCGGCATAGGTATCCATATCGTTACCAATCCATGGCTGCGCAGAACGTCCATGACCGCGCCTGTCATGCGCAATGCATCGAAAGCCATGCTGAGTCAGGAATACCATTTGTAATTCCCATGCATCGGCATTGAGTGGCCATCCGTGACTAAAAACAATGGGACGACCTGAACCCCAATCCTTGTAGTAAATTTTTGTTCCGTCTTTTGTTGTAATTGTACTCATAATTTGTGTTTTTATAATTGTTTTATAATATTTCAGGACAAGTGGGAGAACTAGTTACTCCCCGTTGCCCGAGAATTTCCTTTGAGAAGGATAATTTGTCCAGTTAGATTCCTTTGTTTCATTTAATCTGTGATGTATTGAGAGCAGACTTTATAGAATATAAAGTTGAGGAACTATTGACTTAAAATATTACACAATTAGAAATAGAAGTTACATGATTTACACTTTTTGAAAAAGGAGGATCGCTTCATCTAATAAAATTTGAAAGAAGGAAGGGTGGGGAATTATTCTTAAATCATGTAACTTATTGGCGGAATCGTGTAACATGTTGTAACTATACTCTCTTTAATTTTGAGATTAATTAGCTATAAACAATTTAAAACTCGAAAAAATGGATAAGGATGAAATTATTGATGGACTGAACAGCCTCATCGAAATTAACAACGACCGAATTGAAGGATACGAAAAAGCTTCAAAAGAAACGGATGAAAGTGATTTGAAAACTTTGTTTACTTCATGTATCAGGACAAGTGAAAAATGTCGACTCGAACTTATTGATGAAGTATTGTTTTTGGGGGGTACTCCAGCCGAAGGCACAAAAATAAGTGGAAAGTTCTTCAGAGCCTGGATGGATGTTAAGGCAGCTTTATCAGGCAAAGATCGCAAGACCGTGCTTGATTCATGCGAGTATGGTGAAGATGTGGCAGTTGATACTTATGACAAAGTAATAAATGACTTTGGAGATGTTTCCTTAAGTACATCTTCCCCATTGAAATCATTATTAATGAAACAACGGAATTTAATAAAGGCTGATCATGACCGGATAAGATCTTTACGTGATATGGAAAGGCAAAGAACCTAAACATTGAATTTTGATATTGAACTTTCTGTTGCAATATCTTTCAATCATTAAACATTTTCAGAAAACAAGGGGGCAAATTAGTCCCCTTATTTTATCTCTTTATTCGCCAGTTTCCCTGTTGGGAGCATCCACCGGTTTTGACTGAGGAGAACCTTTTTGACGGAGGTAGATTGAAAGTATGATTATTGCAAATACCGATAGAAATTCGCTTTGCCAGTTCTGAAATGATTCAAACCAGAAACGGGTATCTGCTAAATAAGAAAAGACCGTTTCTGGTGGTTTAGATTTGATTAATAATTGTTCATTTTCATCTTTCAAGCTTCCATATAAATGAAGCAGAAAAGAAATTACAAATAAAAGTGTAAAGGCAATAGAAAGGGAATATTTATAGATTGTTAAAATCCATCCGCCTTTCTTTACGGGCCATGGCGCATTTTTTCGTTTTGGAGATGGCTCCCGGTCAACTTCTTCATCCTTGTCAAAATCTTTCGATTCAGAAGAACCTTTTTGTTGCAGGAAAATGGTTAGTATAACAAATAGAGCCATTTGTAAAAATTCACTTTCCCAATTTTCAAAAGTTGCTTCTATGGAATGACCCGATAACAAGTACGGAAGTAAGTTGACGGGCGTTTGACCGTCTTCAATCAACTCCTTGTTATGTTCCTTCATGCCAAAATACACTTGCCCTCCAAATGAAATAAAAAACAGAACCAGGAATGCAAGAGAAAGGCTGTTGTTTCTAATGAATTTTTTCATGGCTTTCAGGTGAAGTAAATTGAATTTAAAAACTATCTCCCTGGCAATCCTGAAAGATTAGATTTTAAAGTTGAAGGATGAACAATGAAGAGAATGAAAAGGTTTATCTTAACATTCAATAATTTAATTTTCCTAAGGATAAGTGCCTTAGGATACTTCAAACAAAAAAGTGAGGCAATTTTCGAAGAAAATTGTCTCACTTTTACTGAATGCTATTGCTATTTGAAACGTCCTGTCAATTTTTAAGACAGTCCGTTGGGTTTAAAACATATACCCAAGAGAGAGACCGAAACCAGTGTTTTTGAAGGAGGTATCATCGTTGGGATAAGTAGTGTTATCAGCATTGATTTTTGCCATACCCAATTGGGTATTGAGTTGCAAAGAAATACCGTTTGCCAATTCATATCCAAAGAAAAGGTTTCCGCCATAGTCGAGACGTTTAAAATATTGACCGTAATGTGAAGGACTTGTATAATCATTGGCAAAGACAATGTCTCTTTCTTCGGAGACATTACCAATTTCAAATTTGGCTTTTCCGCCTAGTCCGTAAGCCACATAAGGGCCAAAACCAAGTAAGAGGTGACCTTTACCCAACAAAGGTTTATATAAAAGGTTCAGGGGTAATTCGATGTAGGATAGGTTATATTCACCCGATGTACCTACTCCTAGAAAATCTTTGCTAGCCTTTGCACCTTTGGTGGTGTATAACAATCCAGGTTGGAAATAAAACTCAGGAGCTACCGGAATCTCTACCACAACACCTGCGTTAAAACGCGTTACCATGTCAAATTCGAGTTTATCACCACTTGCATCTTTCCCATTTATATTTTGGAAGTTAACTCCGCCCTTCAGCCCAAAAGAGATGCCTTCGGATTGAGACATGGCTGAAAATCCGAACATTACCAGGATTGCAATCAAAAATAGATTTTTACTTTTCATGTGAATTGAATTAAGTGTTAAAAATTGATTTGTAAAATAATGTTTTCATTAGATATTGATAAATCAGTACCTTCAATGTTTATTGAGCTTCTTGTTTCATTTTCTCATTTGCTGTAATGGCAAATTCTACGCGTCTGTTTTGCGATTGGCCTGATGCGGTATCGTTTGAGTATTTGGGTTGTGTTTCGCCAAATCCCTTGGTAGTAAGTCGATTGGAAGCAATGTCCTGACTTACAAGATAATTTGATACAGCTTTTGCTCTTTTCTCAGAAAGTCTCTGGTTGTATGATTCTGAACCCTTACTGTCGGTATGGCCATAAATGGCAATATTGGTATCTGGGTATTTGTTTAGAATGGTAACCAGTTTGCCAAGGTTTTCCTTTGCTTCAGAGGTTAGGGCAGCATTATCGAATCCGAAAAGAATGTTACTGGTGAATTCAACTACAATGCCTTCGCCAACACGTTCCACTTTTACACCGGGAACTTCATTCTTGATTTCTGCAGCCTGTTTGTCCATTTTCCTGCCAATTACAGCTCCTGATACACCCCCCACAGCAGCACCAATTACGGTACCCATGGCAGTATTTCCTGCAGCACGCCCAATTATGGCACCTGCAGCTCCTCCAGCGACAGCGCCTATGCCTGCTCCCTTTTGAGTTTTGGTAAGGGATGAACAACCCGAAAATAAGAGGGCTGATGCTAAGACCGCCGGTAAAATAAATTTGACAATTTTCATAATTATTTGTTTTTAAAGTTTGATGATTAAAAATTACTTATTAATACATTTTGTCGTAAAATATAATCGCTCAAAGTTGGGGTATTCATTATTCTGATACTTACACAATTTTTAAAATAAATTACATAATTCTCACATTGGCCTCTTGCACTCATTTGAATAAGAGATTTGCTTTATTCAATTTCATCGGGCTCAAATAGACGAAGTCTGTTTTTGAGTCCTGTCACTTCCTCCTGAAGGTCAATGATACGATGCAATAAATGAGTAATGGTATCAATCCCTTCTATATTAATACCCAATTCATTGTATAGTCGAACCATTCTTTCCAACTGTTGCAATTGGGTTGCTGGAATGAATCCAGTTTCTTCAATGGTCTTAATTTCTATCAGGCCTGTTTCCTCAAGCGAACGAATGAAGGAAACTTCTATATTGTGGCTGACACAGAATTCATGGGCAGATATTAATTTTTTCATTTCCATCAGTCAGTTTTTAAGATTGTAACTTTGACAGTTCGATAAATAATTCCTTTTGTCTGGTAGTTAAACTAGTCGGGATTTTAACTTCATAGGTGACATATAAATCGCCATAAAGGTCTGCTTTTTTATAAACAGGGAATCCTTTACCACTTAGCTTAACCTTGCTTCCGTTTTGTGTTCCTGGTTGTACATTTAGTTTTACTTTCCCATTCAGGGTGTCAATAGTGATAGGACCACCTAAAACTGCAGTGAATAAATCTAATTCGGCTGTTGTGTATAAATTGTTTCCCAAACGCTTAAATCTTGGATGATTGGATATGGAGAATGTAATGTATAAATCACCATTCGGACCACCATTCATCCCCGGGCCTCCATGACCTGCAATCTTAATGGTTTGTCCATTTTCAATCCCTGCAGGGATCGTGATCCGTATATTTTTACCATTAATGGTCAAGGTTTGCTTATGGGTTTCATAGGCATCCATCAGATCGAGATGGATCTCACTTGTATAATCTTCACCCCTGTATTTTACCTGTCTGCCTCGGCCTGCACCAGCAAATCCCCCAAACATGGATTCAAAGAAATCAGAAAATCCTCCTTCGTCATGTACATCTGAGTACCTTGCCCCACGCGATCCCGAAGATTGCTGCTGGTACTGCTGTGCCTTTTCATATTCTTCAGCATGTTTCCAATCTTTACCGTGTTGATCGTATTTTTTACGCTTTACCGGGTCGCTCAATACTTCATTTGCTTCATTGATCTGCTGAAACTTTGCTTTTGCATCTTTATCATTGGGATGTAAATCTGGATGATGCTTACGTGCAAGTTTCCGGTAGGCATTTTTGATCTCCTTTTCGGTTGCCTTTTTATCAACTCCTAGTATACTGTAATAATCTACGAAATCCATATTTTTATTTTATTGTGCCTTCAGGCATCATGTTTAATTCTATTTCTTCAACAAATATTGGAAAGCCTAACTTACTGAATTCTTCTATTTCCTTTTGTTCAATATATTATAAAGAACTGTTTTCTGTCATCTAGTCAGCTGGCATTTTCCTTCCTGTATTTTTGCCAGTTTTGCTTAAAGGTTAATTCCTATATTACTTTTCCCTAAATTGAATTTAATTCCTAATCTCATCAAAGAACGGGGTATTTTTCCCTTCTACGCATTTTGCGGCATAAAGGTAGAGGGCTGCTGACCAGGATTGCCAGTCCTGGCCCATGGGTTTTCCGTCCTGAGCCTTGATCCATTCATTAAATCCAAAGTGTACTTTCTCATATTGAGCCAATCGGATAAGTTTGGTAAGGGTGACCAATTTTTCTTCTGCCAATTTAAATTTTTTGGCAGCAACCAATGCTGCCACGTAAAAGGCTTCGATAAAGGGCCAAATACCACCATTGTGATAATCCCCTGGTTTGTTATATGCTGAATAACGAGGTAACCAGTCTGGATCTCCAGGTTTAATATAGGGAAAAAAATTTGGAGGCAGATCAACCACTAATTCGCCATTTCTTCTCAACTCTGAACATTCTTCCTCAATCCATGAAATCATTTCTTCGGCCCTGGAGAGTGAGGCTATTCCTGACAAGATAGCCAAGCTGTTACCCAGCAAATCGAACCGTTCATTACTGTATACTTTATAGGACCACAAGGCATAATAAGGCTTGTGTTTTACTACCAGCCCTTCGTGTACATGGTGGTGAATTACCCCCCCAGTAATGGTAAAGCGACTCATGAATTCGCGCATTCGTTCTGCCCTTTCATTGTTTCCAAATAACCTGAGATAGCTATAAACCAATGTATTCACATACAATCCATAACCAAGTACCCATTGTTCATCTCGCCAATCGGTGGTTGGTTGTTGTGCTATAAGATATTTGTCTGAAGGACTTTGATATTCCATCCATGTCATAGCCCGGTCAACTGCCTCTTGGAGAAATGTTTCCTTACCAGTTGCCTTTCTGAAAATACCTACACCAAGAATAAATAATGGGGTACAATCGCTTGAGCCCCGATCCTCCTTGTCGTGAACCAGTGAAGGAATATGTCCATGTAGGGATTGGTTGGTAGCAAGTGTTTCAAGCACGGTTTGAGTACTTTTCAAGAGTTCTTGATTTCCTGAAACAGCAATCCCAAATATTGAGAGCATCAAATCCCGGGTATAAGGTTCTGGGTATCCCCAACCTGCAGTTCTGGGAAGATTATGAAACGTCCCGTGTGCATTGTGAAGCAATACTTCCAACGCAGCACTCTTGGCTTTCTCTATTTCTTGTATTTCTGTCGGTGTCATAGCATCTATTTTTCTTAATCCCTAGCTTTTTTTTATCTTACACGCATACCTAAAAAGGAACTAAAAAAACGCGAAAGGGATAACTCATTAAATCATATTCAATTCAACTCGCACTTTTATGAATCATCTACCGTATACCCATCCTTTCAGACATGATACGCATGAATTGTTTGGCTACAACCCGGTAATCAAAATGTTCCACGGCACGTTTTCTTCCTGCCTTACCCATTTTTTTTCGTAAGGATGCATCATTCATCAATTCGAGTAAATATTTGGCAATATCATTTACATCAGCGCGGTAATCTACTGTTCGTGGCGGATTGAAAATAACCTTCCTTGCCTCCGTGTCTCCTTCTAAAGTCAGGAATACTTCGTTTACCACTATTTTCTGTGCAACTTTTGCCAAGAAGGCCGTTTTACCTTGCACTAGAGTATCACGCATCCCCATGGCATTGATACTTATCACCGGTTTGCCGCAGGATCCTGCTTCAACTTGTGGCATTCCATAACCTTCCAACCGTGAAGGTGCAGCGTAAATATCGCAGGCGGATAAAAGAAAGGGCATAAATTCCCGTGAAGTAATATTTGTTGCATATGTTACCTTCTTTTCTATGCCAAGGTTGGTAGCCAATTCAATGTCTAGCTGGTTTTGGATGGTTGTTCTAGGTTGTGGCCATACCTTACATACATATTTCCAGGAAGGAGCCTTTAGGTCTATCAGTGCAAGTGCCTGCATTACCTCCTGAGCACCTTTGGATGCTGCATCTCCTCCCAATGTGAGAATCATGAGTTGATCTGGTGTAATGCCAAAGAATTTTCTGACCTCTGCCACTTTTTGATCATTCATATCGTAGGGTATAAATGTATCGGTAGGGCAACCCACTGGCAATACTTCTATATTATCACCATTGATTCCATCTCTGACATACATTTCTTTTACCCAGTTTGAGGTGACCAAGATCAGCGGCAGTGCGTTTAAAACTTCTTGGTAATTGGCGATGTATCCATCAGCCACTAGCCATGGAACCGGTTGAACACCAAAGCGCAAAGGGTGTAATACCAATTGCGGGGTATGGCCCCAATAACCGATTCCTACCACTATATCGGGCTTAAACCAGTGGTAATACCATTCCTTTTCAAGTGCTGATTCTGAATGAACCGCATGTACGTCAACTCCTAATTCAAGTAATCCTTTGTATAATAAGTCTCCTTGTGTGGCGAGACCACCTGGAGAAGGTGGATACTCGTATAAAACCAGCACTTTCATGATTGTGAAAGGCTGCCGAGCCATTGGGTTACATCTTTTGGATTCGTAAATTGCAAGAAACTCTCCGTGGTGGGTGTGGTATGTGCCTCCCAGGAGTTTTTATCAAAGCCATAGGTTTCTGTAATTAACTTATATTTTCTTTCCCAGACAGCCTTGTCAAGTGGGCAAATCAAGGTACCCACTTCAACTGCTTTGGGATAATATTCCCGGCCACCGTCTTCATAGGCGAAGCACCAAAGTATTCGGGTAGAGATACTAACATTACTCCAGAGCTTAATAACTGCCTTCCCAGTTTCTTCATGGCGAAGATGGCGGGTATATTCTCCCCGGGGATGATGAGTAATGATCAAATCGTAATGCCTGACAGGTAATAAGTCTACAATAACCTCTTCTACTTTTTCACTTTCAAGTGGCTCTTGGGTTGGTCCATCATCAAGGTCGCCCATTATTCCCATGGCACCGATTTTTTTCATGACTTCGGCAAATCTGGGGGCCCTGTTGGTATCAAAACCACGGCAAAGAGAAAGTACAATCACATTCCACTCTGGGTGGCCCAAAATAGTTCCCCCTGCCCAAAGTGTTTCGTCATCGGGATGGGCAACGATCACAGCAACATTTATAATGTCATCTTGTTTCATTTCAGGTATAGTTTTTAATTGCACCTATTTTTTCATTTTATTGTCTGTTTGCAGGTGTGCTTTTCCAATGTGGAGTAACCCGTCTTACTTGCTCTTCCCGATACATACGAGTAGGCTGGGTCAGATTAAATTTGGCAATGGTCATACGTGCCATTAGGTAACTTACCGTTGATTCTGCTCCCTGGTTTGGATTGACATGGTTTTCTTCCATTCCGTCATAGCATCCACCGGTGCAAGGATTATATATAATCTGGTCAAGGCGATTCTGCCCCAGGAACCAATTGAAGGCAATTGTCAGTTTTTCCGAATAATCAGGGTTGTTAAATACCTCGTTGAATTTATTGAGTGCCAAAATCGTGTATGCAACATCAATAGGCTGTTCACCATACTTCACAGGGACTTCTCCTTTAAATAACCAACGTTTGTTAGAAATCACTTCTATTCCCTGCTCGTTAAATATAGAGGAAAGCAGAAAATCAAAAGATTCACGGGCGATCTCTTTATAGAGAATGTCTCCTGTAACCTGTCCCGCACATAGCAATGCTTCTGGCAATACACTGTTAGCATAGGTCAAGTAAGGTTCAAACCATTCCCATTTTTTCTCCGATTCATGCTTGTACATCTGAACCAACCTGTTGGCAAGGATTTTAATAATCATGATCGCCTTGGGACTTTTTATGCCCATGTTATAATAATACATTCCCTTGATCGCAAAAGCCATTGCTCGCGTCGAATAGATCGTAAGAAGCTGGGGCATGGCTCTGTTAAGGATGCTTTCAGCCATTGTAACCATGGTCGATGGTAGGATGGCCTTCTTTGATATTAGAAAGCCCAGGGCCCATATCGCCCTTCCATTTGAATCTTCCAAATTAACTGAATAGTTCTGCTGGGTGAATCTTTTATCTTTATCCACATAGTTTAGAAAGCCCCCGTCCATCAATTGACAATATTTGATAAAATCAAGGTAGATCTGAAGGTATTTAAGATCAGTTTCATGGGCTGTCAGTTCATAATCCATGCAAATGGCGATCAATGCCCGGGCATTGTCATCCAAGGTGTACCCTGAATCCAGATCGGGTTGACTGATATTGGAAAATTGAATCATTCCAAAGTTGGTAGTGAGGCGTTTCAGATGATCCAGATTCACCTCGGGAAGATTGTAGTGCAGTTTAAGTCCTCCTATCTTTTTCAAAAGAGAGGCATGAGCGATTGCCGAGTTTTCCCAGGAAGTAGCAAATACTTTTTGAAGTGTATTTTTAATCATATTTTTTCGCAGTGAGTCATCACTGAAAAGTTTGGTGACGGCTTCTGCCAGTTGTATTGAGTTGTTGAAGTCAAATATGACCCCCGTATCTTTGGTGAGCACTTCCTTGGCATGGGGAATAGGCGTTGAGATGATCGGGCAGCCGCAACTCATGGCGTAGGCAAACGTTCCGCTTACAGCCTGATTGGGATCGTTTGAACTAAATACATAAATGTCGGTCAATTGCAGGTATTCCAGTAACTCAGAAAGTGCCAGATATCGGTTTATAAATTTCACATGCTGGGTCAACCCGTTTTTCTCTACCTGGGCCTCCAGTTTACGTCGGTAAACTTCTCCTTCTTTCTTTACAACTTCAGGATGGGTTGCGCCAATGACTAAAAACATGATCTCCGGATTGGTCTTTATAATTTCAGGCAAGGCATCCAGGGTAGTTTCAATACCTTTACCTCTGCTGAGCAGACCAAATGTGGTCAGTACTTTGCGGTCCGCCAAGCCATATTTATTTTTCAAAAATACTTCATCTAAATGTTGCACCAAGTGTGTTCCATGGGCAATGACTACAATTTTCTCCTCAGCCACATCATAGTCATTGATTAACAATTCGGCTGAATTATGAGTCATTACAACCACGGACTGGCATGCTTCCATTATATGTTGAACCTTTTCTCTGAATGCTTCATCCGGACGTGGCAATACGGTATGGAAAACAGCCACTATCGGCTTGGTAATCTCATGGATGAATTGTAGATAGGCTTCTTCTTGCGCATAAAACAATCCAAATTCATGCTGAATCAACACTATCTTAATATTATTATTTTGATTGATCAAACGGGCAATCCTATGATAGTCAGTAGATACCGAAGTTTTCAATTTGAACTTTACCTCAGGTGGATAATCAAACGAACTGTCCTCTGCTTCAAGGGCACATACTTTGATGGTAAATGATTGGTCGAATTTGTGATTCAAGGCTTGAATTAGATCTTGTGAATAGGTTGCTATGCCACATTCCCGAGGGGGATAGGAGGTAATGACGAGTAATTCAGGCAAGGCTTTGCCTGCCTCTGTTTTCATCTTTTCTTTTCTCCGGGAGAAAGTCATTGCACGTGTTGCTATATTCTCAAACCCAAACACCTCCTTGAGACGGTTGGAACCATCAGCTCTCTGATGGGTTTCAGTTTTCGTTTTCATCATTTTCGTACTTATTAATAGGTCGCTACCATTGTTTGACAGATTCTATGAACATCCCCGGTGCATTCACCGAAGCCACTGTTAAACGCTCGACGGTAGCGCCATAATAGATATAAAGGGTATCGCCATACAAGGCCTATCCTGTCTAAAATATACGTTATTCAATCCTTTTTGTTTTTCCCACTCATTAAACGACTTGAATAAGAGAGAAGACAACCGTAATAAGATCTTATCCCAAGGCGTTTAATTTGTTTATTGTTACAATCATGAAGATTACTACTCCCCGTATAGATTCCATGGTATCCTGTATATAAAAAGAGGATATGAGTCATCAATCTTTTCAATCCTTGTAACTTCAAACCCCATCCTTTCAAATTCAATTTCAGGAGCCATCAAGGGCTTGGCCCAATGTTCTACTACCTTTGTTGGATAATCAAGATAGCAACAATCAATGGTTGAATGACTGCCCTAACCCAAGGAATGGCAATACTGAGGGAAGTTCTCCACTTGCTTGACCGCATTGGGGCTCAATACTACAGGGTTTTCAAACAAACGATCTGTTTTCTCTGATATAATCCCTTCTTTTCGAACTTTCATCATTTTGTAGCAATCTTGGCCATGACCTAGAGTTAACCCTGCTGCTTTAGTTTAGCTGCATTTTCTTTTACGCTTGACTTAATGTCGTTATAAGTGTTGTCGGCAAACTCCTTAAGTTTCTCTGCTTTGCGACGTAATGCCTCGGCTTCCTTTTCAACTGATTCCTTGATGTCCTTTCCGAGATACTTGGTTCTCAGTATAATCCTGTTGCGCGTTCTTGCTCCTTTATAGGGCGCAAATAAGAGACCTAATACAGCTCCTGCCAATACTCCGGTTGCCAAGGCTGTTAGTATTACTCCGGTGTTGTTGTTCGTTTTCATTTTTTTATTCAATTAAGTTTATTTTAAATCGTTCGATACTACCTGCAGCACAGTAAAATTTGTAAGGGCTGCAATATCATTTAAATCTGTGCATAAAATTCATCATCTTTCAACCTGGATATGTTACACTATTTTTGTAATAAGTTATATTAATCCCATATTTTTACTAAAGGCGGACCCTCATCAGTGCACCATGGGCTCTTTAGTTGGAGATGAATCGGTTGCCACCAAATTCGTACACCTACCTCTTATGCAAATGCGAATTGTTACTGTGCCCCTTGAACTTTTTATGATGTGCCTTAGCCCTGTAATGCGGCTTTTTCTTGTGAGCCGACTTAGACCAACTTTTTTTGACTCCAGCATTGTTTCTATGACTGGAATAACCGCCTGTGGCACAGGATGTATTACTTAATACGAATCCCATCATCAACAGAATGAGGGAGATTGTTCTGATTTTTCCCATCTTGTTATTTTTAACTTCTTAACAATTTTATAAACATGAAAGTTGACACCTTAAATCTTAAAAAATGTTATACAATTTTCTCTCAATGTTACATGAATTCATCCTGTCAATAATATTCTAAAGCAGGTGGATTTTACCTTTTTTCAACCTGTCAGAATTAAAAGGGAGATATTAGTGGAGTTTGCCAGTGCGATAAATTAGGTCACTTTAACTATTTTTCTTGGGGTGTCCCTGGTACTGGTTGAATGCTAAGAATTGCCTGTTTTCCTTTTAATGAAACATAGCCGAATGTGAAATTAAAGTGATCCAAAAAGAAATTTTTATTTGAAGGAACTTTGTGACTGATTTTATCCCTATTATAAATTTAGCCAACAAAGTTCATAGATACAATGCGAATAGTAGCCTTTCTCCATAAAATTGGAAGCCCTTCATTTGAATGCATGGAGGGCTTTCTATCCAGATTTCAAGCATGGGGACGAATATTCTTTTTTAAAGTACCCCAATCACCTTCTTAAATTATTTATATTCGCAACAACATTTTGAAGGAAATATTTAACAATCAATCCCATGCCAGTTACAATTAACAGGAAAAAAGTCATATTTTCACCCGATCCGACAAGGGTAATTGCACGCTTTCTACACTTGAGTGACGAACGGTCGGCCAATATCATCAGGTTAGTGTTGGCAATGCCAGAGAAGGAAGTAAGCAGTGCCATGAGTCAATTATTGCGGGGATATTCGCGCCGCCACCGCAATATATCGCGCATCTTTCAGAACCATTTTGAGCGCCTGGCTCCTATATTCGATAAAATTGAAGTCAATCAGCAAGATTTAAGCGTCGCACAAAAAGCGTTAATCGGTTCATATTTTACCATGGAATACTCGATTGAGTCGGCTGCCTTTTTTAATCCCTCGATCATGGAAGATCCCGATCAATCGGAATTAAGAGCCGATGAAAAGCGGGTGATTATCAGTTTCCGAGCTACTGGTGAAGGTCATGTTTCTTCAATTGTCTTCCGTTCTGCAATTCTCGACCGCCATAGTAACCTGTTGGTAGAACCTGTCGGAAAGATGTTGGCCGAAGCAGACAAGATAATCCGGAACACCTATCAAAAGAAAAGCTTTATTGAAAAACTTGAAGGTATGAATGACAACATCAATGCCATTTCTCCTTCACTGGTCAATAGCCTTGACCAGATTCAGAATCCAGACAATGTGATTCCATCGGCCATTGTTGATAAAAATGTCAATCCAACGGAGCCACAAAAAGTTTTATCACCGAATTTTATCCTGGATAAGTTGGGAGAAAGTTTCACATATGGGGAACTGATGAAAAACCTGGAGATTGCCATCAAAAATCCCGATATCAAGCAAGACCAGATCAAGATCATCAATCAAATTCTCTGGTTGGCTTCGGCCCATTACGAGATAAACTTCTCCATGGACTCGGCAATTTCTGAAAGGGTGATCTTTCCTGTTTCGGCAACCGAACAAAAAGGGATTGAAGATGCCCGTTTTGTGAAATTTACGGATGACAACGGCGATATTACCTATTATGCTACCTATACGGCTTATGATGGAATGACCATCCTGCCAAAGCTGATCAGTACCACCGACTTTTACAACTTCAAAGTACTTCCGATCAACGGCGAGATTGGGCAAAGCAAGGGAATGGCCTTGTTTCCGCGTAAAATCAATGGTAAATACGTCATGTTGTGCCGAATCGATGGGGTAAATAACTACATCGCATACTCGGATAGTATCAATATATGGCGCAATGCCAAATTGCTTCAACAACCCAGGTATCCATGGGAGCTGGTGCAGATTGGCAATGCAGGCTCTCCCATAGAAACGGAAGAAGGATGGCTGGTGATTACCCACGCTGTGGGTCCTATGAGGGAATATACCTTGGGGGCTTCATTGTTTGATCTTGACAATCCTGAATTGGAGATCGGAAGGCTCAACCGTCCATTAATGGTTCCCAACGAATCCGAACGTGAAGGTTATGTGCCCAATGTGATTTATTCCTGCGGATCAATCGTTCACAATGGCGATCTGGTAATTCCCTATGCCATGTCTGATTATTCATCCACCTACGCGACCATTGACCTGCGCGAATTGCTCAATGCCCTCAAAGACTCGGCAAACGTGGATGCCAAGTAATAAGTGAATGCTTTTGCTTGTACAAATATAGGTTCTGAAATATTCCCCTAAGATGGGTCCTGTTTTAGGAATTCGGACCCCTGTTAGGTTTGGATTTGCGAGGCCACGAATTGTTCGTGGCCTCGCATTTTTAAACCCACCAATCAATGACCGTTCTATATTACTGCCTGCAAGTAAAGTCTTTTCTGGATGGAGTTATAATTGTAGGGCAGTTCATTGCTAAGGGATATATCCCCATGAATGTATCTAAGCGGCATTAAATTACAAAATCCTTGATCATCGTTAATCTTATTTTTTTAATACTATACCCGTGTTTCCCAAACGATTCCTTAAGCTCCCCTTATTAGTATTAGTACTCTTTTAGCACTGTATTAGTACTAAAAATCGAATTTCAGTACTAATACAGTACTAAAAGAGTACTAATACTAATAAGGAAACAATGCAGAATGACCTTGGAATTATTCCTGGATACTTTCAGCAATGTCAGAAGGTTTGATGGATCAAAATTCGAAACCATAAAGCTCATGAATTTGGAATATTTTCTGTTGACCTGCTTTTTGTCCAGTGTGGTGAATTGAAAAGGCAAGCCAATTCATCAAATCCGTCAATTCGTAAGTCTTTAATCTTAATTTACCGCCTTCAATTTTGGAAAGTGTGTATCCTTTCAAAAGATGGTTTTGATTGAATTCAGATTATTAACTTTTTTTAACTCAGATGTAAACCCCCACCCAATTCAGGGTATTATCCCATGGGGGATTTGGAAAGGCTGAAATTCTGTAACTTTTTTGTGAAATTGTATAACCCTCTCCCGATCTCTTCGTATTATCATTGTGGTTTGAAACTGATTTCACCCTTAAATAAAATAAAATGGATACAACTGATGCAAAAACGCACTTAATGGACTCGGATATCTATCTAAGAGAATCTGATATTAATGTAAGGGAGGAGATTGGGAAACTTAAACAAAAGTTTGCAACCTTAATGGAGGATGATCTCTTGTTTGAAGAGGGTAGAAGAGATGAGCTCTGGGCGAAATATCAAGACTGTATTGATCAAACTGAAAAGGAGCTTAATAAAATAGTATCTTCCCTCTGATGATTGAATGACAAGGCCACTTATCCTTGTCAGTGTTTTGATTGAGTGAATTAATGGTTTTTGGAGTTAAGAGGGGCGAAAGCCCCTCTTATATTTGTACTATCATTTTGCCCATATTCTCGCCTTTGAATAACCCGATTAATGCAACTGGCAACTGGTCAAATCCCTTTATAATGGTCTCGGGGTATTTCACCTTCCCTTCTTTTACCCATTTTGACAACTGCTGGAATCCTTCGCCAAAACGATTTTGATAATTGCTCACCATAAACCCTTGAGCAATAGCACTCCGCGCAAGCAACTGGGGTTGTAGTCTAGGCCCTAAGTCAGCCGCCGGACTGTTGTAAAGCGATATTTGTCCACACACGGGAATGCGCGCCTGGAAGTTAAGCTGGGTGATAACTGCGTCGGAGATTTCGCCGCCCACGTTGTCAAAATAGATGTCCACACCCCTCGGACAGGCTTGTGCTAAGGATTGCCTTAAATCAAGTGTAGTTTTGTAATTGATGGCCTGATCAAATCCATATTCGGTTTGAAGGCGATCCACTTTCTCATCCGAACCCGCGATACCAACCACGCGGCATCCTTTGATGGAGGCGATCTGTCCGACAACCACACCCACAGCTCCGGCAGCCCCTGAGACCACGACTGTCTGCCCAGCTTTGGGCTTTCCAATATCCAGCAATCCAAAATAGGCTGTTAGTCCAGGCATTCCAAGTACGCCCAGGTAGTAGCTCAGTGGAAATTGTCTGGAGTCAATTTTCTGGAGTCCTGTGATCGAGGTAACGGTTCGTATGCGCCAAGGTAATCGGCCCAAAACAATATCTCCGGATTTTATTTTGTCTGATTGACTTTCAATGACCTTCGCCACAACTCCCCCTACAAGGGGCTCGCCTATTTGGTAGGAAGAGATATACGACTTCGAGTCGTTCATTCTTCCGCGCATATAAGGGTCTACCGAATAAAAGAGACCCTCCACGAGCAGCTCATCGTCGTTCACTTTGGGAAGCTTGATTTTTTCATTTTTGAAGTGCTCAAGGCTTGGATATTCTAATGGCCTTGATGCAAGTACGATCTGTTGTGTATCCATTGCTTTGAATAATTGAGCGTTTCTTTGATCCACTTCCAAAGAGTTAGCAATAGTTTCGCCGCTCCTGCTATCGATACTTATGAAACTTAGTTCTTTCTCAAAAGAGTAAGTAATTGTTGTGCCGCCTCTGCCGATGAGGCAGGGTTCTGACCTGTAATAAGTAATCCGTCAATAACCACGTTCGAAGTCCAGTCTTCCTTTCTTGCATACAAACCTCCCCGATTCTTCAACTCATCCTCCAATAAAAAAGGAACAACCTTTGTAAGTTCGACGGCAGTTTCTTCGCTATTGGTAAAACCTGTTACATTTTTACCCCTAACCAACGGATCACCATTATCATCCTTTACATTCAGTAATGCCGCTGGTGCATGACAGACTGCTGCCACTGGTTTTTTACTTTTCCAGAAGTCCTCGATTAAGCTGATCGATTCGTGATTGGTGGTTAGATCCCATAATGGCCCATGGCCTCCAGGGTAAAATATGGCATCAAAATCATCGGCCGATATCTCCGATAGTTTTTTTGTATGAGCCAGTGTGGTCTGCAAATTCATGTCTTGCTCATATCTTCGGGTAGCATCAGTTTGACTTGAAGGTTCTGCACTTTTTGGGTCCACAGGTGGTTGCCCCCCTTTGGGTGATGCTAGGGTAATTTCGGCACCGGCATCTTTCAGTATGTAGTATGGCGCTGCAAATTCCTCCATCCAGAATCCTGTTTTATGTCCAGTATTCCCCAATTCAGCATGAGAAGTCAATACCATGAGAATTTTCATAACTATATTGATTTTTTTTAATTATTATGAGGTTATAAATAAATATGAATAAAGAAATCCAGGATACTTCTATTCACTCATCATTCGTTTCATCGAGATCATCATGGTTGTCTCCTCCCAGACTGTAATAATTATTCTCCTCGTCTTCGCTGCCTAACATTTCTTGTTGATCATCCAACTCAGATCCAGGTATATCCAGTTCATCTGCTGGCATCTCCTTCCTGAAATCGAGTTGATTGATAAGTTCTGAAAGGATCATCGGCTGCTTTAATCTGGCTGGTTGCTCGGGGTCAATCTCCTCTTCTTCGGTATAATTGCTATAGATGTCTTCGCTAGGAGGATAGGCTGGGTAGTCGGGATAAGCTTCCTCCTTATTGGAATTATTTTCCCCTTCACCCGATGGGATTGAAGTTGCCTTTAAGTCTCCGGAAGCGGAGTTGCTTGTCTTTGATAACTTCTTGGTTGGTTGATGTTTTGTATCGTCCATGATTATCAAAATTAGAAGTTGTAATTGTTAACAATCAGTATGCATTTTGGTTGCGCGTAAATACAAATTCATTATTTACTCTTTATTTTATACGATTTTCAATCAATAATGGCTCGATAAATTATCCAATAAACAGTGTTATTTTGAAAACTTATTTTGGGTATGGCGGAAATAAAAAAGCATCGCTCACCTATTAATTGGATGAACGATGCTTTTTGATTTTTAGAGAGGGTTACAATCCTCTGATAATCTTCTTTAATTCATCTTTTGTTTTGCCAAGTTTTACTTGCAGTTTGCCGTACATCTCATCCATCTCACCCTCTGCAAATAGCAGATCATTGTCAGTTAAAGCTGCAAACTTTTGTTTGAGTTTGCCCTTTTGCTCGTCCCAATTGCCCATAAATTCAGTTGTGTTCATCATTTCGAATTTTAAATATTGAAAGTATTGTTATTTTTATCGGTTAATGGATCATCGATCCCTTAGTGTTTCTTATTTTCCTTACCTTGGTGCTCACCGCCATTGCCACCTTTGTTTCCCTGAGGTTGCATATTCTCCTTGTGCTGTGTCTGCATCTTTCTGTTTTGCGCTCTTTCAGCCATATTTTTGCCTGAATTTGTTGGTTGTTCGTTGCGCCTTGCATATCTTTCATCCTTGCTGTCGCGGATAAGGGTTTGTTTTGAATGTTGCCCCTTGAATTGTTTGTAATGTTCGGCGTAATATTTGTGTTTCAAGTAAGGTTTCGGCTCATTGATCACAACCTTGTACGTATTGTACAAATCGACATGGCGGTATTGGTATGGTAAATTGCTTACATTTACCCAGTTATTGCCTCTTAGATATACAAATTGTCTTTGAGGGGCGTAATAGTAGATATCGTACTCTGGCATGTAATAATATTCAACATGGTCATATTCTACAGGACCCCATTGAGGCTGCATGTTAAGATTGATGCTAACTCCAATTTGCGCGCTTACCCTTGAAGTGCCTAAAAGAAAGAGGGCTATACCTAAGATTAGAAGTTTAAATTTTTTCATTCTATCGTTCTTAATGTAATAGAATTATTACTCTGCAAAGTTGGAGAAACATCACTGTTCTGTTGTTACATAAATCTTGGTATTAGTTACAGAATTCACAGGTATTGGTTTAAAATGTAAAATTATGGAACTTGGATAGATGGTTGCTATTCTTATCGGTAATCAACGACCTGCGGCTTGGCGATTTCAAAGTCGTTGAATCCATAGTCGCTTGTTTTGTAAGCATTTGTATTTAAAATGTTAGATCCTTTTCCAGGCAGGTAGGGGTAGAAAGTCATGGAAATCTGAAATGTATTTATCATCAGGAAATTATTCTTTATCAATACTCCAAGTCCCACGACCGTATACAGTCGTGAATTTGAAATTCCTGACATGTTATTGCCCAGCATTCCTAAGGAAGAAAAGAGGTATGGGCCGAATCGAAACCCATAGAACTCCCAGGGGGCATAGCTCTGGGTTTGTAGGGTCAAGGCCATCATTTTTGTGGCTGGGTATCTTAGATCTTCAAATCCTTTCATCACTTCGTTCAGGCTTAGGTTATCTGTTTTCAACCGGTTAAACCCTACGATTACAGTTGGCCTTACAAACTGCCGTATTTTCCAGTAGCCTAAACTGAATAACTTGGTGTAGTAATTGATTCTACCCGTTATCACTTGCTGTTGCAGGCCTTCTTTTGCAATAAATGTCCCGTATTCAAAATGGCTGCTCAGGTAACCAAAGGTGTAGTAATTTCCCCAGGCTGCTTTTAATCCCATATAGAAATGAGTCGTGGGTTGAACATTCATTCCCATGGTGAAGCCAAATGCCCGCCCAACAGGAATATCTTCTATTTTCCCATAATTGAAGACGTACCGATCCTGGATAAACTTCCTGGAAGTAATTCCAATTCCAGCGAAATAAATATTTTCATTGTTGAATATGTTGACAGCCTCTGCCTCGGGAGCCCTGGTTGGGTAGTGGATTCTAAGCATCCTGGCAGATAAAATGAAATTGGTGGTGCGGGCGCTCAATGAATGCCCACCGTATAGCTGCCATTCACGCGCAGCCCATAAATCCTGAATATTGGTCTTGGTTGATAAATACCGCAGACTATCTTCCAGTACAAAGTTTTGGTTGGTAAATAGTTGTCCGATAAATACTCCTCCTGCCCATTTGGCCACAGGTGAAAAAAATGTCCGTGACAGTTCAATGCTCTTAACCAGATAGTTTTTACTCAATGTCAGGTATTGGAGGTTCGATCCTGCGGGAATATATAGTGGTTTTGAAAATTCCTCGTTCTTTCGCAGGTCATTGTTCCCTGAAAAGTAGTACTGGAGGCTTCCTGTAATGTGTGAGTTCTTGAAATTTGGTATTAAATAGCCGATCTGGGTGACATTTTCGTTGAATGAAGAGTTCATTCTGGTTTCTACATGTAAACTATTCCCAAGGCCTATGAAATTATCGTCCGTAAGTCCCATCTCCAGGTTGGAAGGAGACGCACTCAATGAAGGAATGATACTCCAAACATCACTTACCCTTATAAATACATCTATAGAATCAGCTTTTATTGAGCTTGTGGAGGTGGTAACCACTAAATCCTGTACGAATTTCTGTGAGCGGATTAATCGCTCGGACTCTTTTACCAGCAATGAATCGTAAGGTTCATTCTTATTGAAAAGTAATAAATCTTTGATCACCATTCTGCGGGTTTTCATGTGCAGATTATTCCCCGACTTTTTGATAAAATTCGAAGGATAAATGGAGGTGTCTTGTAGGCTATATCCAAAAGGGTCGAGCGTTGTAATATAAATGTTCCTGACAATCTTTCCCTCGATCTTACTGTTGGGTTTCTGATTCTTTTCCAGAGTCTTTTTTACTTTTGAGTGAATCTTAGAAACCGGTTTAAAGATTAACTGGTGCAAGAATTTTGTCAATTTTGTTTTTTCAGAGAACTTTTCAATTGCATCGTAACGCATTGAATCCTTTTCCGACTTTTGTTCCTGTGCCTTGAGCTGTCCGCAAAAGTATAGGGATATTAGCAATATGCATAGTAATTTGACAACCATAGGGAGTGACCAAATTTAAAGTTTAAAATTAAAAATAAAGTTGGACTCCTCAATAGTGTACTGTTATACTATGGTGATTATGAATTAATCCAAGCCTTTACTTATTATTTGGCATGGGCCATAATCTTATCCTTTTCCTGGGCAAGCCATTCCTCTTTATCAATATTCTTGGCTTTCTTCTGGGCTTTTTTTCTTAGGTTTTTAGCCAGATCTTTTGCCTCTCCAGCAATTTCTTTGGGGGTCTTATTCTTTTTGTTAAGAAAAAATGAAACACCGATTGCTGCTCCAGCTATTGTTCCCAAAGCCAATGCTCCGATTAATCCAGTGATGGAATATGATCTTTTCATCTCAGTTATAATTTAAATGGATAATGCACAAAGATGAAATTCCTGGTATTTAAAAGCGTTACACAATTATGGAAATAAGTTACATGTTTCGCACTTCCTGCCATGTAGTACGTGTCTCGGCTATTACATAGTCCATAATGTCTCTTCATCGGAAATAAAGAAATGTGATTCACTGGTAGAGGTTCCGCAATTCCGCAATTCCGCAAGTATACTTTTTTTTGCATGATCCACTTGATTAAATAAGAATACAGATACTAAATGCAGAAAAAGGTGCACTTGCGAACTTGCGAACTTGCATAATTGCAGAGATACGCAGCTAGTATTTTATTTCATCTATTTTGCTGGTTGAAAGTTAATTTTTATTCGCCTGGTTTGATCTCATAGTGGAGACAAACAACTCCTGAAGCAAAGGATTTACTTGTCAGAAGATGTAGATGGATTTTATTCTTTGGATTTTTGAATAACTGAATTCCTTTTCCCAGTATAATGGGATTTATGAATAGCCACAAATCATCCACTAAATTTTCATCCATTAATGAATGCGTAAGGGAGGGGCTGCCAAACATGATGATTTCTCTTCCTTTCTGCCTCTTTATCAGCCTGATCTCATCAGGGAGGTTTTCGCTGATAATGGCCGTATGGGGACGTTCAGTATCTGTCAATGTCCTGGATACGATGACTTTTGCAACCTGGTTGTACCAATGTGCATGTTCGATGTCATGTTTTGTTGGATTTGGTTGGTCTGCAGCAGTTGGCCAGTAATTTTCCATTATTTCGTAAGTTTTCCTGCCATAGAGCGCCGTGTCTGCTTCCTTGGTCCGATCTGAGGCATACTCAAACATTTCTTCATCAACCAGAATCCAATCCATCCCTCCATTTTCATCGGTGGCATAACCGTCCAGGGAGATATGCATAAATGATACTACTTTTCTCATCTTTTAGCGTATTAAATTGAATCAATCATCAAACAGGCTATTGCCTTTCGTAGGCTTCCCTCAAAACCCTTATGTCGAGCTTTTTCATTTGAAGCATCGCTTGCATGACCCTCCGCGACTTTTCAGGATCAGGATCACTCATCATTTCACCCATGGCCCTGGGAACTATTTGCCATGATATGCCGTACCTGTCTTGAAGCCAGCCACATTGTTGTGACCGTTGATCTCCTCCCTCAGATAGCTGATCCCAGAAATGATCTATTTCTTCTTGTGACTCGCAGTTGACCGACAATGATAGGGCAGGGGTGAAGGTAAAGGAATGTTCTTTAATGGTGTCCATGGCCAAGAATTCCTGCTCGTTGAGGGAGAACCTGGCATATTTTATAGTTCCTTCAATCACTTCCTCTGACGAGTCATAGCGTTCCAAATGGATAATGGCCGAATCACTGAACAGTGAAACATAGAAATTGATAGCCTCTTCAGCTTTTCCACTTTGATCACCACCAAACATTAAAAATGGAGTAATTTTTTGCATTCCTTCCCCAATCATTAATTGCCAGGTCACTCCAAACTGATCCTTCAACCATCCAAATTTCTCGCTAAATGGATATTTGTTTAATGTCATCAAAACTGTTCCACCTTCAGAAAGTTTCTTCCACAGGGAGTCGATTTCCTGTTCTGTCTCACAATTCACAAAGAATGAGATAGCTGGGGTTATTTCATATACAGGACCGCCGTTCAAGGCTACGAATTCCTGTCCTTCGAGTTGGAATGCCACTGTCATGACCGATCCTTTTTCTCTTCCCGAAACCCTGGCCCCTTCTTCACCATAGCGGGTGATTGTTTTTATCCTGGAATTCTTAAAAATGGAGGTATATAAGTTTGCGGCCTCCTCTGACTGGGTGTCAAACCACAAGAAAGGGGTGATCTTTTGTAGAGCAGTTTCTTTCATGTTTTTGTCGGGTTCTCTTTTAATGTCTGTTTCCATCCTCTTAATTTTTAATTGTTCCCAATGAATTAAATGATTTCTTAAGACCGCCAGTAATGGCGTGATTGCATTACATGCTATCCATAAAAGGCTGCATCAGACTAACTCTGTTGTTTTCAGTGTCGATAAAGGAAATATACAATCCATATCCCGGAATCTCCATGGGTTCTCCTAGCACCTTACCCCCTGCTAACTCAATATCTTTCATCGATTCCTTGATATCATCCACAGCAATCACCAACGAAGGATGGGGAGCATCTTCGTGCTTTGGGTAAAAACCACCGTTAATCATTCCTGCATCCTTGGGCCTTCCATTTTCGTCCGCATCCGAAGTTGTGACAAGCACATAGTTTCCCATTTCCTCACCCAACATTTGCGTTTGCCATCCAAAAACATGATTGTAAAATTCTGCCATCCGCTTTCTATCTTCTGCGGGCATTTCAAAATGTACTACTGGATTCATTTTTTTCATGTTAATTCTCCTCCTTTTGAATTTGTGATTAATTGAGATTCAATATTTACAAACCTGATTTTGCCATAAAAATCCTTTAGCTTTTTCTGCCATTGTTTATTAATAGATTTCAATAGTCTGAATGATTTTCTATAAATGAGTTAATAGTCTAAAACATTTGCTCATTAGCAAAGTTCGATCATTCAGCTTAAAATCCCAAACTTAAAGTCATAAATAATAAATTGAATTTACAGGATAATGGGTGATAATAAAATCTATGAGAGCTGTGTGAAAATAAAAAGAATTTAGGCATTTTCATCAAACTCGATTTCATCAGCGCTTTCAATTTTACCCGTTGGTTGTTCAATAGGCAATGTGAAATAAAAGGATGAGCCTTCGCCTTCCACACTTTCGACCCAGATTTCACCACCATTTTTTTCTAAAAATCCTTTTACCAACAATAATCCTATTCCTGCCCCTGTATTTTCTTTCCTGGCATTTGAAAGCGCGTAAATTTGAGGGGTGAAAAGTTTATCCTGTATTTGTTTAGACATTCCTTGACCGGTGTCCTTAATCTGAATGATCATCTTATCATCACTTCTTTTTGCAGTAACTGTGATTTTCCCACCTTGATGCGAATGTTTTATTGCATTTGATACAATGTTTTGAAGGACAGAGAGTACCATTTTTTCATCCGCAAAAACACGGATGTTTTCTTCTACTTCGTGATGCAGGTTGATGTTATTGATAGCAGCGACTTCATTTAAAGTTTCAAATACCTTTTCTATATAATCTACCAGTGCAATTTTTCTGGGAGAGAATACTTCTGAAGCGTATTTTATTCTTGCCCACTCCAACAGATAGTCCAACATCATTAACTCATCATTGGATGCTTTATATATGTTGTCAAGCATTCGCTTTACATCTTCTGGCTCCATGTTATCAAAATCCGATTTCAGATAATCTGCCATCCCAATAATTGCACCCAATGGACTTCTTAAATCATGGGAGAGTATGGCCAGTATGCTCTCCTTGTGCGTATTTAGTTCTTGCAGGTCTTTGATATAGTTCTTGATGGCTTCTTCAGATTTCCTTCGCTCGGTAAGGTCCCGAAGTATTTTAACATATCCCAACAATTCTCCATCCTTACCCATTAATGGGAAAACCAGGCCATAAGCATAAAATATACTTCCATCTTTACACAAATGCCATCTGTTGTCGACTGCTTTCCCCTCCTTTAAGGCTGTATCTATTTCCAACTGGGGAATGCCATTTTTTTTATCCTCTTCCGTGAAAACGATGTCAAAAGATTCACCTATCATCTCATCTGTTTCATACCCAAATATATTGGTCGAGCCTGAACTCCAACTGTTAATGATCAGTTCTGTATTCATTGTGAAAATTGAATAGTCCTGCAGGCTGTCAATGATCTGGCTGTAGAATTCAGCAGAAGGGATATATTTGTTTTTAAGTGCCTTTGGATTGGCTTGCTCCTTTTTCATCACTTGTACTTTTATTCTTTTTCCGCTTTTTCAGTAAACGGAGTAACGATACTTTCAAATTCCATATTTTTAAAATCGTCCTTGATGAGCCACTTTTCCGAAGTTGTCAACTGAAAGTGGTCATTCCCCTTGTTCTGCAAATCCCAAATGATTCCTTCTGCTTCATCAAATGATGCATTGCCCTCTAACTGGTCTTTAAACAACCTGGTGATTAAATTCTTATCTGAAAGACCTGCACTGAAAATTTGCAAAACCAATTCCTTGCTTACATCTGTTTCTTCCATCATCGGCTCCTGCCGCAATTCAAAATCCACAACAGTGGCTTTGGTAGAGGGAAACTTTCCGTTGTAAGCTTTGTAAAGTAATTGATTGATGTTAAATAGCAATTTGTGTAGGTAAATGTCTGAATAGTTTTCAGCAATT
>DASXUZ010000045.1:0-23926 GCA_036504555.1 Prolixibacteraceae bacterium | reverse complement strand
AGCAGTCAGTTTACTTTTTTGTTTCAGCTTGTATGGCCAGGTAGCCCCCAAGCGTGAGTTCCGGGGGGTCTGGGTCGCCACGGTCAATAACATCGACTGGCCTTCAAAACCAGGGCTTACCACCGATCAGCAGAAAAAGGAAGTCATTGAAATCCTGGACATGCATGCCAGGAACGGGATGAATGCCATCATCCTGCAAATCAGGCCAGCCTCCGACGCGCTGTATCAATCAGACCTAGAACCCTGGTCGAGGTATCTGACCGGCACCCCAGGCAAAGCGCCCGAGCCTTTTTACGATCCGCTTCAGTTTTGGATCCAGCAATGCCACCAGCGAAACATGGAGTTTCACGCCTGGCTGAATCCCTTCAGGGTGGCCCTGAATGCCGGTGAACCCCTGGCGGCCAATCACATCGCATTCAAGCATCCTGAATGGATTGTGAATTACGGGGGCAAGCTGTATTTTGATCCGGGATTGCCACAAACACGCGAATTTGTAGTCAAGGTGGTAACAGATATTGTTTCCCGTTATGATGTGGATGCCATTCACATGGACGATTATTTTTATCCCTATCCGCTGAAAGAAGATTTCCCCGATGAAAATTCGTTCGCGCAATACAATCGTGGATTTTTAACCGTTCAGAAAGCCGATTGGCGACGCGACAATGTGGACCTGATCATCCAACAGCTTTCAGAAAGCATCAAAAAGACAAAGCCCTGGGTAAAATTTGGCATCAGTCCCTTTGGCGTTTGGCGCAACAAGGCCGATGATCCTGAAGGTTCGCTAACAACAGCCGGAACGACCAACTACGATCAATTGTATGCGGACATTCTGAAATGGCAGCGAAATGGATGGATTGATTATTGTCTGCCCCAGCTTTACTGGCAAATTGGACATCCAACGGTCGATTTTCTGACCCTGAGCAACTGGTGGGCCGCGCATGCCTACAACCACGCCATGTACATCGGCCATGCGGTTTATAAACTGGAAGCAAATTCAAGCACCCCTGAATGGAAAGATCCCAATCAGTTGATCAAACAAATACAGATTACCCGCCAGATTCCTCAGCTAGGAGGAAGCGCTTTTTACAGCAGTATTCATTTTAAACGCGACCTGTTCGGGTTCACGGAAACCCTTCAAAACAAAACATACAAGCATCCCGCCCTGGTACCAGTCATGCCATGGATTGACAACAAGGCTCCTGCCCCACCCCGCCGATTTCGAAAGAGAGGGCATCACCTGAAATGGAAGTTCGATCAACCGAACAATGAGATGGACAAAGTGGTGAGTTACGTGGTTTATATGAATCCGCTGGGACAGCCCTTTGATGTTAAGAATTCTGAAAATATATTCACTGTCACCCATGGTAAAAGCATGGTTTTTAAACCAAATTCCAGTAAATTACGGAGGAAATATGAAATACGCATCTCCTCTCTTGATCGCCTTCACAATGAAAGCGGCATAAGCAAAGTGAAAGTGATGAAACTATAAAAAAGCTGGTCATGATTCGAAATGTAGATTGTTTTTTTGCCTTCAGTAACGAAGAAGCCAGTCAGAAGCTGGTCAATCAGTTCCGGGAATGTTCACTGGTCAACCAGGTGTTTGTGCTATCCAAAATTCCGGTCAATCTGACCAACTGCGAGCAGGTAGTGGTCCAGGACAATGGTTCCTGTTCTACCATCAGGCACCTGGCCAAATTGGTTCAGGCCGATTTTGCCCTTCTGGCATTGGGTGATTCAAGCATTGAACTTGGGCAGGGTGCCATCGAGCGCCTGGTCCAGGTAGCTGAATATACGGATGCACCCATGGTCTATTCCGATTACATGGAAATAAAAGACGGCATCCTTGCACCCCATCCTGTGATTGACTATCAGCCTGGTAGCCTGCGTGACGATTTTAATTTTGGTCCCGTGAGGTTATACCGTGCCGAGGTATTGAAAGCTTTCAGGTACGAAAACTATGAGATGCTGAAATATGGGGGAAGATATGCCTTGCGCCTGCGCGCCAGCCGAATGGGTGAGCTGGTCCATATACCTGAATACCTGTTTACAAAAGTTGAAACAGATACGCGTTTGTCGGGCGAAATCCAATTTGATTATGTGAAAGCCTCCGCCCGCGAATATCAACTCGAAATGGAACAGGTCTGTACATCTCATCTGCGTGATATTGGAGCTTTGCTGTTGGCACCCTTTCCTGAAACTTCCTTTTCTGAAGATTTTGACATGGAGGTATCGGTCATCATCCCAGTTCGAAACAGGGTGAGAACCATCAGGGACGCCATTGTCTCGGTGCTGATACAGAACACCAGCTTCCGTTTCAACCTGATTGTCATTGACAATTATTCAACCGACGGCACTGCCCAAATCTTAAATGAATATGCCGAACAAGGGAAACTCATTCATATCATTCCTGAACGGACTGACCTTGGAATCGGTGGTTGCTGGAATGAAGGGATATTCCATCCGGCCTGTGGTAAATTTGCCGTGCAGCTCGACAGCGATGACTTGTATCTCAATGAAAATACGCTTCAGACCATCGTCGATAAGTTTTATGAGGAGAATTGCGCCATGGTCATTGGCAGCTATCGGATGACCAATTTCAACCTGGAAGAAATTCCCCCGGGAGTTATTGACCACCGTGAATGGACCGATGACAATGGCCCGAACAATGCCCTGCGCATTAACGGCCTGGGTGCGCCACGCGCTTTCTATACCCCTATTCTGCGATCTATCCGTGTTCCCAATGTAAGTTATGGTGAGGATTATGCCCTGGGACTGGCTATTTCAGGAAAATACAAAATCGGGCGCATTTATCAACCGCTCTATTTGTGCCGGCGTTGGGATGACAATACGGATGCCTCGCTCGATGCTGCCAAAATGAATACCCACAATCTGTACAAAGACCGCATCAGGACTTTCGAATTAAAGGCCCGTATTCATCGAAACAAAAAGGCGGATCCAGATAAAACCTGGCTGGAAGAAGATTAACCTTATTTAAACTGGCTATCTTTTCGGGTCAGTTCCCTGGCCACTTGTGCAAGCAGACGGTCGAAATCATTTTGTGTAATGTTTCGGTCCTTGCGTTCAGGAAACATTTTATGAAAAGGAAATTTGTAGTTCAGCTTGAAGTCCAGCTGGTAAAATGTATTGAGGGCCTGTCCGTCGGAAGTAAAGTCCTGAATTTTCAATTCATAGGCTTGCTGGTCCTGGCCAATCCAACCAGGAACAAGCCAGGGCTGCAAACAGGAATAAACCTGGAGCTGTCGTTGGATCAATACTTTACTGCTTGGTAACTTTTTGTCACGCGTCCACCAGATATTGCGGACAGCCTCCATGGCCAGAAAAGTCTCTGCCTCGTTGTGCACTGCATCGAGGTTGTTCAATGTTTCCCCAATAATGGCCGTCACAGCTTTCTCATAGGGCAATTCACTCTGCAAAGCCTGGATGCCGATTGTAACACCCAACAAATTGGAATAGGGATCTTCAATTGAAAAACTTGAATATCGCTCTGGAACAAAGGGAATGCTGGAAGCCCCAAACCAGGTGGCAATCTCATGCCAGACCGATAAATCATAGGCGATTTTCCCGGCCAGGTAAATCAGGTCCATATCTTTCAAGCTGGAAGGAATCGTAACATGCAAGGTTTTTTCGCCCCCTTCATATCCTAAGATGAGCGACAGCGATCCTTTTGGCCTGTTTGCGAGTAATTCGGTATAAAGGTAGGCGGTCCAGTCCGACTGGTCGCGCAGATGAGCCAGGTCAATAAATCCGCCTCGCAGTGAATAAATGATCCCGTTGCCCTCACTGGCATCCCCCAGGTAATGATGAGGTCCTATTTTTTCAAGGCTGGTGGTTTCAGTCAATTTTACGCCTGGAATGGCGAAAAGCTCCATCTCAGTGCCAAAAGAACAACAGGTTCTGATAATGCGATGAGGTTTTATATCCGTCTGATTGACAGGAAATACAGGAGCCTTTGCATAAATGGTTCCAACCAGGGAGCAAAAAAGGAGAATCAGCAAACTCTTCATAGTCTTCATTTGAATGAAATGAATTTATGCAAATATATCTGTTTTATACAACTAATGCCAACATTCAATTATTGCTATCGGATTGGCATTTAAAAAAGATGGTTGCATCTGCTCCCAACCTATGCGGCAACGGGCTCAACATAAGCAACAAATGAAAAAGAAATCGGCTCACACAATGCCTGTGGAAAATAAAAAGCAAAAGCCCCATTGCACCTTCAAGGCAATGGAGCTTTTACAGATAAGTATTTTATAACCAGTCGAATTATACCTTCACGGCACTTTTCGCGAACAATTTGCTCCAGTTTTTAAGCTGACGGTTCTTCCAGGTTTCCTTGTGATACACGTAGCTTACAATCAATGGAAGTACCGAGGTAGCTTCGGCAAATACCATTTGCTCATCGGTGACCTGAACTTTTCCCCATGAACTTGCTTCTTTCAAGGTCGATGAAGAGCAGGCGCCATCACGAACATCGGCAACGGTGATCTGGACAGCATATTGGTGCATTGGAACTTCTTTACCCAAAATTTCGGCACATACAACTGTATCCTGAGCGAAATTTTTTGGTACTCCTCCGCCAATCATGAATAAGCCGGTTTCACCTGCGGCCATTTTTATTTTGGTCAGTTCCAGGAAGTCAGCCACTGAATCAATTGAAACATGCTTTTCTGGATTTTCCCATTGGTGTTTGGCCAATCCAAAACCGGCACTGCTATCCGAGAAGGCAGGGCAGAAAATTGGTACATTATTTTCGTAGCAAACCTGAATCAGGTTGTCTTTTTTCACTGAGTTTTGGCTCAGCCATTTACCCATTTCCCAAATAAATTCGCGCGATGAGTAGGGTCTTTTTTCCAATGAATCAGTAATTTCCTTGATCGTTCCATCGCAATTCTGCAGTTCTTCCTCATCGATGAAAGTATCATAAATACGGTCGATATACAGGTCACGCAAAATGCCGTCGTTGATTTCGGTTGTTCCACGGTAGTGCTTGTGTCCCAGTGCTTCGAAAAAATCCATGTCGATAATGGAAGCTCCGGTAGCGACAATCACGTCGATCATTTTATTTTTCACCATGTCAACATAAACCTGCATACAACCGGCAGCACTGGTACTCCCGGCAAGGGTCAGTATGTTGGTACATTCGGTATTGCTTACCATCTTCAGTAAAATGTCGGCTGCATTGGCAGTATCCCTTGAGGTGAATGACATTTTACGCATGGAGTCAATGATTGGAGTTGAATCAAATGACTTAATGTCGATGTGTTCGATGGTGTCTTTTAATAAATCTGATTTTTTCATCATTTAAAATTTGACCTTTTAAAATTTGCTTTATTAACAATCTATTTGATTATAAATTAGCCAGATAGAATGGTTCTTTTTTCTGAAAAAGTGTGCGAATATAGTATAAAATATTTGGTTCTATCATCATAGCAGCGAAATATTTTCAGTTCACTTTCACCTGTTAACGATAGGGAAATGAATAAAGTTGCAGGGAGCTGAAAAAGTGCATTTTGATCAATTAAAGCAGGTTCGTCCTTGAGGCCCGATCGCCGGATCAATGATCAATTCTCACCTTTTCACTTTGCCCCTACTTTCGGAGGGTAGGACCATGTCTTTTAAGAATATCTCGGCAATGTCGGCAATCGATGAATCCAGGCTGCGGTATTCAAAACCCGTGGTGCGGATGATCTTTTCACCTGAATAATGGTTTTTTTGATTGGAACCCGAAACTGTATCGCGCGTGATGGTGGGTCGTTTCCAGGTGAAAAAACTGGCCGCTTTGGCCATTCGCCAGGCGATATGCAGCTTGATGTCGGATGCAAAATTCTTCGGCCTTGGCTTGTTGAGTCCATCGGCTATTTTGTTGAAGAAATCCTGGTAGCTCAGATTCCCCCCATTGAGGATGAACCTTTGATTTTTTAACTGTTCGAAGTGGGAGTCATCCATCAGCAAAATCATGGATTTGACCACATCGCGCACGTCCACGAATCCAGATATTCCTTTGGTATAATAGGTCAGGCCCTTCCAGATTGACTGGAAGAGCTTGGGACTGCCAATGTCCCAGTTGCCCGGCCCAATGATGATGGACGGGTTCACGATCACGGCATCCAATCCTTCCTCTATACCTCGCCAGACTTCCATTTCAGAAAAAAACTTACTCAGTGAATAGCCCGATTTGCGCTTGGAGGGTGTCCAGTAAGTTTCTTCCGTAATTTCACTTCCATCCTGTGTCTTCCCCAATGCTGCAATGGAACTGACATGGCAAAACCGGCGAACGCCATTGTGGATGGCCGCATCGATCAGATTCCCGGTCCCCTTCACATTGTTATTGAGCATCATGTCGTTGTCGTCACCATGAAATGAAACAATGGCGGCACAATGGTAAATGCTGGTAACGCCTTTCAAGGCTTCTTCCAGGCTAAAATAATCCAGGATATCGCCTTCGACCCATTCAATTTGCGCATAAAGGGCTTCAACCTGCTGGCTGTAATAGGAAAATATCTTCTTCACCCAGGCCGTGTTGCTTTGCTGCCGCCTCAGGGCTTTCACCCGAAGTCCTGAGTTGGTCAACTCATACAGCAAATGTGCGCCCACCAAACCTGTTCCACCTGTTACCAGAATCATATTGAGGAAGTTATAAGTAACTAAAATTACGAAACGATTGACTATTTGACAATTTACTATTTACAATTTAAACATCAAACCATTTACTATTTTACTATTTACTATTTACTATTTCAACCATACAACCACCTGCCCTGAAGTTTAAAATGGTAAATAGTAAATTGTCCAATGGTCAATCATTTCATTGGTTTTTTTCAACTTTGGCTCCAAATACTTTGGCTGTTAAACGAGTGATGGGGACCACAAAAACCCCTACATTGCGGATAGCTGGTGCATTGAACTGAAAAGGAAGATCGCTGTACTGGGTCATGAATTGTTTGAACAACCGCTCTTTCTCTTCAAAATCCTCAATGATTTCAACCGTTCCTTCAATGATCACCGATTTGGATTGAACGCGATAGGAGCATCCCACCTGCTGGTTCTGCCAGACGATGCCTTCGCCCAGGGTCCAGCTGAGGCAAACCTTTGGATTTTTTCTGATCGTTTCCCACATCCTTCCTTCCTGGGCCGAATGCAGGATGATGCGGTCGCCATCCATGCCGAAATTCATGGGCAATACATAGGGGACATCGTTGTCCGACATGGCCACATAACAGGTCTTACACTGTTTCAGGATCGCATTGATTTCATCCCGGTCTTCAATAAAATGTGTTCTCATGGTTGGCTTGAGTTGTTAGGTTTTATTTTATTTCCCCTCGGTCATTTAGAAAGCCTCAGGGGATTGATTGCATTAGCTGATGGTCCGAAAACCAAGCAGTACGGCCAGTTCTTTGACCACTTCCTTGAGTTTCATGTATTGACCCATGTACTCCATCATTTTTTCCGTCTCGTTGTTTTTGCTCGCTTCATTGATCTGCTGCTCCAGTTTTTTGAGCATCATTTTCACTTTCTTCAGTTTGTATTCCTGCACCAGTTTGGGAACCAGCAAATACAGAAGCTCGGCTTCGCTTTCAATAAATGCCCCGCCTCTGCTCCAGCGTTTGCTCTCTATGTATTTCTCGGCCATGATATTGCTGGCAAACTGGCTGATTTCCGCATCCGAATGCTGGGTGAAGAACTTGATGGGATCAAAGTTTTTATTGTCCACATTCTCTTCCAGGGTCGACACAATGAATGTGAAATTTGGGTTCACGGATGTCAGTCCATCATTTTGCAATTCTGACAATACATACACCCCCACCGTAAAGTTGCTGACTTCGTGTGTTTCTTCATCTTCACTCTTAAAGGCTTCATTGTGAAAGAATTTCAGCAAAATCCTAATGATTTCACGTTCTTCGGTTTCAAAATGATTGACCATTTTCTTATCCGCCACCGCGACTGCAGGTTTGGTGGCCTGAATTTGGATCTCCTGTTGCTCTTTGCGGGTATGGTCTTCCGATTGCTTGTTCTGGATCTTTCGGATCTCGGAGTAAAGTACAGCCTCCTGCACGTCCATCAAGCGGCTGCATTCCTTGATGTATATGGTTCGGGTAATGGTATCAGGAATTACCGAGATCGAACGCACTATCTCGTTGACCAATCGCGCTTTTGAAACCGGATCATTCTCAACGGTTCCCATGAGCAACTGGGTCTTGAATTTGATGAAGTCGGTTTCCTTCTTCTTGATGTAATCGGTCAGTTCACCCGCACTCATCGAACGGGCAAACGAATCGGGATCTTCACCAGAGGGCAATGGCAAGACCTTCACGTTGATCCCTTCTTCGAGCACCATGTCAATTCCCCGCAGCGAGGCCTTGATTCCAGCCTCATCGCCGTCATAGACAATGGTAATGTTGGGGGTAAATCGCCTGATGAGCCTGATCTGGTCAAGGGTCAGGGAGGTACCCGAGGAGGCCACCACGTTTTCGATGCCCGCCTGGTGAAACGACAGCACATCGGTGTAACCTTCCACCAGGTAGCACTTGTCAAGCCTGGTAATATCTCGTTTGGCCTGGTAGATTCCATACAGGGTGCGGCCTTTGTGGTAAACTTCCGATTCGGGCGAGTTGATGTATTTGGCCACTTTCTTATCGTTGGTCAGGGTTCGTCCCCCGAAGGCAATCACACGCCCTGCCACATTGTGAACCGGAAAAATGACCCGTCCGCCAAAACGGTCGCGCACCCAATCTTCGCGCTTGATGGTCAGCCCGGTTTTCTCCAGGTAATCCATCTTGTAGCCTTCGCGTTGAGCTGCCACGGTAAATAGATCTTTCCCGTCAGGGCAATAACCCAATTCGAATTTGGTGATGATGTCATCGCGGATTCCCCTTTCGTGCAGGTAACTCAATCCGATGGTGCGGCCTTCATTTTCCTTCAGTAAAAATCGGCTGAAATACTTCTGGGCGAAGGCCGATACGATCATCATGCTTTCGCGTTCGTCTTTCAGTTGCCGCTCTTCCTGGGTTTCCTCCTTCTCATCAATTTCGATGTGGTATTTCTTGGCCAGCCAGCGCAGGGCATCGGGATAGCTGAGTTGTTCCAGTTCCATGATAAAGTTGACCGAATTCCCCCCTTTCCCACAGCCGAAGCATTTGAAAATTCCTTTGGCCGGTGACACGGTGAAGGAGGGTGTCTTTTCATTGTGAAACGGACATAGGCCAAGCTGGTTCACACCCCTTTTTTTAAGGGTGACAAACTCTGAAACAACATCCGAAATGTTTGCTGAATCCAATATCCGCTCGATGGTAGAAGGATCAATCATTACTGCAAATGTAAATATTTTAAGTGTGAATTGGACATCAAAAGCCCATTGTCAGGCAGCTGATTGAAAGGAATAAATTTAAATCGTATTGCAGATATGAATATCTGCCTGCTCCACCTCGTCCTGTGCGTTCAAATGGATGGTACCTTCAAAAAAGCTCTCTCCGTCGAGCAGATAGGGCATCAGGTTTTGAACCAGGCTTTCCATGGGCAGATTAAAAATATTCAGGATATCGACCCATTTGAATCGCCCGCTGGGGTGGCCTGCCAGCTCTCCTGAAAACCGGGAGGCTTCATAAATGAAGTAAATCTCTGACGACTGGCTTTCACTCTGTATGGTCTTGATCACCCCCCGCAAAAGGACTTCTGGAACAACCAATCCACTGGAGGCCTGGATACTGCGGATGGCCGCCTGGTTCATGCTTTCCATCAGGTCGACCGAAGCTTTTATCCCGGTATGTTTTCGTTTCAGCGGACCATCCTGGGTGATTTGCATCATCAGGAGGTGATCAGTCTGGTTGTCAAAAACAAATGAAAGCGTACTGATGGATTGATTGCTCATAAGAGTGATTTTGGTATTCTTCAATTGTCAATTAAGCCAGTGCCCTTCACTTCATTTGTCACCAGATTTTTGGTATTTATAAAACCAGCTATTTCTTTAACTTGACCATCATTGAATCGCGGTGAAGGGTATAATCCTTCATCAGCTTGGCAGCAATGGGTTCGGTCGGTGGTGATTTAATCTTAAGCGGATCGACCGGCGTTCCATTCAGGAATACACGAAAATCGAGGTGAGGACCTGATGCCAGTCCTGTTGCACCTACATACCCGATGACCTGTCCCTGGTGAACCCTCACGCCATTGGCAATGCCGGGACCAAATTTACTCAGGTGCATGTAACTGGTTGTATAGGACGCATTGTGCTTCACTTTTAAATAATTTCCTCCACCTGCTGGCTGATAAGCCTTGGCCACAATGGTACCTTCACCGATTGATACCACAGGGGTTCCAGTTGGGGCGGCATAATCCACACCATGATGGGGACGGAAGATCTTCAGTACAGGATGAAACCGGCTGTTGGAGAAGAATGAACTGATGCGGCTGAACTTCAGGGGGGCTTTCAAAAAGGCTGTTTTCAGGCTCTTTCCCTTGTCGTCAAAGTAACTGTCCTCATTGTTTTGGGTAAAGCGAAAGGCATAAAAATCTTCGCCCGCATGTACAAACCGGGCGGCAAAGATGCGGCCAGTGCCGATGGACTTTCCATAAACGAAATTCTCTTCATACACCACGCTAAACCTGTCCCCTTTCTTGATGCCGAAGAAGTCGATCGACCATTGGAAAATCTCAGAAAGATCCATGGCCAGGTTGGGATTCAGCGCCTGTTCGGCCATGGCATTCCACAGGGAGGAAGTAATTTCACCGCTGGCTGTTTTTACCAGTGTCTCCATGGGCTTTTTGTCTCTATAGACCCGTGGGATATCACTCATTTGGTAAACTACATAGTCAACGGGATTGATTTCATAGATAAAATACTCCACCTTGGTGGGATCTTTCTTGCTCATGAAAAAGTAATAGGCATTGTTCACCTTCATTTTCCTGGCATCAAATACAAGGGCCGACTTTTTTGAAACATCATCCACTGTGGTCATTGAAATCCCTTTGGAGGTCATGATATCCGAAAGATTCTGGCCCGACCTGATCTCACCCCTTTCCACCTTGAATGAGTCGACATTGATGTCGAACAGCATGACCGGCTCTGGTTTCACCACTTCTGATTGTTTCTTCACTTCCTTTTCAAGCCGCTTGGTTTCAACTGTTTCAATCAGGAAATAAGCCACCTGTAAGAGGACGATAAAAATAACTAACCAAATAAGTATGGTCTTTATGAATTTGTATTTCTGCGGAATATTTAACTTCATGTGATTGTATTTACTTTCTACTACTCAACCGAGAACTCTTCCCGGGGAGTGCCTTCCATCCTCCCAAAAGTAATAATTTTAACTACGGTTCTAAATTTCTCAAGCGAAAGAATTGATTTGTTTTCCGGCCTGAAATTGAAATCAGGACGGTATGGGCTTATTTACAGCAAGGTTGCCGGGCGAAAAAAAAGCCTTAATAAATGTTAATTTTATGGCCCCAACCTTTTACTTCAACCCTTGATTTTGTCGAATCCTTGTCCATACACCCCCATCACGCTGGCCATGGAGATAAAGGCCGTGGGGTCAATTTCCTTGATTTTGCGAAGCAGCATACTGGTTTCTTTCTTTCGGACGATGGTCATCAGTATTTTCACATCTTGCTGGGTGTACCAGCCTTGTCCACTGATCACTGTGGCACCGCGCAAGGCATCGGTATTGATAAAATCGGCAATTTCCTCACATTTGGGCGAGAAGATAAATATCTGTGCCGAGGCGTTCGAACCACTCAGGAAAGCATCGACGGTGTAGGAGACCACGGCCATTGAAACAAACCCGTACACCATTTTATCGATCGAATGGAGCAAGAAGTAGGAAGAGCCAATGATGATCACATCGCAGTACATGATGATGCGGCCCGGGCTGACGTTGCGGTACTTGGTAATGATCATGGCGATGATATCGGTTCCCCCGGTACTGCCGCCCCTGGAAAAAACAATCCCGATGCCCACACCGCCCATCATTCCACCCAAAACCGATGACAGGAAATTATCATGAATCACATATTCGGCCGGCAAGGTGGGCAATACACTCAGGGCGATGGAGATGACCGCCATGCTGTAAATGGTTTTCACCCCAAAGCTTGCCCCTATTATTTTCATGGCAATGGCTACCAGTAAAAGGTTGATTCCAAAAAATGTCAAGCCAAACGGAATCTGGTAGGTATAAAAAATGACAGCTGCCAGTCCGCTGATACCCCCCCCTGTAATTTGAGCCGGTACCAGGAAAAAGGTCCAGGAAAGTGAGTACATGATCAAGCCAAAAGTAATGATGGCGTAATCCTGGATTTTATGCTGAAGTCTTTCTTTGTTCTGAAGTGTCATGGTATTTGAATGTTTGGATCCGATTTTGAACACAAAATACGAATATATTTTCCGGGTACAAAAAAAAGGCCTTTCACAGGGCCAATTTATGTGAAAAATCAGGAAAGGGAAGACTTAATGAAAAGGTTACATTTAGGAAAGATTGGCAACCTGGCCGCCACAACAAATTACTCTTTTAACACAAAAAAAGCACAGAACTTTCATCCTGTGCTTTTTTATATTTGAAAAAATAGGTTCTACATCACCACATTGACAATCTTATTGGGTACGATGATCACCTTTTTGGGGGTCTTTCCTTCGAGCCATTTGATGGATGTTTCATTGGCCAGAACGGCTTTTTCAATTTCTGAAACAGGCGTCCCTACTGGCATTTCAAGTTTGAAGCGTACCTTTCCGTTGAACGAAACCGGGTACTCGAATACATCCTCGGTCATCAGGGCAGGATCAAACTCCGGCCAGGGCTCATAGCTCAAGGTATCGGGGTGACCGTAAAGTTGCCACAACTCTTCTGCCAGGTGAGGGGCATAGGGTGCCAGAATGCGGGCAAATATTTCAGCTGTCTGCCGGCTGACCTTTCCTTTTTTCATGGCCAGGTTGTTGAACACCATCAGGGCCGAGATACCGGTATTGAATTTCATGTTCTCGATATCGAAAGCCACCTTCTTGATGGTCTGATGCAACAGTTTGAGGGTTTCCTTGTCGTCCTGCTGATCTACAATGTTTTCAGGGGTTCCGAAGAAACGCGATGCGCGGTTCAGGAAGCCAAATACGCCCTTCACGCCATTCTCAGCCCAGGGCTTGGTATCGTCCAAGGGGCCCATGAACATCTCGTACAGGCGCAATGAGTCTGCTCCAAACTTGGCCACCACATCATCGGGATTGACCACGTTCTTGAGCGATTTAGACATCTTGGCTACGATCTGGGTCAATTCTTCCCCTGTTTCAATGTGGAAATATTTGCCTTCCTTTTCTTCCACCAAATCGCTGGCTACCTTGGCACCGGTGGCTGTCTGGTAGGCAAAAGCAAGGATCATACCCTGGTTGAACAGCTTCTGGAATGGCTCGTTGGTTGAAACAATGCCCAGATCGAAGAGCACCTTGTGCCAAAACCTTGAATACAGCAAATGCAACACGGCATGTTCGGCACCCCCTACATACAAATCGACAGGCATCCAGTAATTTTCAAGCTTCTTGTCGAAAATACTTTCATCGTTGCGTGGATCGATGTAACGCAGGTAATACCAGCATGAGCCAGCCCATTGGGGCATGGTATTGGTTTCCCGGCGACCCTTGCGCCCGTTTTTATCGACCACATACAACCAGTCGGTGGCATTGGCCAAAGGTGACTCGCCTCCTTCTCCTGGTTCATACTTTTCCATTGAAGGAAGTTCAACGGGAAGATCATCCTCCACAAGGGCAATCTCGCCATCCTCCCAGTGGATCACAGGGAAAGGTTCGCCCCAGTAGCGTTGACGGCTGAACAACCAGTCGCGCAGTTTATAATTGGTAGTGGCTTCACCAATTCCATTTTCACCCAACCATTTGACCACCATTGCGATGCCTTCTTTCTTGCTCAGGCCATTCAGATCAAGGCCGATTGCTGGGTTGGCTGAATTGATATAGGCTCCGTCTTCAGTCCAGCAAGCCTCACCAGCCAAAACTTTGGCACGGGTTTCAGTGTCGGCACTTTTGGGATCGAGAATGCAAACTACCGGTATATTGAACTTCTGAGCGAACTCGAAGTCACGGGTATCGTGTGCAGGAACGGCCATGATGGCGCCTGTTCCGTAACCCATCAGCACATAGTCGGCCATCCAGATGGGGATGGGCAGCCCTGTAATGGGGTTAATGGCATTGCGGCCTGTAAAAACGCCCGTCTTGTCTTTGGCCAATTCAGTGCGGTCAAGGTCTGATTTTAGGGAAGCGGCCTGTATGTATTGTTTCACCCTCGCCTGATTTTCAGGGGTGACCAGCTTTTCGAGCATCGGGTGTTCAGGGGAAACCACCATGTAAGTGGCTCCAAACAAGGTATCGGGACGGGTAGTATAGACGCGCAGTTTTTCATCCAGCCCTTCGATGGCAAAGTCAACTTCGGCACCGGTAGACTTACCTATCCAGTTTTTCTGCATGTCCTTCACCCCTTCAGGCCAGTCAAGGTCATCCAAGCCTTCCAGTAAACGTTCGGCATAATGTGCAATACGGAGCAGCCATTGCTTGAGGTTGCGGCGTGTGACCTGGTTGCCGCATTTCTCATGCGAACCATCGCTTAGCACTTCCTCGTTGGCGCACACTGTCTTGCAGGATTCGCACCACCAGACCTGTGCATTGCCATAATAAGCCAGGCGCTTGGAACCGATGTAGGCGTTGACCGCTTCTGCGCCCTGTGCCTGAATGTCGGCAGGAATGGGCAGTTCGCTGATGTGTCGTCCTTTGTTGGCCTCGGCATCAAACCAGGTATTGTACAACTTGGTGAAGATCCATTGTGTCCAGCGGAAATATTTCGGGTCAGTGGTATTGATTTCACGTTCCCAGTCATAGCTCAGCCCCAGAGACTTGATCTGACGGCGGAAGTTATCGCAATTGATGTTGGTGGTAACGGCAGGATGAGTCCCGGTTTGAATGGCATATTGCTCGGCTGGCAGTCCAAAGGCATCCCAACCCATGGGGTGAAGTACGTTAAAACCCTTCATGCGTTTGTATCGGCTCAGGATGTCGGTGGCCGTGTAACCTTCCGGATGGCCCACGTGCAAGCCAGCCCCTGATGGATAGGGAAACATGTCCAACACGTAATATTTTGGTTTCGAGAAGTCGTTTACCGTTCTAAACGTTTTGTGTTCCTCCCAGTATTGCTGCCACTTGGGCTCAATTTCCCAGAATTTATATTCCATTTTTATGAGTGTGATAAAAGTTTCTATTGATAAGCGGCAAAGATAATAAAGATTGTTCCAAGTTTAAAGGGCGGCAGAAGTGAAATGTGGAATGATGCGCTCACTGTCCTTCAGGGACAAATAGAAGGATTATCCTAAGGAATTATAGAAGAATAGAACGCGGATATACGCTGGTTTAGCGGATTGAAAACGGATTTATAATACTTCGTATTCGGATTTATAAAACGGTGCTTTTAAAATTTCCCAATCATCCAAATACCTTTTCGGCTTTTTAAAATCCGTTTCAATTTATTGAAACCAAATCCGCTTCTAATCCGCTAAACCAGTGTATATCCGCGTTCTATTAAATTTTTCTATTTTCTCTTTTGATCTTCAAGCCTGTACTCCTTCTTTTCTTTCTGATCCTCCTGCATATCTTTGACATCGTCGATCAGTGGGGATTGACGGACGGCTTCCCAATCGAAATTCTCATCCAGCGGGGTCAAAGCCTTTTTTGGATCAAAGATGCGGGCATCCACGGGAACGGCATTGTAGGGTGTAAAATCAGGCTTTGCGGTAAACATGTCGGCAAAATCATTGGCCGCAGCATCATACTGGTTCAGGTAAGGCAGGCCCAATATATTCCAGAAGGTTTTAAAGATACTTCCAAAGCTGTAATGTACCTTTGAAACGAAGTCTTTTTTGGCGTAGGGCGAAATAACCATCAGCACCGAGCGGTGAGCATCCACATGATCGACCCCGTTTTGGGCATCATCTTCAGTAATGACAATGGCCATCTGCTTCCAGTAAGGTGTATGCGAGAGGTATTCGACGATGCGGCCAACTGCCAGATCATTATCGGCCATGTAGCTTTCCCTGAACGGGTAACCGGCCTTGGGGCGTTCGTCTGCCCCATGATCGTTGGGAATAATTACTGTGAGCATGGAAGGCAATGGAAGTCCGGGTTTTATCCATTTCTCATCACATTCCCTGATGAACTGATTGATGCGGAACTGGTCGGGAATGGCCATGTTAAAAGTAGCGTAGGTTTTGGAAGTGCGCGAGAACATGGGCAATGGAAGTGGGAAATTCACATAGTGTTTGACCCCGGTATACTTATAAGTATCCTCGTAAAGCGAAGGCTCGAACATGGTTCCAAAGCCGAAGTTATAAAATTCAACCTTGTTTCGTTCCAGGTGGTCCCACATCGAACCGGCTTCATTGTAGTCCTCAGGAAAGATAGCCCCTGCCGATCCGGTCATGGCAAGGCTTCCGGGAGCTTTTGACCGTGGGTTGTAGGACCGGTTGCCTCCATAACTGGCCGGGACAGCCGATTCGACCCACTCATTGGGATAGGTATTGACCAGCCAGCGATGGCCGTCGGCCGAAACATCGGCATCGACATAGAAGTTATCGGAAATGGCGAATTCAGTAGCCAGTTTCAGGTGATTGGGCATTACCGTGGTATTGTCAACCGAAAGCGAATGCTGGCGGTTGGTAAAACTGGCATTCCTGCCATACCGGGCAATAGTAGGATCGCCATTTCCGTTTTTCATTTGCCCGAAGATCTCATCGTAGGTGCGGTTTTCTTTCGAAATAAAAACCAGGTATTTGATGGGTGACTCTTTTTCTCCGCCATAGACAGGAACCGGGTTATTGCCTCTTTTTTTGGCTACTTTCCGGTAATCTTCTATCAGGTAATTGTTGCAGATCACCTGTTGGGTCAGACCCGCCAGCTCTATATCGCCCGGGATGGGCATCACCGAAACGCTCCCTTTCATTAAATTGCCGATGTAGCTGCCTTCTGCTGCTTCCTTAAATGTTTGACCCCCGTTTGGTCCGCTTCCAAAACCTTTGGCATTGCTTACCACCAGGGTTTTTCCATCAGGGGTCACTTTGAGTTTTGAAGGAAACCAACCTGAAGGGATATGACCCTTTACTTTCAGGGTGGGAATATCGATCACTCCCACTGCGTTGATGCCTGATTCGGCCACATACAATCTTTTCTGGTCAGGTGAAACGGTCAGCCCGAAAGGAATGACACCCCGGAAGTGGCTCACTGCCTGGTGTAATTTGAGGGAAATCTGGGCGGCAATGGTATCGTGCCTGATATCAATGACCGAAATATTGTCATTGGTTCCATTGCTGACAAATACATATTGATCGGTCACAGCCAGTGAATTGGGACTTGCTCCACCAACAGCGGGAATCCCTTCAATGGTCTCACCGACCAGTGCGCCAGTCTTTATTTTGGCCTTGACTTCGGGCCGGGAAGGATCTTTTATTGAAAACGCCCACACGGAAAAAGATTCGGGAACATTGGGTTCGCCAAGGCCCGGGATCTCCAGGGAGTCAATCCGCATGCCTTTTTTCATTTCCTCGGAGCCAAAGCCAAAGGGAGGAAAGTCCAATGCCCCTTTGTGATCCCGATCAGCTTCAATGTGACCAATCTTGCTGTACTCAAACATTCCCACATTGGCCACATATACCTTGTCCCCATTGGGTGAAAGCACGATTCCAAAAGGATAGCGCCCTGTTTTTACACTTGATATGATTTTCTTCTGACGGGTATCAACAACGATCATCCGAAAGCGCATCTGGTCAACGGCATAGAGGTAACGGCCATCCTTGCTCAGGGTCATATCGCCGATGTATCCATCGGGAGCAGGTTCCCCGTTTTCTGAAACGGAACAGTCAACCGAATCGAGCCGGGCTCCGGTATCGATCGAAAACAGGTAAATCTTGTTTTGCTGGCCCCCGGCTACGTATACAATCTTGTTGTCTGGAGAAATGGCCAGGCCCATAAAAACCGAAGCAAGGACCCCATCATCGGTTTGAGCCCCCGGAGGAACCTGTTGGACTGATGGGTCATTGGACTGGAGGTTTTTGATGATGGAGATCGAAATCGGCGCTATCCCGGAATTGGCTGTTACGGCCACTGTTCCATCGGCACTGAGCACCAGCCCGAAGGGATGGGGAGCCACCTGGATTGATTTTCCGTATGGAGTCACCAACCGCCCATTGGGGATGATTGTCGTTCCTGAACGATCAATTGAAGTCACCAGGTTGCCGGCAGGAGCCGACAAAGTAAGCAGGTTGTTTTTCTTTCTCTGCCCATAAACGCTCACCCACGACAAGGAAAGTGCCAGCACCAGGATGGTCAATTGTTTCATAGTTATACAAGTTAATCGCTTCAAGGCTTAAAGATAAAAGTTTGCAAACTATAAGAAGAATTTTTGGCTACTTTTCCTTAAAAATCCTTTCCAAAGCGCTAATAATTGTTAAACATTTACAACAAGTTCCAGCAATCAATAAAAAAACTTATTTTCGTGGTGAAATAAAATAAAAAGCGTGCATCAAAATCTGGTTTTAATTCCAACATACAACGAAAAAGAAAACGTTGAGCGAATGATTCGGAAGGTCTTTTCATTGAAAACACCTTTCCATGTGCTGATTATTGACGATAATTCGCCAGATGGAACGGCTGCCATCGTGCAACGACTTTTCCCTGAATTTCCTGACCGACTTCACATGCTTCAGCGAGCAGGAAAGCAAGGGCTTGGTAAAGCATACCTGGCAGGATTTCATTGGGCCCTGGAGCGTCCGTATGATTATATATTTGAAATGGATTGCGACTTTTCGCACAATCCTGAAGATTTGGAACGCTTGTATGCAGCCTGTGTACAGCAAAAGGCCAGCCTGTCGATCGGGTCTCGCTATATTACCGGCATCAATGTGATCAACTGGCCCCTTGGCAGGGTCATCATGTCGTATCTGGCTTCTGTTTATGTGCGGACCATTACGGGGATGAAAATCATGGATACCACTGCCGGATTTAAATGCTACCACCGTAAAGTACTGGAAACGATCGATTTCGACAATATCCGCCTGAAAGGATATGGATTTCAGATTGAAATGAAATTTAAAACCTGGAAGCATGGATTTAAGATCGTTGAAGTTCCGATCATTTTTACCGACCGGCAGGAAGGGAGCTCCAAGATGAGCGGGGGGATATTCAACGAAGCCCTTTGGGGAGTGCTGAAGATGAAGATCAGAAGCTGGTTTACCAGGTACGAAAAAATGGATGAGGTTCGGGTTTGAACTTTATGAGTTCAAAGTTTAAAGTTTAAAGTTCAAAGTTGCGTGCCGATTTAAGAGTTCAAAGTTTCAAGTTCAAAGTTTCAAGTTGCGTGCCGATCGAAGACTTCCTTTCTTTTGAAGTTATATCCATTTCAGCACCCAACTTGAAACCTTGAACTTTAAACTTTAAACTTTTCCATATATTCAGTATTTTTGATTGCCCGAAGGCTGAAGTTAAATCCACAAAATATGAAGACACTTATTATAAATGCACAGATCGTCAATGAAGGCAGGATTTTCAGCGGGGCAGTGCTGATCGACGGCGAATTTATCACCCAAATAATTACCGGTCAGGACATTCCGGCTGAGATCTCACAGGGAGCCACCGTCATTGATGCCCAGGGGAAATACCTTGTGCCGGGTGTCATTGATGACCAGGTCCATTTTCGTGAGCCAGGGCTTACACACAAAGGCGAAATTGCCACCGAATCGCGGGCTGCTGTGGCCGGTGGGATGACTTCATACATGGAAATGCCCAATACCAACCCCCAGGCAGTGACCCAGCAATTGCTCGAACAGAAATATGAGCGTGCCGCTGAAGTCTCGGCTGCCAACTATTCATTTTACATGGGTGCCACCAACGATAACCTGGAGGAGGTGATAAAAACCAATGGGACTGATGTTTGCGGAATAAAAGTGTTCATGGGATCCTCCACCGGGAATATGCTGGTGGACGATGAAAATATACTGTCTGAAATTTTCAGGAATACCAAACTGCTGGTTGCCACCCACTGCGAAGACGAACCGACGATCATCAGAAACACGGCCATCTACCGGGAAAAATATGGCGAGCATGTTCCGATGTCGGCGCACCCAAAAATACGAAGTGCCGAAGCGTGTTATAAATCAACTGCCAAAGCCATTGAGCTGGCTTCCAGATTCGGCACCCGGCTGCATGTGTTGCACCTTTCAACGGCTGATGAAATGAAACTGTTCAGTTCAGGTCCGGTAGATACGAAACACATTACCGCTGAGGTTTGCGTGCATCATTTGTGGTTTGATGAGCATGACTACATTGCCTACGGAACCCACATTAAATGGAACCCGGCCATCAAATCGGCTGCCGATAAAGCGGCACTCTGGGAAGCATTGCTGGCTGATAAAATTGATGTCGTGGCAACAGATCATGCCCCGCATACCCTTGAGGAAAAGACCAATACCTATTTTAAAGCACCTTCAGGAGGTCCCTTGGTACAACATTCGCTGACGGCCATGCTTGAGATGAGCAAAAAAGGACAGATAAGCGTTGAGAGAGTGATTGAAAAGATGTGTCATGCACCGGCTGACTTGTTCCGCATTGACCGTCGTGGTTATATTCGCGAAGGATATTATGCCGATCTGGTGCTGGTGGATCAGTCTCAATCCTGGGTAGTTTCACCTGAAAATATTCTTTACAAATGTGGATGGTCGCCGTTCGATGGCATGGAATTTTCGCATCGTGTTACAAACACCTGGGTCAATGGTCAGTTGGTTTATACCAATGGGAAAGTCGTGGAAGGAATCAGAGGAAAACGATTGAAATTTAACCGGTAATCAGCTGGATAATTGCACTATAATAAAAAAGAGGCTTCGCAAAACGAAGTCTCTTTTTTATCGTTATCGCTCCTTTTAAAGGGGCCAACCAATAAATTAATCTACTACTACCAGCAAATATTTAGAAGCTTTCCAGAATTCTTCCGGCTGATCGATTACCAGGCTTTCAGCTTTCTTGACGCCGGTAATGTGGTATGAACCTGCAGGATGGACAGTTACCACCTGGGCCTTTTTTGCATTCAAGGGCAATTCTTTGAATTCACGAATATCAATTTTCATGAAATAGTCGCGGTTGAAGTTCTTTTTCATTTTAATGGTTTTACCTAAACCCAAAACGCCCCCTTCTTTTTCAATGACATTCTTTTCAACCAATTCTTTCTTGGTTCCGAAAGCATAGTAAGCTGTATTCATGGCAATGGTTTGCTCATCAATGGCTTGATTCTTTTCTTTGATCGTTTGTTCGCTTTCAGCCGTAATGGTTTCAATTTTCTGATTCAGACTGGCCACATCAATGTGCAGGTTTTCAAGTTTCTTGGTCAAATCCGAAATGGCGGTGTCTTTTTCGGCCATTTGTTTGTTGAGTTGAGCAACCATTTTTTCGAATTCAGCAATTTTCAAGTTCGAACTGCGAAGTTTTCCCTGAAGAGATTTTGCCAGCTCCTTGTTTTTCTCAAGCAGACTGGTGATTTCTGCAATTTCTGCAATGATTCTTTTCTTGGCATCGGGTTTCATTTCTGAACCAGAGCTAGATTGAACAGAAACAATTTTTTCAATTGTTTTAATTGAATCCAGGTTTGACTGAATTTCATTCATTGCTGCCATAAACTCTAAAATAGAGGCATCTTTTTGCACTGCCAACTGTGCAATGCTGTCCTGCTTGGCCTGCATGCGGGCAATTTCCTTTTTGTGTTGTCCACAAGAGGTCAAGACAACGATGGATAAAATAAATAGTAATCTTTTCATGGGATATAATTTTAAATTATGAATAAATATAAGGGATTTTTCCAAATTTTTAGTTAAAAACGATCTCATTTTTTGTTTATTGCCCTTATTTTTCAAGCTGTAGGTTTCTATGGGCAATAATTTCATATAATTCGGCCATTCGCCGTTCTGTTTCTTCAAAACCAATCCTGAATATCTCGTTGGCGCGGCCGAAATCGAAAATACTAAACAACCTGGTTTGGGGAGGATTGATGACAAAATCGCAAATGGCAAAGCTTTCATGGACATTTTTGGCCATCACCAGCCGGAATGTGCGTTCAGCTATGGCCTTAAAGCCTGAAATATTTTCCTCCGGCCCATTGTGATTGACATTAACACCGAGAAGAAACCGACATTGGTCGCGAATACATTGAGCAGGCAGATTGTTGAGCAGCCCTCCATCCACATAGGTATTGCCATCAATGATCTGAGGTTCAAAAATAAGTGGGATGGAGGCAGAGGCCAATACCCACTGGAAAAGCTTTCCTGAACTCTTGGTTTCCGAATGTCCGGAATTCAGATTGGTCACCGAACAGCAAAAAGGCATTTTCAAAGCAGCAAAATCATCCTCGGGAATGTATTTTTGCAGGACCGACAGCACTTTGTTTAAATCCAGCAGCCCGCTTGAGGGGACTTTCCATTTGATCATTTTATACATTTTACCCGACTTCACGATCTCAAGGATCTGCATCGGTTCAACACCCGCGGCATACAATACTCCTACAATGGCACCAATGCTGGTTCCTGAAACGATTTCAGGCCGGAGGCCTTGCTTGAGTAATGCTTCCAGAACGCCAATGTGAAGAATTCCACGGGCACCTCCTCCACTAAGTGAGATACCAAAGTTGTATTTTGCAACCGATCGTTCGGTCCTATGGTGACTGGTTAATTTTTCAGTTTTAAACATTGTATGGGCTCTTCCTGATTAAAACATTCAAATATTATACAATAAATATTTCCCGTTCTACGATGAATTGATCATTAAGTTATACTGATGTCTGAACACACCAAATCCTTTTTAGTTGCACCTTTATTCATTTTATTTTCAGGCCATCAGACAAATAGTTACAAGCCTGCAACCCACAGGCTGACAGGCCTCCTTATCAACCAGATCAGGGACATGGAAAGCGATGGATCGCGGGCTTGAATCATTCACTTGAATCATTGAATCAATTAAGTTTCTTACCTTACGAGTTCCTTTGGGTAATTCATTCGAAAGTTTGTAATATTGCAGGGATAAATTGAGAGCCAATTAATTTGTGAAACCTGCATTTTACATGTAGTTTTATACAATATTATTCCAAATTGGCAGTTTATCCTAAAGTCAATAAAATTCATCTATTGGTCAAACGGTTTTCATATCGCATATTTTTCATTTTGGTGCTGTCTTTTCTGGCAGGTTGTTCCACAGAAAAGAATACGGCAGTGTCGCGCGCGTACAACAATCTGACGTCTCACTACAATGTATACTTCAACGGAAAGGAGAGTCTTCGCGCAGGGGTTGATAAGATCAACAGTTCGGTCGAGGATGACTATTCCAAAGTTTTACCCCTGTTTAAATCGAGCAATCCCACAACTGCCACTGCAGCCTCTTCGGACATGGACAATGCGGTAGTGAAAGGCTCTAAACTGATTCAATCACACTCGATCACAAAAAAACCAAAGCGTAAAAAGAACAAAAGCAAATCGTATATCAAATTTGTCAGCCAGGATGAATTCAATAATTGGGTTGATGATGCCTATGTTTTGATGGGCAAAGCCTATTTCTATCAGCACAATTTCATGTCGGCCATCGAGAATTTCAACTACGTTGTGCGCAAATTCGAGAACGATCCCTCCAGGTACACGGCCAATATCTGGTTGATCCGCTGTTACACTGAACTGGAACGTTATGTGGAAGCCTATGAACTGATCCAGGTTTTGCAGGCTGACCAGAAATTCCCCAAACGCCTTGAAGGAGAACTGGCAACAGTCACTTCTGACTACTACGCCAGGCAATTGGCCTATGGTGAAGGAATTCCTTTCCTTTCGATTGCCGTCAAACAAGCCGCCAAAAAAG
>DASXUZ010000044.1:0-72960 GCA_036504555.1 Prolixibacteraceae bacterium | reverse complement strand
TAAAGAAATTGTTAAATGGTTGTTCTATAAAAACTAAAATAAAGACCTATTGGTATCTTATTTGATTTTTATTCTTATACTTGTATCAAACAACGAATCAATGGCTACAAATTTCTCATACATGTATATGTGCTGCTGTTATAAACTGTCAGGAGAAGGAATGTATTCGATATATATGTGAATCAATAAAAATAAATGATAAATAAATCGAAGCCTTCCGAACACCGGAAGGCTTTTTTTGTTTTAAACCTTTAAATAGCAACAATATGAAACACGCTAAAAGAGACACCATTGCAAAAAAAGCATAACCATCAACAACGAATATTAAATGAATCTAAAAATCAATTAATAATATGAAAGTAAACAACATTTTGGAAACCATTGGCAATAGCCCACTGGTTCGTGTAAACAACCTGTATCCTTCCGGATACGAAGTGTATGTAAAACTTGAAAAAGCCAATCCTGGTGGCAGCATCAAAGACCGTATCGCACTGTCGATGGTCGAGGATGCGGAAGCCCAAGGAATCCTCAAACCGGGAAGTGTATTGATTGAACCGACCTCAGGAAATACAGGAATTGGTTTAGCCATCGTTGCTGCCGTTAAAAAGTACAAATTGATTTTGGTAATGCCTGAATCAATGAGTATTGAACGCAGAAGAATTCTCACTGCTTATGGGGCTGAACTGGTACTTACTCCCCGTGAACAAGGGATGAAAGGTGCAATTGCCAAAGCCCATGAAATTGCTGATGCAACGCCTCTTTCCTGGATACCTTCTCAATTTGACAACTTCTCAAACATTAAAACACACAAGGAAAATACAGCTCGTGAAATTCTGGAAGATTTCCCTGAAGGATTCGATTACCTCATTACTGGTGTGGGCACAGGGGGCCATATTTCTGGCGTGAGTGAAGTGCTGAAACAAAAGTTCCCTAACCTGAAAACCTTTGCTGTTGAGCCTGAATTATCACCCGTGTTGAGTGGAGGCGCTCCCGGACCACACCCTATCCAGGGAATTGGTGCAGGTTTTATCCCTGTAAACTGCAAAACTGAATTTATAGATGGTGTCATCCAGGTTTCTAAGGAAGAAGCTTTTGACTATACCCGCAGAGCTGCCAAAGAAGAGGGTTTATTTATAGGCATTTCATCAGGGGCTGCTTTTGCTGCTGTGGCAAAAAAGATTACCGAATTGCCCGTAGGTTCAAAAATACTCACCTTTACATACGATACAGGCGAGAGATACTTATCCATTGAAGGGTTATTTTAATCAAAGTTTGATAAAACTTCTACATACAAAAAGGCTGGTGGTTACCAGCCCTTTTTGTATAAATACGAATTCAGGAAATGTTTCACAGGCAACCTTCCCCAATTCACTGTCCCCTACCCTTTTAAATGGTATTGGACACTGTTTACTGCCTTTTCATTTGCTATTGGGGGCTATACTTTCCTTATAGTATCCATTTACCCCCTGCCTGTTGCAACCGTAGTATCAGATCACTAGGAGTATATTTTCTGGGTATTTTGAGTATGTTTTAATACACAATCAATACAGGAGGTACACAGAAACCACACAGAAACCACACAGAAAGTACACAGAAACCTATCCGATAATCCCTCTGGAATGTAAGGATGATAGAAAGGGAATAACAGAAGGGTAACTTCCAAATAGAAGGGTAGTAAGCAGTGAATTAAATTTCAAAAAAGCGATCTTTATATGTAATGTTACCGAAATTACTTGGGGTCTGAAACCAAGGTGTCATAATTGACAATGTCATAATTGCGCTCATAGGCGGTAACAAACAGGCTTTGATTCATGTAACCTCCCATTGGAGTCACTCTCCTGAAGCTGAAATTCGTCTGCGTTAATTCCATTGGATACTCAGGCAGGCAGTTTCTGAAATCTTTCCCAAAACGGTTTAATGCACTTAGGAAATAAAATGAAACATCGAATCCCTGGTGACTGAACTGGGAAGGCTCTCCTGAGAATGTATCACGGTATTGAGCGATGAAACGTCGAACCAGCGGCTTTTTATAATCTACAAAAGTAGGAGACAAATAACGTAACCGAACATGGTGGTAATTCTCTGTCTGGATACTTTTGAGTTTGGGTAAATTGGAAGTTCCGATCAATACGATATTGTAATTTTCGGCTAGTGCGTTCAGGTTGGTTACTGCCACACTCACCTGGGCTTCATTATCGGAAGGAATCATAAATACATTCTCACCTGATTCATCCATAAGAGGTTTTACTGAATTCAGACCTTGTTGCTGGAAACTATATTCATGAAATAAATCCTTTCGAGTTTTGGTCGATTGACGTGCAGCGAGCAGTCTCTCTTTTCCCAGTTCGGCCAATCTCGCATCAGTTGAACTGGAATTGCCTGTCATGGGCAACAATATAAAGTTTTTATCCTTAAACTCCCTGGCAATGTATTGGGCTGTCTGTTCAATCTGGTATTCTTTGGATGGATTTACTTTAAAGTAATACGGATTGTTTTCTTCATAATTGCCCGTAGAAGCCAAAGGTGAAACCATTGGAATCCTGTTCTTGGCAGCAAACGAAGCAACACTTGTTTGTAGTTCAGGGTAGATGGGTCCGATAATTAAATCCAGTTCACGAAATACATCCAATTGCAACAATCCGTTGATCATCTTCTGGTTACTGGCATCAAATACACACAATTCGATGTTCATCCCCTTTCTTTGAAGACTATCAATAGCCAAGACAACCCCTTCATAGAATTCCAGAAAACTCTCGGCCTTTGGATCGATGTTAATCCCAGAAGTGACAGCCACAGAATCCGTATTGCCTGCATTCAGCTGTTTGCTGAAATCAATTTGCTTGAGAATTGCATCCTCGTTAAGCTGCGATGGATTAATCTGATCGTTGCCCGAAAGATACAAGGGCAATAAAAGTCCAATCTTATATTTGTGTTTATCAATGCCTGAAGCGGGATTGCAATTCCCGTTTACAGTATCCTTTGAAACATCCGCAGTCATTCCTGTGGCAGGTTCAAGCGCTGCATTTGTCTTATTGGTGGAAGATGAATACTTCGGAATTAGAATAGTTTCACCCGTTTCAAGGCTTCTTTCAAACAAGGTTGGATTTGCCTTTTTCAGTTCACTCACTTCAACACCGAAGCGGGTGGCCAATGAAAAAAGAGTTTCTCCCTTTTCAACTTTATACTTTTCAAATGAGGAGACGGCTTGTTCTTTTGTCGTTACCTGTTGGTTATGTTGCTTAATTTTCAATCTTGCGCCAATCTGCAATCCATTTTCAAGTGAAGGATTCAAGCGCATAAGCTCATCACTCGTAACGCCATATTTCTGTTCCAATGAATACAATGTTTCTCCACCAGTTACCGTATGGTTTATAAATCCGACCTCAGGTTTTGTATCTGGCAGCACGGCTTTAATCCCACCACCCTCTATTTTGGGCTGTATAGATGAATTCGTTGGCTCAATTGGCTTGACCGGAACTTTTAAAATGACACCGACCACCAATCCATTGGTGATTTCAGGATTATACCTGATCAGTTCATTGGCTGTTATGCCATATTGTTTGGCAATGGAAAAGATGGTTTGCTTTTTGGCTACCTTGTGGTAATAATATTCAGGTTCAGCAGCGACTGTGGTGGCTAAGATCGGTTTAGGTTTAATTTCCGCCCCTTCCTTCCGAACTGGAATTTTGACCGTTGAACCAGATTTTAAAATGGCAGTCAGGTCAGGATTTGCCTCTTTCAATTCAGCTTGTGTCACTTTATACTGCTGGCACAAACCATAGGCTGTTTCACCTTTCTTAACGGTATAAAGCAAATATTTTTTACCCGAAATCTCGATCTCTTTCTGAGAAAACCCAGGCTGAGCATTCAGAATGAACACAGCAAAAAAACAAATTGAGATAAATAATTTCATGTTTGTGCCTAATATTAATTCGATTCAAAAGTAGAGAAATGTTTGTTCTAAAAAAACCTTTCTGTGGATTCTGACTTTATGAAATTTATTCTGGATTATTAGCTGATAGTCGACGATGCATAGAATATGAAACGCCAGGGGTGCAGACTTATTTTATTATTTCTGGTTTTATTATTTCGAATCCATCCAATAAAAACTACAATTGCCATTTTAGAGGATTCTCTAAAATGGCAATTGATTTAAATTTTTGATTTTGGAAAAATATACTTTATCGTTAAAAAGCTTTTTCTCCAAAGTATTTCATAAACTGAACCCGTTCCCAAGCTTGTGATGCGGATGCAGATTGGCTCAAGGATCCTTTGAAATCGGACAACGAACTGTATCCATTGCGGTCCATCCAGTTCGAGATTCCCTCATTCATCCTGGTAATAGCCTCCGGACCTTCCTGGTATAAAACAGAAGCAATCTGAACCGCTGAAGCTCCTGCAAGTAAAAATTTCAAGGCAGTTTCACTGCTGTGAATTCCAGTCGTGGCAGCCATTTCACAAGTGACACAACCTGACAAGATGCCAATCCATCTCAAAGGCAATAAGTAATCAGTGGCGGAACTTAAAATTTCAGCATGAACAATTTTTTGATTCTCCACATCAATATCAGGGGTATAAAACCGGTTAAAAACAGTAATTCCGGAAATTCCAGTCATTGCCAATTTCTGCACCATTTGAGCCAGATTGGAGAAATAATGGCTTATTTTGATACTTACCGGAATATTGACCACCTGTAAAACTTTGCTGATGGTCTCGAAATAAACCTGTTCATTGGCTGCACCAGTGCTATCAATATTGGCAGGATGTACAAACATGTTCAACTCCAGGGCATCGGCACCGGCTTCCTGCAGTTTTCGGGCAAACAGGGTCCATTCTCCTGAACTGATGCAATTGATGCTGGCAACCACCGGAACGTTGGTCCTGGCTTTAACCTCAGCGATCAAGAGGAGGTATTTTCGAATGTTTTCTTCTTTGATCACATAATCAAAATAATCAAGATATTCAGGATCAGAATGCATTTCAGTGCGTAGGCTGAGCTCTTCCTTCAACTGATGATATATCTCTTCTTCAAATATGGATTTTAAAACAATAGCGCCTGCACCAGCTTCGGCCAGTTTTATAATTTGTTCCTTATTACCCGTCATGCTGCTGCTCGCTGCAATGACTGGACTTTTTAAATCGAGTCCGAAGAATCTTGTAGTTATATTTGCCATAACTCAGTTTTGATCTTAAAGATAAAATTAATTTTTAACCTGATGTTTGTTTTGCAAATATTCATGCATCGATGCAGCTGCTTTTCGACCATCGCCCATGGCCAGAATAACGGTTGCTCCGCCTCTGACAATGTCACCGCCTGCAAACATCTCCGGGATTGAACTCTGCATCGTTTCCTCATTCACTTCAATGGTTCCCCATTTGCTGACTTTCAGCTCTTTTACTTCCGAAGGAATCAGCGGATTGGGTGAAACACCTACAGCCACTACTACCAAATCGACTGCGATATCGTATTCGGAGCCCTCAATGACCATTGGACGACGACGACCAGAAGCATCCGGTTCGCCAAGTCCCATGCGCTGAATGCGCATCCGGTTCACTTTTCCCCTTTCATCGGCAAAGTATTCGACAGGATTGGCCAGGTTGATAAATTCAATGCCCTCTTCTTCAGCATGATGAACTTCTTCGACACGGGCAGGCATTTCATCACGCGAACGACGATAAATAATCATGGCCCTTTCAGCTCCCAGACGCTTAGCGGTGCGGACTGAATCCATGGCCGTATTTCCACCACCGATGACCGCAACATTTTTCCCTTTAATAATAGGGGTGTCAAATTCATCGTTGGCTGCATTCATCAGGTTGACCCGGGTCAGGTATTCATTGGATGAAAGGATCCCATTGTAATTTTCTCCTGGGATATTCATGAACCGTGGAAGACCGGCGCCGCTGGCCACAAAAAAGGTTTCAAATCCTTCCTCTTTCAAGTCATCAAAACTAGCAGTTTTGCCAACAATAAAATTGCGTACAAACTTGACGCCCATACTTTCGAGGTTGGTCAATTCAACATCCACAATTTTGTTGGGAAGCCTGAATTCAGGAATTCCATATTTTAATACGCCTCCAATTTCGTGTAAGGCTTCAAAAACAGTAACATCATAACCCAGTTTACACATGTCACCTGCAAATGATAGGGATGCAGGCCCTGATCCAATAGCTGCTACTTTTATGCCATTGGGAGCTGCCACTTCAGGAACTGACATTAATCCGCTTTCACGTTCATAGTCGGCTGCAAAACGTTCCAGATGCCCAATGGCCACTGGATCTTTTTTCAACTTTTGTGTATAGAAACAGCTGGCTTCACATTGCTTTTCCTGAGGGCAAACACGACCACAAACCGCAGGCAGTGCTGAGGTTTCCTTCAATGTTTTGGCAGCTTCAAGAAAATTGCCCTGTTCAATGTATTTAATAAACTTCGGAATATTGATACTTACTGGACAGCCTTCAATACATGTTGGGTTGATGCAATCCAGACACCTTGATGCTTCCATCAAAGCCTGATCTTCGCTAAGGCCTATATTGACTTCTCTGTCCTGGTACTTGATCCGCTCAAATGGTTCCATCTCCGGCATTCGTACCCTGGTTTTGCTGGTACGGTCCTTGCTGGGCATTCTTTTTCTCAGGTTGACACGCCATTCCTTATCACGTTCACCCTGAAGATATTCTTTATTTGTTGACATTTCTGTGTGTTTAATTGAATTACAAATACCGTTCGTTGGCCATCTTTTCCTGGTCTGAATATCCACCAAGACGCATGATTAACTCATCGAAATCAATCTGGTGAGCATCAAACTCAGGTCCATCGATACAAGTAAAAAGGGTCTGCCCTCCCACGCTGACACGGCAGGCACCGCACATTCCAGTTCCATCGACCATAATGGCATTCAAACTGGCCTGGGTTGGTATCTGGTATTTTTTAGTGAGCAGGGAGGTAAATTTCATCATCACAGCCGGACCAATGGCAATACACTCATTCACGGTCTCGCGCTGAATGACCATCTCGGCGCCGGTAGTAACCAGCCCTTTGGTTCCATATGATCCATCATCGGTCATCACGATGACTTCATCGGACCATTTTCTGATTTCATCCTCCAAAATGATCAGGTCTTTATTCCTTGCAGCAATAATAGAAATCACACGGCTACCTGCTTTTTTGAAAGCTTCAACAATGGGTAACATAGGAGCAACTCCTACCCCACCGCCACAGGCCAGGATTGTACCCGGGTTATGAATGTGGGTTGCCTTTCCAAGCGGGCCTACCATATCGAGAATTTCATCGCCTACATTCAGTTCAAAAAGCTTTGCGGAACTAACACCCATCTTTTGAACCACCAAGGTAATGGTCCCTTTTACAGGATCAGCACCTGCAATGGTAAGAGGAATGCGCTCCCCTTTTTTGTCCACACGCAAAATCACAAAATGACCAGGCTTCCGTGAACGTGCAATCCGCGGAGCATCAACAACAAACTTGGCTACTTTTTCGGAAAAAAGAACCTTCTCTACAATCTGGTTCATCAATTCGGTTTTAATTTACTATTTTCAATTTGAGGCCAAAAATAACAATGAACACAGAATATCAAGCATTAAAGTCTATCTTTCTTTACAAAGTTTAATGTTGAAACGCTAAATCAATGATTATCAGATAATCAGATTATTTTTCATAAGAATTTAGACAAGTAATCGCCCGATGTAGAGTAAACAATAGATTGTTAGTAACCGATTCGTGGTATCAGATAATGAGTGACATAATCGTCAATTCCATCTTCCAGGCTGAAAAACGGCAAATTATAACCGATGCTTTTTAGTTTTTGAATATTGGCACAAGTATAATATTGATATTTTCCCCGCAAATCATCAGGGGTATCAACGAACCCAATTTTTTCATCCAGCTTCATGGATTTAAATACAGCCTTTGTAAGACGTAAATAAGTAGAAGCTTTGCCTGTACCTACATTATATATTCCCGAATCTTTGCGGTGATTCATGAAAAACAAGATAACCTTGGCGATATCTTCCACATAAATAAAATCGCGCGCCTGCTCACCGTCTTTATATTCAGGATGATGAGAACGGAAGAGGTCCATCCTACCGGTTTCGGAAATGGTATTGAAAGCCTGAAATATAACCGATGCCATCCGATCCTTGTGGTACTCATTGGGACCAAAAACATTGAAGAACTTCAGCCCTACCCAAAAGAAGGGTTGTTTGACCTGTTTAAGGGCCCAACAATCAAAATCATGTTTCGATTGTGCATATAGATTAAGGGGCTGTAGATCCGGGATTAGTGAATGATCGTCATCGAAACCCAAATGTCCGTCGCCATAGGTGGAAGCAGAAGAAGCGTACACCAAGGGTAATCCATATTGTATACAAGCATTCCAGATCTTCTTGGAGTATTCAAGATTAAGCTTTTGATAGATTTCGGGCTCTTGTCCCACAGTATCGGTTCTGGCACCCAAATGAATAATAATCTGCACGAATTTTTCGTGAATGGTCAACCAATCAAAGAATTGATCACGGTCAACAATTTCGGTGTAAGTTTTTGTCGTATAATTTTGAACCTTCAGGGGATCATCATATTTATCTACCAAAACAATGTCCTTAAATCCCTCCCTGTTGAGCTTCCCGACAATATAACTACCTATAAAACCAGCTGCTCCGGTAACTACAATCATAAATACAGTTCATTTAGTTAGTTAATTTCTGAGACATTGTTTTCGTTCAATCAAACTTAATTTTCCAACTTATATTGTATGCCAGAGCAAAAAATAATTAACAATTTTTAATATTTATAAAACTATTTTATAACTTACTGGATGACTTAAACTTACTGAATGGCCCAAATTGTTTCCCGGTTGTTCAAATAACAATATATAAACACCAAGGCAAAAGTAAAAAAATCCCACACTTAATGACAATCCCCTTTTAGATTTTAATGACTTCCGAAGTTTAAATAATTTGTCCCTTTCTCATTATAAAATATCATTTCGGACTGCATGTAAGACTGAACATACTACCTTTGTGGTTGCGTGTGCAAAACATTTTTTTTTACAGAAAGGAATTTACCATGGAATTTACTCTTAACGGGAAAGATGGAAGCTATCGGAAGCTGGAACGATTTGATCCTGAGACAACTGAAAAATTAAGCGGTCATTACAAGGCAATCCTTGAACTTCTGGGTGAAAATGCAGACCGGGAAGGTCTGAAACAAACACCAGAGCGAGTGGCTAAATCCATGCAATTTCTGCTTCAGGGTTATGAACAGGATCCTGAGGAAATATTGCGTTCGGCCATGTTTAAGGAAGATTACCGACAGATGGTGATTGTAAAAGATATCGAAATCTATTCGATGTGCGAACATCACATGCTTCCCTTCATTGGAAAAGCTCATATTGGATATATCCCCAATGGCTATATCACCGGGCTGAGCAAAATTGCCCGGGTCGTTGATGCTTATGCACGCCGGTTACAAGTCCAGGAGCGGCTTACCACCCAAATTAAAGAGTGCATTCAAAATACTTTGAGCCCGCTTGGAGTAGCGGTGGTTATTGAGGCCCAGCATCTATGCATGCAGATGCGCGGTGTGCAGAAACAAAGTTCAACCACCACCACTTCTGACTTCACAGGCGCTTTTGAGCGCGTTGCAACAAGGGAAGAATTTATCAGATTGATCAGAGGTTAACTTATTTCAAAAACTGCAAACAGACTGGCGATTGATTTTTAATCTTTATACCTGTATACTTTAGTTTCCCAGAGGGGCCATCAATTTTAAAAACTGTGATATCACTGCTTCGCTCATTGGCTACCAGCAGAAACTTTCCAGTTGGATCGATGGTGAAATTGCGTGGCCAGTTCCCTTCCACTGAAATTGTTTGAATCAATTCAAGCTTTCCGCTGATTAGATTACGATTAAAAACCGTGATGCTGTTATGGCCCCTGTTTGAGCCGTAAATAAATCGTGCATTGTCCGATAAATGAATGTCGGCGCACCAGCTTTCTCCGGTAAAATCTTTTGGAAGTGTTTTGATACTCTGAATTTCTTTCCAAACACCACCATATTTGATCAAAACGGTGATCGTAGAATTTAATTCGTTGATGACATAGATGAAATTCCCATCGGCCGAGAATTCAAAATGACGAGGGCCCGAACCAGGAGCCATTTTCACAAAAGGCTGTACATTGGGAGACAGCGGGCTGTTGCCGCTTCCAACCTGGTAAATCTTCAATTCATCAATACCCAAATCGGCTGCAAACAATACCTTTCCCTTTTGATCGAACCGTGTAGAGTGTGCATGAGGTTCAGCCTGGCGGTTTCGAACTGGGCCACTTCCCACATGTTGAATTTTCTGCATCAGTTCAGACACGCCCCCATTGGGCATTATATTGAACAGCGAAATACTCCCTCCACTGTAATTGGATGCCACCAGTTTTTTCCCATCCGGAGAAAGACTGACATGACAAGGATTGGCCCCCTCGGTGAGCGCCTGGTTTATAAAAGTAAGCTGGCCTTCTTTTTCAATCCTGAAAGATGAAACTCCTCCACTTTGATTGGCGTCCAGGTTATCAAGTTCATTGGTGGCATATAAATATTTTTTATTGGCCGAGATGGTTAAAAACGAAGGATTATTACTCACTGCAGGCATTTTCAAATCAACTAATTTCCCCGAGTGATCGTTGAACGAATAAACGAAAATTCCATCTGTCTGACCTTTTGTATAGGTACCAACATAAAGTATATGTTTTGCCGCTACCACAGGCATCCCGGCAATGAGTAAGGTCAATAAACACGAAAGAATAAACTTCATTGTTCAGATTTTTTATGTAACTTAATAACTTATTTGAAGGTAAATTGTTTAACACATATTAAATTCAAAATTAATAATTTAATCGCAATGAAAATCATACAATCTGTCCCTATTCAACGATTTCTTGAAGGAATTTTCGGGATTATTTTATGGATTAATTCTCATAAGTTCTGACTTTCAAATCAATTAAAATAACTCATCATGAAAACTGGAATCTATGTATTGTACATTTTGCTCGGATTAGGACTATCCTCTTCAGCTCAGAGCCTTACCAAAGTATGGACAACGACCGCTGGTATAAAAACTCCCGAGTCAACTTTATTTGATGCAAAGTCAAATAAAATTTACGTATCCAATATCGATGGTGATCCTTCAACGAAAGATGGAAATGGATTCATATCGGTGCTTGATATAGATGGAAAGGTGAACAATCTAAAATGGGTAACCGGCTTAAATGCCCCCAAAGGTCAGGCTATTTATGAGGGCAGCCTTTACGTGGCCGACATTGATGAACTGGTGATTATCAACATCAAAGATGCCAAAATAAACCACCGTATCAAGGTTGAGAACGCTAAATTTCTAAATGATGTGACCGCAAGCGAAGATGGAACCATTTTCATTTCTGATACCCAGGACAATAAGATTTATGCCTTTGCCGATGGGAAACTGAAGCTTTGGTCTGAAGACAAGTTAATCAAGAACCCCAATGGATTGTGGGCAGAAAAGGGTAAATTATATATTGGAACCAATCAAATTCTCCAGGCGGACATAAAATCGAAGGAAATTAAAGTGCTGGTTGACAAATGTGGCGGCATTGATGGACTGGAGAAACTCGATAACGGTCAATTTATTTATTCGAATTGGGAAGGCCGTATTTTTGTCACCAAGGGTACTGAATCCATTAAATTATTGGATACCGTTGGCAAACAAAATACAGCTGACATTGATTTCGTGCCGGGTAAAAACCTGGTTTTGGTTCCAACCTTTTTGGCAAACAGTGTAGAGGCATACCAGTTTAAACCTTAGGGGGGTGTCAATCCTACCAGGTCCCATTGCAGTTCTACAATAAGTAATAGCGAATAAATAATGTCGTATTTATAGGTTCTACAGGAAAGGTCTTTAAAACCACGAAATGGTTGAATGTGAATAACCATGGGTGCAACCCATGGAATTTGATAACTAACTATATATCTAGCAGTTGCCAGATTCCATGGGTTGCACCCATGGTTATTCACATTCAACCACTTCATGGTTTCAAAGAGCTTCCCCGTAGAACCTATCAATACGACAATAGTTCGTTTCTACTACTTCGTAGTTTGTTTTTATTAACCTAAATTGTTTTTTCCTATAAGTTTATTTTCTTCCCACAGGCATTGGTCGGATGGGTGGCTTATTCTTTGGTGTACGGATATTCGATTCTATTCGGGTGCCCTTACACCTTCCATTTGTCTGTACGATGCCTCTTTTGGAGAACTACCAAGTATTATAATTATTCGAAGGTTATTTGAAAACTATTCGAAAGTTATTCGAAGATTGTTCGAATACACTCTAACTATCTTCGAATAACCTTCGAATAACCTTCGAATAATCTTCGAATAACCTATATACCGGACAGCTCAAAATTCGCTTCCAGAAGTAGGGCATTGTGGGTTAGTTTCACAAGTTATAAAGCTCGGGTCAGGATTTTAGAATCGCTCGTGGAATCGATAATTCAACATGGAAGTCTCATTACTTAAAATGACTGATACAGCTAATCGTTTGGGAAACATGAGATGAGATAAGACACAAATAAAAGGGATTCAATCGTACAAAGATTGAATCCCTTTTATTGATAGTTGGTTATAGCTAACTGGTACTTGATCCCAAGGAAATTAAAGTATTAACCCCTTCATAAAAGTTGTTTCTTCAGCAATTGATATTCCTGTTCAAAATTAGGAGTAAGAATGCCCAGTCCAATGTTTGATTCAATTTGCTTGGGGGTCCAGAAACGACCTTCCACCACCTCGTCCGAATGTAAATGAATCGATTTAAAATCATTGGTAACAAATACATACACCAGTTCTGATTCTATTTCACTGTCCCAGCGGTATGTTTTTACCAATTTTGCAGAAAATTGGGTCAGCCCGATTTCTTCCCATGCTTCACGTTTCAGGGCAGTCTCGAGTGTTTCGCCCACCGAAATATGACCGCCAACAGCAGTATCCCATTTACCGGGCTGCACCATCTTATTCATGGGCCGCTTCTGTAAATAAATATGCTTCTGGTGATTCAAAACATGCAGATGAACAACAGGATGCAGCATCTGAGTGCCCGCGTGACAGGCCGATCGAGGCGCCTGCCCGATGATTGCTCCCTGATCGTTCACCAATGGCAGCCATTCTTCTTGCGGTGATACCACCTGGTTGCGCAATTTTAGCTTTTGCCTGATAAATTCATATCCAAAAACGGCTGCAAACAAAATATAAAACAATCCGCCACTGATAAAGGCCCACGCTTCATTGGACAGATAAAAAGCAGCATAAAATACAAGGATGGTATGAAACAGAAATACCACAAACATCAGCTGTAAAGTCTTTCTAAGTTGGGCTGTTTGTTGCTCGCTCATTTCCATATCCTTCATATAGCGCTGGGTCATTAAACCCACAATATTCAGTTTTGAAAATGCGGAAACGGCCAGCACGACACATAAGATCAACTCAACCAATCCGGGTTTGAGCTTAAAAAAGATGTCATTATTGAGCCAAATTGAAACAGATCCAAGGACCAAAAGCAAACCAGTATCCAGTAATACAAACCGATCGAACCGCTTTTCCCTGATCCATATCCAGATGAATTCGGCAACACCAATTACAAGGGCGGCGATTAATCCGGCCCGGGTTCCCCATATTTCGTCAATGGCTATGAAGACGAACAGTGGAATAAATCCTGGCAAGAGCTTTTTAAATAATTCCGATTTGCTCATACTTATAAATAAAAAATCCCGCGCAAAACCGTCAGGTCAACGCGGGAATATCTGGATTACATTATCTTAATACCATTGTTCGGGCGTATAGCCTTTTTGTGCAAATACAGTTACAAGCAGGGTTGAAAATCGTGGTATCCCGAGGGTTGATGAATAATCAACGGCTTTAAAGGCCAGTTCGGAAGGAATCACAAAAAAAGCCCGGTCGCCAATATGCATTTTCTTTAAGCCAAGGTGCATTCCAGCGATTTGCTGCACGTAACTTTGATTCACGACCGTATTGCTTACATCCACATAAAATGCGTCGGCTTCATAATTATGCCCGGCTTCATCCCCTGTTGAGAAAATGATTGTACTATCCATCAAAGTGATTGTATAATAAAGCATGACTTTAAAATTAGGCCGAATCTTGGTAGTATCAGCACTGCGTTCCAGGAGTTTAAAGTAAATTCCGGAAGCGTCTCTAGTCAGATTATTTTCTTTTACATACTTATCAAGTGCATTCACCTCATCCTGGTGCCAGGCTTTCAGTGAATCTTCCTTACAGGAGGTGAAAATTCCCGTGAGCAAAATAGCTAATCCGAGCACATACAATATTTGTTTCATAACTTTATTTTTTTGCGAAAGTACGAATTTTGAACCAGTTTCTATTTAATGTCAACCACTTCAATAATAAAAATTAACGGTTCGTTTGGCGGTATGATCGGTTTATTCCCCTCCACACCGTATGCCTTGGCCGATGGAATCAAAAAGGCGGCACTGGCTCCCTTACTCAAGGCTTCAATCCCTTCTTCCCAGCCTTGGATCATGCGGTTTGTTTTGTGCACATAGGTCATCGTTCCGGCTGCACTGTGATTGGCAGAAGCATCAAAAACGGTGCCATCCAGGAACATACCAGTATATTTCACCGTCACGGTATTTCCTGCCTTAACCGTTGGACCGGAACCAACTTTGACGGTATCGGCAATGTAATAAATACCTGTGGAAGTAGAATCCAGTTGCAATTTCTCCAATTTCATGCCTGCCTTCCATTCTTTTATCAAGGCAGCTTCCCTGGCAGGAGTATAGGCCGCATATGGATCTTCATCCTTTTTACAGGAAGCCATGAGTACTACAAAAAGGGCAAATACACCAAGCTTCAAAATACCATTTAATTTTTTCATTGTTATTTATTTACTGATTGTTTAATTTTCTCTTCAAATTCAGGCAACACCTTCTCAAATTGGGCGATTGTTTCATGTATAGATGCATTTAACTCTCCTCCGGCTGCGTTGCGATGACCACCACCATTAAAATATTTTTCAGAGACCTCATTGACAGCAAATTCACCTTTAGATCTGAATGATACTTTGGTGTATTTATCCTTTTCGGTAAAAAGGGCACTGAATATCACTCCCTTGATTGACAAAGGTATATTTACAAATCCTTCATTATCACCGGTTATAAAATTAAATGCCTTCTGATCTTCCAGCGTGATATACATCGAAGCTGCATGGTACTCAGGATAAACAGTCATCCGGTTGCTGAGGCAAAATCCCAATAATCGCATACGGTCAGCGGAATAATTGTCATAGACTCTGGAATGAATATCCAACTGATCAATTCCCAGGCGCGTAAGCTGGGCCACTGTTTCAAAAGTCCGGGGATCTGATACATTGAAATCAAATGAGCCGGTATCGGTCATTATTCCTGTAAAAAAAGAAGTAGCGGCATTCCTGTCAACAAAGGAGGCAAATGAGGTCGATTGCAACATGGAAAACATCAGTTCAGCTGTCGAACTGCAGGTAACGTCAGAAATGACCAGGTCGGTGAAATTGCCCGGATATGGATGATGATCAATCAAGACCGTTTTTCCCTTATAATTTTCAACCAGCGATTTCATGTCTCCAAGGCGCGAAAGCTGATTAAAATCCATGCAAATCAATAGATCTGATTCGTCCAATGCGCGGGCGGCCTGTTTGGGATGATGGCTGAAGATAATCACCTGTTCATGACCATCCATCCAGTGGTAAAACTCCGGATATTTGGTTGGACTCACTACTTTCACTTTCAGGCCCGAATTGAGCAAAACCCTCCACAATCCAAGGACTGAACCCATTGCATCGCCGTCAGGATGCATATGAGGCACCAATACAATGGATTTAGCACTTGATTTGATCAGTTGCTCCAATTGATTAATTAATTCTATATCAACTCTTTTCAATTATCCTATTTTAAAATAAAGTACAAATATAAAAATAATGCCGACTGAGACGATTTATCAAAAGTAATTTGCCTAACTTGTGTTCATTCAATCAACGCACAAATAAATCATCTATATGACAGGCAACCAGACATTTACAATGATAAAACCCGAAACAGTCAGTAAAAATAATATTGGTGCGGTTTTAAAATTAATCAACGAAGCAGGATTCCGGATAAAGGCGATGAAATTCACGCATTTAACCAAGCTACAGGCTGGTGAATTTTATGCCGTGCATGCCGATAAATCCTTTTTTGAAGATTTAACATCTTTTATGAGTTCTGGTCCGATTGTAGCTGCCATTCTGGAAAAAGAAAATGCGGTTGAAGATTTCAGGAAACTCATCGGGGCCACTGATCCGGCAAAGGCTGCAGAAGGTACTATAAGGAAACTTTTTGCTGAATCCATGTCACGAAATGCCGTTCATGGATCTGACAGCGATGAAAATGCCTTTATCGAAGGAAATTTCTTCTTTTCGAAAACAGAGCGGTTTTAATTCGTCCATCGATTTAAACAATGTTAGACCAAGGATCAAGAATCTGGCTTCTGGAATCTATCTGAAGATGATCGTCTTGACAAGTTCCTCACCAGCAACTTCGTTGAGGCGTACACGAATTTCTTCTCTCATCATCAGCAATTCATTCCTGACAATGGGTGAAGTCGTTTCAACAAAGAGCGTACTATTTTGAATGTAGACGTTGCCGGTATAGCGGGCCACCGTTTTTCCCATGACTGTTTCCCACGATTTGATCAGATCCAGTTCATTGAGTTTACGGTCCAGATTATTTTCCCTGGTATAACTTCTTAAAACATCACTGATACTTTCTGTCTTACTTTTTCTCATTGCCTGTTAATTATTTACCTGTCCTTCGCTAATGGTAAAAATCCTGAATTCAGTATCCAAACGAGCAATCATCACATCGAGATGCTCACGGTTGGTATCTGTTATAAAAATCTGGCCAAAATGATCATCTGCCACCAATTTCACAATTTGCTCCACCCGATTCTTGTCCAGTTTATCGAAAATATCATCGAGCAACAAAATAGGGGTCAATCCCGAAATCTCCTTCATAAAATCAAACTGTGCCAATTTTAATGCCACAAGGTAGGTTTTTTTCTGACCCTGAGATCCAAATTTCTTGATTGGATAATTAGCCAGTTCAAACTCAAAATCATCTTTGTGTATCCCAGCTGAAGTGTATTGCAACATGCGGTCACGACTGATGGTATCTTTTAAAAGTTGTGCAAAATCATTTGATAGCAAATCCGACTGCAGCTTTAGACCAACCAATTCCTTTCCACCTGATATCAACTGGTAATATTGCTGAAAAACAGGTTTCAGATTCTCTATAAAATTCATACGCCCCGCATGTATCAGTTGTCCATATTTGACCAACTGATCATCCCATATTTCGATTAATTCCGTATCAAAAGAAGTTCTGGCAGCAAACTGTTTCAGAAGATTATTGCGCTGCTGTAAAGCCCTGTTATAGCGGATCAGGCTATCGAGGTACACCGCATCATACTGAGAGATTACCGAATCAATAAACCTTCGCCGCTCTTCGCTGCCCCCTGAAATCAGGTTGGTATCGAGGGGAGTTACGATGATTACGGGTATCAGACCGATGTGCTCCGACAACTTCTTGTACTCCTTCTGATTCCGCTTAAATGTTTTCTTTTGGTTCCTCTTCAGCCCGCAATAAATGGTCTCTTCCGAGTCGAGGCGTGAGTATTTTCCCTGAACCATGAAAAAATCCTGATCAAACCTGATATTCTGCGCATCTACCGGATTTAGGAAGCTTTTACAGAACGACAAATAATAAATGGCATCCATCAAATTGGTTTTCCCGGCTCCGTTGTTGCCAATAAAGCAATTTAAGCCATCTGTAAACTTAAATTCAGCATGTTCGAAGTTTTTAAAGTTAACCAGTGACAATTCTTGGATGTACATATTTTCAGCCTATTTTTACCCCACAAAACTACAAATTCTCCTTCGGAATCTGTCAAAAATAATCGATCCCAGAGAGATTAACATCCAACTGTTGATTAATATTCAATTTTAAATTAAAAAACAACCATTTATTTTTGAAAATAATATATTTTTGCCTCACGATTTTTGAAAATAGACCTTAGACATGACAAAAGACAAAAAACACAATCAGGTAGATAATTTAACCGAAGTAGAAAGCGCGTTAACCAAAACAGAGCAATTTCTCGAATCCAATCAGAAACTGATCTCCATTGTTATTGGGGCAATTGTAGTAGTAGCCGTAGGTTATCTTGCTTTAAACAAGTTTTACCTTGAGCCACGCACCAAAAATGCGCAAGATCAAATGTACACGGCTCAAAACTACTTTGAAAAAGATTCGTTCAATCTGGCCCTCAACGGGGACGGTAATAACCTTGGGTTTCTTGATATCATTGACGACTTCGGGTCAACGGACGCCGGCAACCTGGCCAATTATTATGCGGGAATTTCCTATTTACACATGGGTCAGTTTGACAAAGCCATTGACTATCTGAAGAAATTTGATACCGATGATGCCTTGTTAGGACCAATCTCAGTAGGTGCTCAGGGAGATGCTCAGCTAGAACTTGGCAAAACCGACAAAGCCCTTTCCTTATATACTGAGGCGTATAAAATGAATGACAACATTCTTACCGCTCCTATCTATATGATGAAGGCAGCCGAAGTACTCGAAAGCACCAATAAAGCAGCCGATGCACTGAAAATTTATGAAACAATCAAACTGAAATTTCCAGAAAGCAACGAAGGAAGAAACGTGGACAAATACATCGCCCGTTTAAAAGTTAAAACGAACGCCTAATCAAGTTTAAAGTCAAAGAGCTTGAAATATTTCAACTGGCTTTAATTTTCGATTAAGATATAGAATAAAGTCCCCTCCTTGCAGGGGATTTTTTATTTTTGATACCAATTTCAAATTCACTACCAATGGCTACAAAAAATTTATCCACATATGATCTGTCCTCGGTCCCTTCAGCTTCAGAAATGAAATTCGGGATTGTTGTTGCAGAATGGAATTACGAGATCACTGGTGCTTTGGCACAAGGCGCTCTTGACACCTTGATCAGGCATGGGGCGAAGGAGGAAAACATAGTTCTCAAACATGTCCCGGGAAGTTTCGAGCTCACTTTGGGAGCCCAGTACATGGCCGAATTTACCAAGGTCGATGCAATTATCATCCTGGGTTGTGTGATTCAGGGGGAAACCCGCCATTTTGATTTCATCTGCCAGGGTGTAACCCAAGGCATCACCAATTTGAATATTAAATACAACAAGCCGTTTATCTTCGGGTTGCTGACCACCGACAACCAGCAACAGGCCCTTGACCGGGCGGGAGGCAAACTTGGCAATAAAGGCGATGAGGCAGCTGTTACAGCCATCAAAATGCTGGCACTGAAAAATGATCTTTACAAATAAAAAAGGGGCAATTAGCCCCTTTTTTCAATAATCAAACATTACTTAATTATCGACCTCCGCCGCCTTGTCCCCACTGGCGGCCTTGTCCATTTTTCCTTGCTTCTGCGCGTTTTTTCAGCATCTCATCATATAACTTGACCTGATCAGCCGTCAGAATCGTTTTTATCTCCTTGTCCTTATCAGCCTGAATCTTCATCATCGATTCCCGCATTTTCGCCCGCTCATCATCGCTGGCATCCCGCATTTTTGACCAATCGAAAGTTTGCTTTTCACTGTACTTTTTATTGATCGCCGTCACTTTCTGCTCCTGATCCTTGTTCAATTTCAATTCCTCAACCAATTGCTGAGTCTGACGTTGAATTCTTTGTTCTGGAGTCATTCGTTCCCGGTCACCCCGATTACCCGGGGCACCTTGTGGAGCCGTCCTTGAAGGGCGTTCACCACCACCGCGTTCCTGGGCGAAAGTAATTCCTGATAAAATCAGAAACATTACCATCAATAAGCTTATTTTTTTCATCGTTTGTTGTTTTAATTCTTGATTTAATCGTTTATTGATACATTGACTGCTTTCGCTTCAAAAAGTTTAACCTGTCAATGGATTAATTTCTCAATTTCAATCCCAATCCGAATTGATTCATTAAAAATAGTTGATTTGGAATCTAAATTGGAATGACAATATACCTATTTTTGAAGCATTCAAAACAAAAAACTGTGAAAGCACTCATTTTTGCCGCAGGCCTTGGAACCCGACTGAAAGAACATACCTCAGATAAACCAAAAGCACTGGTTCAACTTGCCGGGAAACCCCTGCTGCAATATGCAATTGAAAAATTGGCCATGCACCAGATTACCGATATAACGGTCAATGTATTTCATTTTGCCGATCAGATTATTGCCTTTCTGGAAAACCATCCCTTTCCCGGCCTGCAGATTCACCTTTCTGATGAAAGGGAGGAACTGCTCGATACAGGCGGCGGTTTAAAAAAAGCAGAAGTCTTTTTGACTGGAAATGAACCCATCTTGATTTACAATGTAGATGTGATCAGCAATCTTGATCTGAACGCTCTTGAAAATTATCATCGAACCACAGGTTCACTGGCCACCCTGGTGGTCAGGCAAAGAGAAACTTCCCGGTATTTAATGTTCGACCCCCAACTTCAGCTTGCAGGATGGAAAAACTTCAGCAATGGTGAAACCAAAATATGCCGCCCTGATGCATTTACTTCGGCCCTTCCCTATGCTTTTAGCGGCATTCAAATCGTACAACCTGAAATATTCAGCCTGATTTCAGAGAAAGGAAAATTCTCCATCATGGATCTTTACCTTCGACTTGCAATGACCCATTCGATTCATGGCTTCATCGACACTTCAACCACCTGGATGGATTTGGGGAAACCCGATCAGTTGCTGATCGCTGAAAAATTGCTCCAACACGACCATCACTGATCCTATCCAAGGTGATTGGCCACGGCCATTGCAAAAGCGCTTTCTTCATTCGATCGGGTGGATAGAAACCGCTCTTTCAGTTCCGCCGGACCGTTGTCAACCATGTAGGAATAGCGGGTAAATTCAAGCAAATCCAGGTCATTGAAATCATTCCCGATTCCCAGGGTGTATTCATGCCCAATCTGCAAGCGATCACATAGAAATTTCACGCCATTGCCTTTGGATACCGAATGGTGAAATATTTCCATCCATGTATATTCAGTTTCCAAGGGTGAACTGGTTCTGACAACTTTTACCGCCGGAAAATTCGCTTGAATTTCATCTTTCAACGAATGAAAACGATCCTGTATATTGGAAAATACAACTAAAAACTGGCAGGCTTCCGAATCAGGACCCTGATCGCCCTGCAGTTCTTCAGCATGCGCCTGGTGAAAATAAAAATATCGTTCAAATTCAGAACAGACAACACTTCCCCGGTGATACCAGCATTTGTAATTCTCAGGCACTGGTTTAAAAAGGTGAAAGTTCAGATCCTTAGCCACCAGAAATGCAGATAGATTCTGTACATCTGTCTTATTGATATTCTGATAAAAGAGCAGCTTTTCATTTCGGCAATCGTACACCCCTGCTCCAGATGAAAAAACAATGTAATCAAATGGAATGTGCTGGGCAATTACTTCCTGGGTCTTGATGAGGTTTCTGCCCGTTGCAATTACCCTCAAAATTCCTCTTTCACCCAGCGAATGTAGCGTATCCAGGTTCTCCTTCGAAATTGACTTGTCATTCTTCAAAAATGTACCGTCCAAATCGGTTGCAACAAGTTTTAACATTTTTTCATACTTCATACTGTTTCAATTTGAACAAACTGCATACCAATACATTGATTTATGGAATCAGTCCATCTTTCTATCCACAAATTTAAAGATAAAAGTGAAACCAATTCCTCCAAATCAAGATTGAATGATTCGACAGGGGATAAATCACCTGAATGATCTCTTCTTTTAGCCTTCCGCGAAGCGGGTATTGGCCCGGAAAAGAGATTACATGAGCAGGTGTCCCGATATTAGGCCTGAATTTATATCTTTGTTGACCAAATTTAAAAGAATATTTTAGAATGAGGATTGCATTAATCGGTTACGGAAAAATGGGCAAGGAGATTGAAAGAATCGCCCTTGACCGGGGGCACGAAATTGTTTTGAAAATTGACATCACCAATCCAGATGATCTGACCATCGGGAACCTTCAAAAAGCAGATGTAGCGGTTGAATTTACCATCCCCTCATCGGCGGTCAACAATTACCAGCTTTGTTTTCAAGCCGGTGTCCCTGTCGTTTCGGGCACTACTGGCTGGCTGGAACGCAAGGCCGAGGTATTTGAAAATTGCAAAGCCCTGAATGGAACCTTTTTCTATTCCTCCAATTTCAGCCTGGGAATGAACATCTTTTTCCAGTTGAACAAGAAACTGGCTGCCTTGATGGCCAACCGCGATGAGTATAAGATCGGGATGACTGAAATCCACCATATCCATAAACTGGATGCCCCTAGCGGCACTGCCATTACCCTGGCTGAAGGAATCATGGAAAACATTCCCTCCAAAACGAAATGGATCAATCAAAAGACCGATGACAAGGCTGAACTGGAAATTATTTCTGAACGCATCGGTGAGGTTCCCGGGACCCATATCATCAAATACGATTCGGAAGTCGACTTTATCGAAATTACCCATTGCGTAAAAGACCGCAAGGGCCTGGCCTTTGGTGCTGTGCTGGCCGCCGAATTTTCGTTCAGCAAAAAAGGAATTTTAACCATGAATGACTTGCTAAACATTTAATATACAAGATAAGATGAAAGAGACATTAACCAATAAATGGTTCAAATTTGCAGTGGTCGCAATCATTTACTTACTATGGGTAATTTGGATTGAAAATTATTGGTGGCTCCTGGGCCTTGGAGTGATCTATGACCTTTACATTTCAAAAAAAGTGCATTGGGCATTCTGGAAAAAGAAAAACCCGCCCAATGGAAAACAAACCAAGGTGGTTGAATGGGTTGATGCCATCATATTTGCCGTCATCGCCGCTACCTTTATCCGCATGTTTTTTATCGAAGCCTATACCATTCCTACTTCTTCGATGGAAAAATCAATGCTGATCGGCGATTACCTGTTTGTAAGTAAAACCGCCTATGGCCCCAAACTTCCCAACACCCCCTTGTCATTTCCTTTTGTACATCATACCATGCCCTTCTCAACCACCCAAAAATCATACGTTGAGTGGATCAAAAACCCCTATAAACGCATCGCTGGTTTTGGAAATGTAAAAAACAACGACGTAGTGGTTTTCAACTTTCCAGAAGGCGACACCGTGGCTTTGAAAGTTCAGAATCAAAGCTATTACCAACTCATACGGGCCTATGGACGTGAGCGCGTGTGGACAGAAAAAGAAACTTTTGGCGATATCGTTGCACGGCCAGTTGACAAACGCGAAAACTACATCAAACGCTGCGTGGGTATTGCAGGCGATGTACTCCAGTACAAGAACGGACAACTCTTTGTAAATGGAAAAGAGCAACAGCATTTCCCAGGAATGCAGTACGATAATATCGTGACTACCGACGGAACCGGAATCAATAAACGGGCCCTCGATCAGATGAAAATCTCTGAAGCCGACCGCCACATGTATTCCAACACTCAGTACCTTTTCCCGCTCACCGAGGAAAATGAAAAGAAACTGAAGGCCATGAAAAACGTGATCTCTGTTCAGCGAACATTGATCCCTGCCGAAAACTGGGATAAAAGCATTTTCCCGTTCAGCGACAAATACCAATGGAATGTTGACAATTTTGGCCCCATCGAAATTCCAAAAAAGGGACAAACCGTTCAGCTGACCATTGACAATCTGCCCATGTATGAACGCATCATCGACTTGTATGAAGCCAATGACCTGAAAGTAAAAGACAGCATCATCTACATCAATGGCGCTGCTGCCAGCAGTTATACCTTCAAAATGAACTATTACTGGATGATGGGCGACAACCGTCATAACTCAGCCGACTCACGGTACTGGGGATTTGTTCCTGAAGACCATGTTGTAGGCAAGGCAGTGTTTATCTGGCTTTCTATGGACAAAGACCAGCCATTCTATAACAAAGTTCGCTGGAACCGCCTGTTTACCTTTGTGCATTAAAAACATTCAATGATCGAAATAGAAAAGGATAACCCAAAAAGTTATCCTTTTTTTTATTTCTCAAAAGTACATCCATTGAGAATCTAAATCATCGAAGAAGACAGTTCTGAATTTTGTGTAGATTAAAAAATTGTTAGTACCTTCATTTCCAAGTATTCATATTCCATTTACCGATTGATTTTCCATTTTCTGATTCAGGAAAAACGAGCTCCTGCCAGCCTTACCCTTGTATCCAAGGGTCTACCATTTAGATACCAACCCGCGGCCATTGACCTGCCAGGCCTATTGTATCTGTAAGGTAACTGTAATCTAACTGTAATGTATCTGTAATCTATAATACAGATACATTACAGTTAGATTACAGTTACCTTACAGATACAATAGGCCTGGCAGTAGTAGATCATTGAATTTTCAGGAAAATCGCGAGGATTTGCCAGGCAATAAATGGCTTTGGCTTGTTTTTTACCTGGCTGCAGAGTCACATGGGGAAAAGCCATTTTATAAGGGCTGTAAATTTGAAAGGGCGCAACAGATGAGACCTGAATTTAATAAATATACCTAAATTTAAATCCGCTCTATCCGGGAAATCAGCAGCGATTTTCATAACGAGTTCAAGTGATCATTGGGCTCAGGGGATGAATCGTGGAAGTGGAAATCAGGAATAGAAACAAAATCATGCCTGCCGCAATTTTGAAAGCTGAACTTCAGACACAAAAAACCTGCCTTTAGAGATGATTTGCGGTATCGTTTTGTGATGGCATCCCAACTTCCCTCAAGGGGAATCAAACAGCCTTAAAGAGCCAATAGGGGGCTAAAAATAAACTCCCTCAAAGGTTGGGGAGCTTAAAAATTTCTGTCTGTGTGGATATCCAGAAAACAGATCGTTTTGATCATTTTATCTGCCATTTAATTTCCAGACTTATCCCATGGGTGGTTGATGTCCAAAAATCAGGCATACAGCATGATACGACTCTTTAATCTATTTGAAATGTCAGATCGGACTTGGGCTAATACAACAATCCAATCTTGAAACTTGAATTGATCACCAGGGGGGTGCTGCTGGTGGCTCCTGTAAACGCAAAATGCCTGGCATTACCTGATTCATCATTGTCTCCAAACCCATAACCGCCGCCGACAGACCAATCCACTAAAAAGCGGTTGCCGAATACCCACTGTTTGCCTACATTTAGAATAAATGCTCCTAGCAGTACCCTTTTTTCAGTGGGGTCGGGCGTATTACCAATCCAATACATGTTGCCCGAATACTGGTAAGATGAAAAAGCAAGTTCAGGTTTGAAATAGGCGCCTTTCAAAACATGGGCATATTTCATCCCCTTCAAATAAAAATCAGGATCTTTAATAAACTTATAACCCACATTGGCATAGAAACCCGAAGCTTTGTAGCTGTACAGATCTTTTCCAAGACCGATGATTCCCAAACCGGCTTCAATACTCCTTCCCGGCTGCAGGCTTCGCTCGTAGCTGATAGCGGTCGCTCCGGTAAGTGGAGAGAAGAAATGGAACTTAATGGCATTTTTTCGCTGTTGTGCGTAATTTTCTTTGCCAAACATTGAATCCGATAACTTAAGTTCGCGGCCATCGCTGAAAAGGATGCGCTCGACTTTATTTTTATCGATACCAAAAACCAGGTCGCTGCGAAACCCTTGCTGGGCATATTTTATTTCATCATCGCCTATTTCGCGCACTTCACAAACAATGATCGTCCCATCGCGCAGTATCAATTGATCGCCAACCTTGTTCTGGGCAAAAATCATGTTTGACAGAAACAAAATAAATACCATAAAAATAAGTCTTAATCGTATCATCTGTTGGATGTTTTTAGAGTAATTTTGGATTCACAAGGACCTTGTTTTTCCCAGCCCCGACACAGCCAGTTAATTGTATTAGATGCATGGCGTGAACATTTAGTTGCGTAAATCTATGTTAATTTTTAAAATAATCAAACCTTTACCATAAATATTTACAAGTCATTTGGTCGTGTTCATCTTTGGCTGACAATCCCTGTAACCGGAACAATAGCTGGTTTCAAATAATTCGATGAATTGCGCGATAACTGATAATTTCATTTGCTCATTTACAGGCTTTTAATTACTTTTGCAAAACAAATTTATAGACATGTCTGGAAAAGTAATTGTGTTTTTTATTCTTGCTGCCTTGCTGATCATCTTCACCGTTCAAAACGAACTGCTGATTAATATTCGGTTTTTCAAATGGGAAATGACCGATGTACCCTTGGTGATGGTACTGATTGCCGGATTAATTTTTGGCTTTTTGTTGGCCCTGATGACACAGCTTCCAAGGATTATGCACCTGAAGAAACAATTGAAGGATGTGATCAATGAACTCGAAAATGACAATGTAGTAGCCGATAAAGATGATGATATCACTTCTGAAGGAATCAAAATGGGAAGCGATTACAAGGGAGGATTTTTTAACGAATAAACCATGACACAACAGACTGGCATACTGCTGAGTACGGCTTATTTTGCGCCTATCAGTTACTTCGCCCACCTGGCCGCCTTTTCAGACCGGTATATTGATCAGCACGAGCATTTCATCAAACAAACCTACCGCAACCGGGCTGTCATCCTGGGTGCCAATGGACCTATTTCATTGATTGTGCCCATCGAGAAAGGCCGTGAGCAGAAAATCAAAATCAAGGACCTTCGTATTTCCTATGACGAGGAATGGCAGCGGAACCATTGGCGGACAATCTTTTCAGTCTATAACTCCTCCCCTTTTTTCGAATATTATTCCGATGAACTGGAACCTTTCTTCCGAAAGAAACCTGAATTCCTGTTCGATTTTAACCAGCAAGTTACTGAAACTTTGCTGGAGATTCTTGAGCTTCCAACAGGGCTTAAGCTCACTGAAGCTTTTGAACAAATTCCAGCGGGAAGCCTGAATTTTAGGGAGAAGATAAATCCCAAAGCCCATCGTAACAACCCTGATGCGCATTTTGTAAGCCAAGCTTACACCCAGGTTTTTTCTGAAAAATTCGGGTTCAAGGCCGATTTAAGTATCCTGGATTTGCTTTTCAATGAAGGGCCATCAGCAGCTTCATATTTGACGGATTGCTGGCAGGAATCGGTCATCACCACCTGAAAAATTGTACAAGCCTGAAAAAACCTGACAGGCCTTTACGAATTCAACTGCCGGGAAAATGGTTGGCTGGGTCTATCAAAATATCACATTACATTCATTTACAAATCATTGGTTATTTGCTGATCTGAAAAAGCCCCATGCTCTATTACATCCAAATATAAATATTTCAGAAGGGAATAAATTTAGGAAGGCAAATCCATCCTATTTTTTTTCAACTTTATTAATAGTCAGTCAAACGGTGAGTTAGATCACAAATTGCTTAAGGACAAGCTAAAAGAGGGTTCAATTTATATAAATTATTTTTTATCATCCTGATTTTAAATGAGCAGGATTACCATTAATATTGGATTTTTATTTTTTATTTTCAAAATTAAATTCTATATTTGGTAAGAGTATTACAATTACTTTTAGAATTGACGTGAGGAGTTTCCGGATTTATTTATAGTTATACGGTCATCTTCGATCATTTAAATGTTTCTTTGACAGTCTTTTGTGATATTTTGATAAATTTAGCATAGGGGTTAATTTCTATGGCAAATTTAAGTATAGACCGGGCAGATTTTTCGTTTTTTTAACGAGTTCACGACAAAAATCAATACCGAAAACAGTCTTGTTCAATCTTACTGGTCTTCCTTTCGTTGAGCAATTAAACTGTGAAAAGAATTCTAAATAGAAGAGTCAAATTAGAATATAAAAAAGGGGGTTGATCTTTTTTTTAGCGGTTTAAAAACCCCGGATTTTGGTTCTTCTTTTAACGATTAAATTATTGTTATTACACGCTAAATGTGTATGACAATAGGACTTCCTTTAGCAAAAACTCAATTATTAAGCATAAAGTGATTTTTTGACCCGGTTGCTGAATTATATTTTTACCACTGATTTGCTACTTCTGAATTTACAAAACAACAGATTACTTATTCAACACACAACTTAGTAACTTTTTCACTCTGTCACTTTGTTACTCTGTCACTTTGTTACTTTTTACACTCATTTGTTATATCGAACTCAGGTTAATAGGGCAGGAATCTAATTCATCAGAAAAGTAAGAGCTGTCATCGATCAATTAACATCAGTCTGTCTAAAAAGACCTGCAAGAAATTATACCTGAAACCTTCTTTTGATTCAATCATTGAATCACCTAATTGGTTGAAATCAATGAATTCGTGGATTAATAAATTCAAACAGCTTTTAATCAAAGAGTATGCTTAAGGAAAGAGAACCAATTCTTGCGAAATTAAGTATTGTTTTTCAGGTGCTTATGACCATTGCTTGCTTTTATGCGGCAATTTGGATCATAGAGAATTTCATCAAGCCCATCTCCAATAATTATAACCAATACAATATTATTTCCTTTTTAATAATTCCACTTTGGTTATTGATTCTTGATCAGTTCAATTTAGGGCATATTGGCCGGTTTAAAATGTATTCAACTTTGTTTGTAGAATATTTAACGGCCATATTTGTTGGCAATATCTTGCTTTACACCACAATCGTAGTTTTAAACCTTCATTCGGTTTCCAGGCTGGTATTGGCAACCTTTGCCTTGTTAAACTTGACAGTGTTGTATTCCTTCAAGTTTATTTTATCTGCCACCATGAAATTCGTCCGTAGAAAAGGCTTGAATAGCAGATACATATTGATCATTGCAGATAAAGATTCCGATTATTTCATTGACCGCTTGATCGAAGTTAAAGATTGGGGATATCGGATTTGGGCAATTATGTCTGATGATCAATTTATTAAGACCAAATACGATCCGCAATATACTGTATTGCCCTATGAGCATGAACTTTCACCAATAATTGACGAAAAGGCAATAGATGAAGTCATCTATTGTAAAAGTACTTTTGATCAGAATGAAATTCAGAGGTTTATATATTCATGCGCCGAAGTAGGGGTCGTTTTTCGCATGCAATCTCAATTGTTGAGTTGCGTAAAGATGCAGTCAACCCTTTCATTCCTGAATCAAATGCCGTTTCTAACCTTCAGAAATACACCTGACAATTACCTTGCCCTTAAAGTTAAAGTGTTTATTGATTATGCATTGTCATTATTTATTTTAATCGTTTTATCTCCATTCATGTTACTGATAGCCATCTTGATTAAACTTGATGGCGGGCCTGTATTTTTCTTACAGAAGAGAATGGGGCTGCATGGAAGGCGATTTGTTTGTTTGAAATTCAGGACCATGGTTGTAGATGCAGAAAAAATGCAGGCATCACTGATCAGTAAAAACGAACAGGAAGGACCTGTTTTCAAAATAAAGAATGATCCCAGAGTGACAAGGATCGGGCAGTTCTTGCGAAAAACTTCCCTGGACGAGCTGCCTCAATTTATCAATGTTCTTAAAGGTGAAATGGCGATTGTTGGCCCTCGCCCACCGATTCCTTCAGAAGTAAAACAATATAAGAGATGGCAAAATCGCCGATTAAGTATGAAACCAGGCATTACTTGCATCTGGCAGGTTTCAGGCAGAAATAATATCCCCTTCGAACAATGGATGAAACTTGATATGCAATATATCGATACATGGTCTTTAAAACTGGACTTAATTATTGTTCTAAAAACTATAAAGGTCGTTTTTACAGGCGATGGTCAATAACAAATTTAAACTATTCAATTATAAATTGGTATGAAAAACTATTGGAAACTCCTTTTCGCATTAACATTTGTAGCCTTTTACTCCTGCCGTAGCAGCAAAGAATTGATTTATTTAAAAGATGCAGCAAACAATGATATTATTAATGGATTACCAAAAGAGTATACCCTTAAAAGCGGAGACATTTTATACATCAGCATTAAATCGATGAACCCGGAGGTAAACATACTGTTTAATCCTGAATCAAACATGGAAACAAGCTCAGGTCAGGGTTTTCAAAAGTACACAACGCCCAGTGGGGCATATCTTTATGGATATGAAGTTGATACGGATGGGAATGTTAAGCTTCCGATGGTAGGCAAAATTAAAGTATCCGGAATCCTTATATCCCAAGTCGAGCCCCTTGTACAAAAGAAAGCGGATGAATTCCTCAACGATGCCATTGTAAAGGTTAAATTGCTTAATTTCAAGGTGACTGTAACAGGCGAAGTGAGAAACCCAGGTATTTATTACAATTACAACAATTCAATCACAGTGATTGAGGCCTTGGCAATGGCTAGTGGAAATACAGATTTTGCCTCCATAAAAAAAGTAATGGTCGTAAGACCATTTCCAGATGGCAATAAATCATACATGCTTGATCTGAGTTTAAAAAACGTCTATCAGTCTGAGGCCTTTTATCTGCAGCCCAATGATTACGTGATTGTACAACCCGATAAATACAAAAATTTCCAGCTAAATAGTCAAGCCTACTCATTATTTTTCTCCTCCCTGTCTATCCTTCTGGCCGTACTTGGATTTGTTTTAAAGTAAGCATTGGGTTGTTATAAAAACAGGAGAAAATATGGCAATTCGTTCCTCTATAGGAGAGAACATGCAAATTTAATCAGCTAAAAAGCACCCATTTAGTAGTATTTAATCATTCATTGTTTCCTAATTAAATTCTTTATGAAAAGTTCGGACAACTTCGATTCAGTCAATAGTGAAGAAGAAAAGATTGATTTCAAGAAAATTATATTTTTGTTGCGTCGTCAATGGAAATGGGCTATCCTGTTTAGCACCCTGGGGATCTTCGGTGCTTTTGTCTACACTAAGCTGACCCCTCCCTTATACAAAGTAAGCACTTCAGTATTGGTTCCAGAAAAATCAAACGGACTGAATATGAAAGAGTTATTCAATGGGGTCATTGAGCCACCAAAGAATAATATTTATAACCAGATAGAAATCATTAAATCCTATTATACCATCAACCAGACCCTATTAAATTTAAACTGGCGCACAAGCTGGCATGCAAAAAATATGTTCATTTGGAAAGGCTTATATAAACAGGAACCATTTGATGTACAGGAAGCCCCAAACTTTATTAATCCAAAAGGCATTCCCATTTACATTACAAGCACGCACGGCAATTATTATTCTGTATTGGTAAATGGCCAGATCGATCAAAACAATAAGAAAATTGATATTAAAGTGGAAGGTTCAGGAGAATTTGGTCGACCGTTTGTAACCAAAGAGTTTAATTTCACCTTACTGAAGAAGGTTAATAATATGGAAACTCCAGGTGGCAAATATTATTTTGAATTCAATGATTTAAATGATGCCATTTTGAGATACCAACAAATCCTCAAGACAGTTTTGAAGGATAAGAAAAGTGATATTATTGAATGTTCTATCGTTGGTGAAGAACCACTCAGGGAAAGTGAATTCCTTAATGAATTAATCAGGGTATACACGGAAGGCAAAATGGATTTTCAAAATGAGGCTCAGCGCAGATCACTTGATTTCATCAATACACAACTTACGGGCATTTCCGATTCCCTGAATACCGCCGGAGCAAAATATACGGAGTTCCGATCTCGAAACAGCATTATTGATTTGGGAGCTGAAGGAACCCTGGTAATGAATAATTTGAAGGATATTGAAACAGAAGGAGCCAAAAGTCAAATGCAGCTTGATTATTTTCAAAACTTACTTAAGTACCTGAATAATACAAGCGATTTAAAACAATTGGTATCGCCTTCTGTTGTGGGTATCCAGGATGTTTCACTCAATGCACTGGTTCTCAAACTGGGGGAATTATACAACCGCCGGCAGGTAATATCCTTTAGCGCCAAAGAAAATAATCCTACCCTTATATTGCTGGATAAAGAATTGAACCAAATACGTAACCAATTAAATGAAAATCTACGGAACCTGATTGATAATGCTCAAAAAAACATGAATAGTCAAAAGGACAGGCAAGCCAGGATCAGCGTACAACTGAATAAATTACCACAAAAGGAACAGCAAATGGTTAATATTCAGAGGCAGTTTAATCTCACCAACGAAATATATACTTTCCTGCTACAAAAACGAGCTGAAACAAACATTGCTTTGGCTTCAAGTCTTCCAGATGTCCAAATAATCGATGTAGCGCGATCACAAACAGCTCAAGTAATGGGATTTAGCAACAAAATGATTCTGATTATGGGATTTATCCTCGGAATGGGGGTTCCGCTGATCTATATTCTGTCAGTTAATTATTTTGACGACAGGATCTATACCCAGTTAGATCTTGAGAAAAACACACAGGTTCCAATACTTGGTAATGTTATGCATAGCCCTTACAATTCAGATTTAGCAGTCTATGAAAATCCAAAATCCACCATCGCGGAATCGTTCAGGGTGGTACGTACCAACCTTCATTTTATGCTGACTGGTCAACAGGGGAAAGTTATATCTATTCACTCTACCAATCCGGGTGAGGGTAAATCATTCACTTCGGTCAACATAGCGACAGTACTGGCAATGAATAATAAAAAAGTACTACTTATTGGAGGCGATATGAGAAAACCGAGATTACACAAAACTTTCAAGCTTTCAAATGAGAAAGGATTGAGCACCTACCTGATTGGTATTGATGCTATCGACCAGATTATTCTCCCCACGCATGTCGAAAATCTTTCACTATTACCCTCAGGCCCCATTCCTCCAAATCCATCCGAAATACTGGGTAAATCCGAAATGGAAATACTGCTGGATGATTGTCGTTCCCATTTCGATTATATCATCATCGACAATGCGCCTACATCTTTGGTTACAGATGCACAGATCCTAAGCCATTTGACAGACCTGAACATCTTTGTTCTTCGCTATGGCATCTCGCACATAAGCCAACTCGAAATGATCAATCAGTATGTCGATCAAAAAACAATCAATCATGTGGCGATTTTAGTGAATGACATTAAGATCAATGCAATTGGGCATACCTATTACAAGTATTACCAATATGAATCTTACCAAAATGCCTATTATTCTTCCGATGATCAGGGAATAAAAACCCGGCACAAAAACAAAGGGTCAATGGTAAAAGCCGAGAAAGTGAAGATGATAGGTTGAGAATCTGAGAAGATGTAAATCAACGAATTTAATCACCTTTTATTAATCCTGTCAAAGTATTCATTAAATGAAATTTAAACCTCCTTTCAAACAATCACTGATAATTGCTATTGATTTCGATGGTACTATTGTCGAACACCGGTATCCGTTCATCGGGCGCATCTATCCTTTTGCATTTGAAACGATGGAGGCTCTGCAAATAAAAGGGCATCGTTTAATTCTATGGAGCCACCGGGCAGGAAATAAATTGGAGGAGGCCGTAAAGTTTTGCGGTTCGCATGGAATAGAATTTTATGCAGTGAACAAAAATTTTCCAGAAGAAGTGTGGGACGAAAATGATAGTCGCAAAATACTGGCGGATATCTATATAGATGATCATAATCTGGGAGGGCTTCCACCCTGGGGTGAAATCTATAACCTAATTTGCCCCGAAGCAAATATAAACATCATTCAACAATCCAAACCATGGTGGAAAAAAGTAGTAAGTTCATGAGAGACGTGTAATAGAAGATTTAAAACTTCTCTCAAGAAACCAGCTATTAATTTATTGACTTTTTAACTCTTACACGATATGAATGCTACTTTATCTGACGTAAAACTTATTGATCTACCAAGAATTGAAGATCCACGTGGAAACCTTTCTTTTATAGAAGAAGGAATGCATACACTGTTCTCAATTGAACGCACATATTGGATTTACGATGTTCCGGGAGGGCAATTGCGTGGTGGACACGCCTTTAAAAAACAGAAAGAACTTATTGTTGCACTCTCAGGGAGTTTTGATGTTTTAGTTGATGATGGAACAAAACAAAAAACGTATTCTCTCAATCGCTCTTATTATGGATTATACCTTCCTGCCGGACTATGGAGGCAAATGGAAAATTTTTCAACCAATTCATTGGCCATGGTTCTGAGTTCAAGTGTATTTTCCGAAGATGACTATATTCGTGACTACCAAGAATTTATATTAAATAAAACATGAAACAATCAAGTGTTTACGATTGCCAGGTACTTTCACTTAGCAAAATACATAATCCTGCCGGAAATATCACTATTGTGGAAGGAGAACAAAATATTCCTTTCAATTTACGTCGTATCTATTACTTATATGATATTCCCGGAGGTGAGTTTAGAGGAGGCCATGCACATATTGAATTATTCCAATTAATCATTGCCGCAAGTGGTTCTTTCGAGGTGTTACTGGATGATGGGCAGAATAAAAAAATTGTCCGCCTGAATAGACCAAATTTTGGTTTATTGGTTGTTCCCGGAATATGGGAAGAATTATTCGAGTTTTCATCGGGTGCAATATGCCTGGTATTGGCTTCCCAGGTGTATGAGGAGAAGGACTATATTAGAGATTACAAAAGCTTTTTTCAATATAAGAAAAAATTAATAAATGAAAATGATCAGCAAGTATGGGGTATTCCTTCGTTTGGTGGAGGAGTCTGATGCAGAATTCATTTTGGCTTTAAGGACAAATCCTAAACTTAAAACCTTTATTTCTTCTACCAGTCCAAACCTTTCGGATCAAATAAAGTGGATACAAGAATACAGAAAAAAGCAAAGCCAAGGACTTGAATATTATTATATTTCGCAGGACCAAAATGGAAATAAATATGGCACTATCCGATTATCCAATATTGATGAAAGGAGTTTTGAACTAGGAAGTTGGGTGTTTATGAATAATTCGCCTTTTGGAATTGCCGTAAAGACTCATATGATCGCCCTTGAAATAGGGTTCGAATTATTAAAAGCGGATAATTGCAAGATTAGAGTAGGAAAGAAAAATAAAGGCGTATTGAGGTATATTGAAGAATTTAATCCATTTATAAGCTCTGAAGACGAATTTGACATTTATTTTACCTTATCAAAGGAGAATTTTTACATACGTAAAAATAAATTAACGATTTTCTCCCAATAAATCAATTACTAAGTCCCCCACGGACTTTGAACCGACCATCAGAATAATAACATAAATCTGCATCTGCGATAATATCAGGCAAAATAGAATTCTCTTCCCTAAAGAATCAGATCATCGAAGACACCGAAATTTCAATGCATTGAAAATGATTAAAACCCGTTATCTGAAAGTATTTGCTTACTGAATGCTTATTTCGAATTGATGCTATAACTGTACTTAACAGATAATATTACCACATTAGAAAGATTATATATACATAAAGATATGATTCATCCCACTGCTGAAGTTCAAACAACAAATATTGGCCATGGAACAACGATCTGGCAATACTGTGTTGTATTAAAAAATGCAGTAATTGGAAAAAATTGCAATATCAATTTTAATGTTTTTATTGAGAACGATGTGATCATTGGAGACAATGTAACAATTAAATCCGGAGTTCAGATTTGGGATGGCTTAAGAATTGGGAACAATGTTTTTATAAGCCCCAATGTAGCCTTCACGAATGATTTAGCACCCCGATCAAAACAATATTCTAAAAAATTTTTAACAACAATTATCGATGAGGGTGCAAGCATTGGTGCCAACGCAACCGTAATTGCAGGTATTACCATTGGAAAATTCGCAATGATTGGAGCGGGAAGTGTAGTTACAAGAAATATACCTGCTTACACTTTATGGTACGGAACACCGGCTGTTTTCAAGGCAAATATATGCGAATGCGGGCAAAAATTAAATTCACTTTTGCAATGCATTAATTGTGGCAAAACCTACACTGTTATAAACGGACAAATAGAAAGCCAATGATTTAAGAAAAAGGAAACTGTCAGGTATAAAAATTAGCGAATTCCATTTAAATAACAATATTGATTGAATAATAAATGTGTAGCAATTAATATTGATAGTAAAGAAAATGCCATGAATAATAACTTAGCAAATAGATAAAAATAATGTGCTCAAAACTTCCATTGATCGCAATAAATCAAAGAATAATCTATCTAAATATTTCATTCAATCTTTCAATTTTTCAATCAAAAGCCCTCCATGATAATTGAAGTTTCCGCAAAGGATTACAGACAGCATTTTTGTTCAGATCCTCATCCATTCATTTCTGAGCACTTTTTGGAACTGAATAAATGGAAGGTTGAAAAATTGGTTAGACTTATCTCCGATCGTGATAAAGTTTCAGTTGGATTAGTTGCCGGTATTGAAAACAATATGCTTCTGGCCCCATTTTCTGCGCCATTTGGGGGATTTCATTATAAAAATGAACATGTTTTTATTTCGGAGGTTGAGCATTTTCTTGAAGAGCTAGAACAATATGCAAAATCACAGAGATTAAACAAGATTTTTTTATCACTTCCGCCGATAATTTATCAGAAATCTTTCAATTCTAAAGCGGTCAACACATTAATTCGATTAGGTTTTGAGATGTTGATACCTGATATCACATGCTGGGTGGATTTAAGTCAATACAACTGCAGATTTAGCTATAAAATGTGTCGAAATAACCAGAATACAGCCATTCGGAATAAGCTAACATTCAATATTCTAACCAATCTTGAAGATAAAATGACTGCCTATGAAACCATTTGCGATAATCGAAAACAATTTAATCGCAAAATTAATATGACCTTTGAAGAAGTCATGCGAACCAATGATCTTTGGCCAATTGATTTTTTTGGTATTAATGACTCGGAAGGGAATATGGTCGCTTCTGCAATTTTTTACCAATTTCCTAACAATGTTGCTTATGGTGTCTTCTGGGGAGACAATGCTACAGGACGAAGTCTCAAATCCATGGATTTTTTATCATTCAATTTATGGAATCATTACAAATCATTAGATTATAAATTTATTGATCTTAGTGCATCGACAAAATTTGGGATACCGAATGAATCCTTGCTACGATTCAAAGAAATCCATGAATGCAATTGCTCTCTTCGGTTTAATTTCAGTTTATGCATCGCTAATTCAGAATCATAACAATTTAAAATCTTTTAATAAAATACAAATTCTTCTAATATCCTTAAAAATAAAAAGGCAAGGATGAAAAACGAAAAGAATAACATCTTAGTTTACGGATTAGCTTCTTCAGGGTCAAGCGCCGTGGTTGACTTGCTCAGGGAATATAATAGTTTAAATATTATTCCTGATGAATTTGATGATTTTAGAGCACCTGGCTTGGTAGCCGATCAATTATGCTACTCAAACAGTAATTTTAGTCCAAATAAAATCGATGCACTCATAAGCAACATAAGTAAAAAAAGACTAATTTATAATATATTTCCAATATTTAAATGGGAAATTGTTACGATTACTGGCATAAAAAGTCGGTTCAAGTATTCTACCATCCGTTTAAGGCAATTACATCTTTTGAAAAAATTAAATAGAAAATTATTATCCGATATTTCATTGGAAGATAAAATTCACCTTGCCAATAATTGGATTACAGATGTTGGAAAAATAAATATTAAAAACAAAGAGTCTATTGTTTATAATCAACCTATTGATACAGGGATTGATGACACTATTTGGAGGGCGGTTTTTAATCCATATAAGTTAATCTGTGTTTATAGGGATCCCAAAGACCAGCTGGCTGATATTATCAGACGTGGGTTAATATCCGCCTCATGGGATGGTCCCTATTTGACCGTTAGCGGAGCCAATGCGAATGCAATATATGGAAGAAACAGAAAAGGAGCAATCCAGTTTCATATTGATGCGATAAAAAAAAGATTGGAGTGGATTGATTCTATGAAGATGAAACTTGATCAGGATAAATTTTTATTAATAGATTTTGAAGGATTAATATATAATTATGATGCCTATATTTCAGCTATCGAGGATTTCATTGGTGTATCAAAAAACAATCATACGCAATCAATGAAGTTGTTTAATCCCCATAAATCGAAAGAAAATATTGGCATCTATAAAAATATATTAAGTAATAAGGAATTGGATTTATTAACAGAATTAGATTCCTGGTATAAAAAAATGCTTAAACAGAATCAAGTTACAAACAAATGTTCTAAGATTATGTCAGCAGCTGATATTTACTAGCTGACCTTTTCAAAAACGAAAATAGCCATGGTAAAATTTCTTGATTTAAAAGCAATTAATGATCGATTTGAACCAGATTTATCAAAAGCAATTAAGCGTGTCTTGGATTCCGGATGGTATCTTTTAGGCAATGAAGTGGAAGCATTTGAAAATGAATATGGTAATTTTATTGGGACTAAAAATTGCATTGGGGTAGCCAATGGCTTGGATGCATTAAGACTAATTTTAAAAGCCTACATGCAATTAGGAGTTATGCGCGAGGGTGATGAAATTATTGTTCCCGCCAATACTTATATTGCATCCATTCTGGCCATCACTGATAATCGACTCGTTCCTGTGTTGGTTGAACCTGATCTCAACACCTACAACATTGATCCTTTTCTGATTGAAGCGAAAATAACTGGACGAACCAAAGGAATTATGCTCGTACATCTTTACGGCCAAAATGCAATGCACCCTGAAATTGAATATCTCGTTGATCATTATAACCTAAAACTCATTGAAGATAACGCCCAGGCCTGTGGAGCTTATTACCTGGCTGATCGTACAACTTTAAATTCTAAAGATTCTACACAACATTCAAAGCGGACCGGTTCATTGGGACATGCTGCAGGACATAGCTTTTATCCAGGCAAAAACATGGGTTGCCTGGGTGATGGAGGTGCAGTTACAACAAACGATGACGAACTTGGATCAGTGATACGGGCCTTGTCTAATTACGGATCCAATAAAAAATATATAAATGTCTTCCGCGGTCTCAATTCCCGACTGGATGAAATACAAGCCGCCGTTTTACGAACTAAATTAATACACCTTGACGAGGATAACTTTCGCCGGAATCAAATAGCTCAATTCTATACCAGAAACATCGACAATCCTCAAATAATTTTACCTTGTACAAGCGAAAATTTCAAATTTTGCACTTTAGATTTTAAGTTTTCCCATGTATGGCATTTGTATGTGATTCGCAACCAACAACGTGACAAATTGCAACAATGGCTCTTCGAAAACGGCATTCAAACATTGATCCACTACCCTATTCCACCTCACAAACAAATGGCATACATTGAATGGAATGATTTAAGTTTTCCCGTTACAGAACAAATTCACCATGAAGTATTGAGTTTACCGATTAGCCCGATATTAAGCGATACTGAAGTTAACCGAGTTGTTGAAATAATTAATCACTATCATTATGCATAATGGAATTTAGGAGATATAATCAGCGTTAATAAGTAACCCGTATTTATGATTACCTTAACCAAGATAGTGCCCGACCAACAATCCTCTTATCGACAAATTTTGAGGGCGACTTCATTATTTGGTGCCGTTCAAGTATTTAACATCATAATTTCGATTATACGCTCGAAATTTGTTGCAGTTCTGTTGGGGCCAACCGGTATGGGAATAATGGGTTTGTTGACTTCCACAATAGGGATGATCAGCAGACTAACCAATTTTGGCTTAGGGACCAGTGCGGTAAAAGATATTGCATCAGCATTGGGAACAGGTAAAGAAAAACGAATCGGAATTATCATAACCGTCATTCGACGGTTTGTCTGGATTACAGGATTGATGGGTCTTATCATTACAGCTGTACTTTCTCACTGGCTTAGTCAAATTACCTTTGGAAGTAGCGAATATTCATTGGCTTTTATATGGCTATCCATATCCTTGCTTTTTGATCAATTATCCAGCGGGCAACTTGTAATCCTTCAAGGGTTACGCCAATTGAACTATCTGGCAAAAGCAAATCTATCTGGTAGTTTCATTGGCCTTTTTATTTCAATTCCATTATATTATATCTGGGATCTTGATGGCATAGTTCCAGGTATTATTGGGTCAGCATTATTTTCTTTACTAATGTCTTGGTATTTCGCAAAAAAAACAAAATTTATAAAAACTCCCTTATCAGTAGCGCAAACCTTAGTAGAAGGAAAAAACATGCTTCAGGTAGGCTTTATGATTAGCTTGAGTGGATTCTTTTCCGTGGCAGCATCTTACATTGTTCGCATTTATATTAGTCGTATTGGAGGGGTTGATCAGGTGGGTTTATACACTGCTGGGTTTGCCATTATTAATACATACGTCGGTCTGATATTTAATGCCATGGGCACAGATTATTATCCTCGTCTATCAGCTGTAGCTCATGACAATAGCATTTGCAAACAAACGATCAATCAACAGGCAGAGATAGCAATTTTAATCCTGGCACCCATCCTTATTGTTTTTTTAATCGTTATCCAATGGGTTGTAATCCTTCTTTATTCGAGACAATTCATTGCTGTGAATGAAATGATAAACTGGGCTGCTCTGGGTATGTTTTTTAAGGCTGCCAGTTGGGCAGTCGCGTTTATGTTTCTAGCAAAAGGATCAGGCAAACTTTTTTTTTGGAATGAACTAATGGCCAATGCTTATTTATTAGCGTTCAATATATTAGGGTATCATTTTTGGGGATTAACCGGATTGGGTATTTCATTCGCAATAGGTTATTTAGTCTATTTGATCCAAGTTTATGTTATAAGTAAAATAAAGTTTGCTTTTAATTTTGATTCTGATTTTGTTAAAATATTTAGCATTCAATTGTGTCTCGTCCTTGTAGTTTTTCTGACGATCAACTTTTTAAACATACCATACGCATATCAAGCAGGCACTTTGTTAGCCATAATATCTGGATGGTATTCTATAGCAGAACTTGAAAAAAAAATGGGCCTGTTAAGTATATTAAGAAGGTACAGAGACAAAATAGACAGTAACTTCAATATCTAAATTACTTAAAAAGTATGAATTAACCAATATGAAAAATGATAATCCATTGGTTTCAATTGCTGTTATTACCTATAATTCCTCCGAATATATCCTTGAAACGCTCGAAAGTGTTAAGGCCCAAACCTATCAGAATATTGAACTGGTTGTAAGTGATGATTGCTCTTCAGATAATACAATAGAAATATGTAAAAAATGGATAAAAAAAAACAAGGATCAATTTAGAAGATCGGAGTTAATTACCATGAGTACCAATTCAGGAGTTCCATCAAATTGTAATAGAGCGTTATATAAATCTAAAGGAACCTGGATTAAATATATTGCTGGTGATGACATATTGAACGAAAATTGTATCAGTAAGTTTATTTACCATGCAAAAAATGACAATTTCAAACATAACTTTTTATTTTGCAATAAAACTACTTTTATAGACAATATTACAAAGATCCAGTCTCAAAAAATATCAAAAATCATTGAAAGATCATACGACAAACAACTTATAAAATTTGCCTGTACAAGACCCACAATCGCACCATTTTTGTTTATTAACAAAGATGCATTATTAAAGCTAAATGGATTTGATGAATCTTATCACTTACTAGAAGATTCCCCATTGTATTTTAAAGCATTAAAAAACAACAACTTCTTTCTTCCAATTGATGAAGATCTTGTATACTACCGGTTAACTGACAATTCTATCTCAAATTCCGATATGCCAAGCGTCATATTCACAAAAGAACTCAGGAAATTTATTGAGCTTAACATTATACCCTATTTGTTTTCAAAAGGATTATTGTTTAATATCCTTAAAACAAATATTGAATATAATAATAAGAATAATTCATTAACCAATTTCTATTTAAAAATTATAAATAAGTTAGCGCAAGTAGAAAGAAAATTTATATACTGTATTTAAATAATGATCCCAAAAAAAATCCATTATTGTTGGTACGGTAAAAATCCATTGCCAACAACTGAGAGAAAATGTATTGCCACCTGGAAAACACATTTATCTGATTATGAGTTCAAGTTATGGGATGAAAGCAATTCACCCATGGATCATCCATTTGTAAAACAAGCCTATAAAACAAAAAAATATGCTTTTGTAGCAGACTATGTAAGATTATGGGCCCTTTATAATGAAGGCGGTATTTATCTTGACACCGACATGTATGTTATTAAGAATTTTAACGAACTGCTGGTTGAGAATGTATTTTTTGGTTATGAAATTCCAGCGAATAATGCGATCAGTGCAGGTATCATCGGTTCTCATAAAAACAATGATTTTATTTACCAGGTTTTAAATGAGTATGATCATTTGCTCTTTGAGAATTCAAACATAATGAATATAAAAATACCTGCAATAATTACAAAAACTTTTTCAACCTATGAAAAAAAGAAATCAATAAAACTATTTCCATTTGATTTCTTCTATCCCTTTCCGTTTGAAAAACGACATGAAAAGAATGAATTTCTTGATTATATTACTGAACATACACTTGCCATTCACCTTTGGAATCTCAGTTGGTTAACCTGGAAGGATTTTGTCTTTTATAAATATAGCAATATTAGAGATAGAATAATATTATGAATATTTTAGTTCCATTGCTCTCACTATTCGGGTTTCATATCAATTAAACGAAAGGATCTAACTAATTCATTATTGCATTATTAACGTCAGTTTAAAAAAATAACTCGTTTTTTAAAACTCAAGTTAAATAAGAACAATGGACCAAAGTTTCCAGGCATTTTAATCTATTCATTATTCAACCAGCCTCTTAGAATAATTCATGAAATCTTCTATAAAAGCCTTTCTTCTCTTTTTTTACAAACTTCACAATAGATTCTTTTCAAAATTAAACCAATGGCGGAATTTTGAATTGCCAAATAGTGCTGCAATAATGAAGGAAAAAATCATTCTGATTAAAAAATGTCCATCTTGCCAGCAACTAACAAAAATAACAGGCCTAGGGAAAGTTGAAATTGGAACGAATTGTTCTTTTGGATATAAATTGGGAGGCTTCCACAAAGCTGGATTAATTGAGATTCAGCCACGCTATAAAGATTCAATTATCAAAATAGGGAACAATGTTGCCACAAATAATAATATCTTTTTCTGTGCTGCCCACTATATTGAAATCGGTGATGACTCCTTGATTGGTCTAAATGTCATTATAACGGATCATGAAGCACATGGCATTGATCCGTTAAAAAGAAGACAAATTGGAGAGATAGGGAAAGTTATCGTTGGCAAAAATGTTTGGATTGGGAACAATGTAACGATTCTAAAAAATTCAGAAATGGGTGATAATGTTATTATTGCTGCTGGAGCCATTGTATGCGGTAAATTTCCTGCCAATGTAATTATTGGTGGAATACCAGCTAAAATCATTAGAAATTTATAATGTATAATGACGGACAGCCAATCATCCTACCGTCAAATCATGAAAGCGACTTCTATTTTCGGAGGAGTTCAAGTGATAGTTATATTAATAGGAATAATTAAGACCAAATTCATAGCCATCTGGTTAGGTACCACTGGGGTAGGCATTATTGGATTATTGAATGCTCCTTTGGGAATAATTACCACGCTTACTGGTATGGGACTTTCGATAAGCGCAGTCAGAGAAATCTCTGAAGCAAATGGTAGTGGAGAAGAATTACGTATTGCAACTACCATTAAGACCCTAAGACGGTGGGTCTGGTTTACAGGACTTTTAGGAATGGGCATAACTATTTTATCAGCACCGTTGCTCAGTAATTGGTCATTTGGAGATTTCACTTATACATGGGCTTTTATATTTCTTTCTGTTACCCTGCTTTTGACAGATATTAATACAGGGCAGAAAATCCTGTTACAAGGCATGCGTCGAATAAAACATTTGGCTCAGGCAACAATTATTGGGGCTTTTTTAGGTTTAATCATTTCTCTCCCATTATATTATTATTACGGCATATATGGTATTGTTCCTTCATTGATAATAGCCGCATTTTCTTCCTTGCTGTTATCGTGGTATTATTCCAGAAAGATTAATATTATACCCATCCATAATACCTATCGTGATTCATACAAAGATGGATTAAGAATGGTTAAATTTGGGATTATATTAACATTCAGTGGATTAATTGGAACCCTAATTAGATATTTAATTTCAATATACATCAGTAGGACTGGCGGCATAGATCAAGTAGGTCTTTATCAAGCTGGATTCACTTTAATTACTGGCTATGTTGGCATAGTCTTTACAGCTATGAGTACGGATTACTTTCCTCGACTTGCCGGGACAAAGAATAATATAGAATGCAGTGAATTAATAAACCAACAGATAGAAATTGCAATATTGATAATTACACCAATTTGTGTAGCTTTAACTATTTCTTTACCCATTGTAATTAAAGTATTGTATTCTGACGATTTTTCTGCAATCATTCCAATGCTTGAATGGGTTTTAATTGCTGTTATAGTAAAAACTATCGTTTGGGCTATTGGTTTTCTATTTTTAGCAAAAGCTGACTTTGCTACTTCCTTCAAAGCAAATAATATTATGAATATTTTTCTTTTATTTGGGTACATTGGCATGTATTCAATAATGGGTTTACAGGGAATTGGTATTGCAGAATTTATATTGTATTGCTTTGGCTTACTAATATGTTTCTTTTTTGCACAAAAAAAATATAACTTCAGGCTAAATAAAAATACCATAGAAATTTCAATAATAAGCTTTATTATTGCTTTCTCCGTTTTTATTGTTTTAAAGGTTTTAGAAAGAAATATTATTTCTTATATTTTCTCCATTTCATTGTTAATCATATTATCATTATTTTCAATAAAAAATTTGAATAAAAGATTAGATATCATATCGCTATTGTCTAAATATAACAGCCCATAATCATTTGGTTATAGCCCAACTGCTAGCAGTGTTTTAATGCCTGTTTACAATACTCAAATGTATCTAGTAGAAGCGATTAATTCTTTGATCAATCAATCATTTAAAGATTGAAAATTGATTTGTGTTAACGATGGATCTACAGACAATTGCCTAATATACTTTGTAGGTTTGAAGCTTTAGATGTGCGAATAATTGTCTTGGATCAAAAAAACTCAGGCTGGGCTTCTGTAGCCCAAAATATACCACTCAATCAAGTCCATGGCTAGGTATTACATAGGTTAGTCAACATCCCTGGATAAAAATTCGTCTCTTCAGGATTCAGAATGACATATATGCTGAAACACGACACTTCTGAAATGATTCTACGGAGATAAATATTGATAATTATGTATAAAAATAAAATTTTATTAATTACAACTATTTTTATTTTAGCCATTTCCGGTCTAAATGGTTTTTTAATTGAGAAAGGTTGGTTAAATATCAATCAGTCAATATTAAATTTAGTTTTGGATGCCTCATTATTTTTAATTGCTGTTTTTTCCATTCAAAATACCAGGCAAATCAGGCAATTTCTATTGTTCTTTTTTATTTTTCTGGGCATTACATTAATTTCCTTTGCATTGAACTTGGATGAACTTACAACGATTACCTATCTCAATGGGTTAAGAGAATTCATCCCTTATTTTTTATTTCCAATCATATACACCAATATTCTGCAATCAAGATGGAATGCTTTTTTCATTCAAAAATTCAATACTTTTCTTTATATCTTTCTGGTTCTTCAAATACCTGTTACACTGTTTCAATTCTCCATTGATGGTGCCGGTGATGCAGTCGGGGGAACTCAAGGGACTGGATTTTCAGGTATACTTACATTTACCGTTTTTCTCGCCACCTATTATTTAATGATTCAAGACTTTGATGAGAATAATGTTTTAAGAAGTTTTATAAAAAAATCTTATCTCCTCATCTTTTGGTTGCCTGCCTTTATAAATGAAACAAAAATTACATTTATCTTGATTCCTTTGTTTTTATTTCTCTTGGTAAAAATCGTCTTATCAAATATACCAAAGTATTTATACTTGCTAATTATCCTAATACCGTCCTTGTATATATTCAATTTTATTTATCAAAACGTAACACCTCAGTATGACTCAAAAGATTTTCTTTCGAATGATTTTTTAGCAGAATATTTATCAAGTGATAATGATCAGTATGAAGATATCCCTCGTTTTGAAAAGTTATCCATCTTAATCAATAATTTCGAACAACGGGAAATACTTTTTGGTAAAGGGATTGGACAATTCAAAGGTGGTACAACCTTATCACTTACACCTTTTGCAGCTAAATATGACTGGCTATTACAAGGATCTGTACCAATGCTCTTTTTTCTGTTGGTTCAAGTAGGCATTATAGGTACTCTAATTTTTTTGGTGTATTGGATTGTTCTTATGACTATTCGTCCCCCTAAGAGAATAGTAAATTACTCAGCCAACCTCATAATCTTTTCCTCTGTTAGTTTTCTTATTATTCAACTATACAATGATTCGATGCGATTTCTTTTCTTCTGTGGAATCATTTTATACATCATGTGTTATGCCATTTCACCAACTAAGCCAGAAAGAAGTTAATTCATACCTTCAGATGAGAGATTTTTTTTATTACAACACTTCACTTGTATAATTTATAAAAATGAGTGTTATGAAAAAAAGTCTTTTGTTTGTTTCCCAAACTCAATTCGGATATCTTGTTGATTATTTGAAATATTGCAAATATTTAAAGGATGATTTTGATATTATCTTTTTGTGTTGGGATTACAAGAATAGAAAAATTGAAGAGCCAGGGATTGATATTCGATATGTATCGCGGGATGGAAATATCGTTGTACGCAACTTTAGATTTATTCGATTCATTTTAAAATGTATAAAACAACAAAAATTCCACCTGGTATTTATTGATTACTTTCGAGGCTCCTCGATTATTCCCTTTTATTGTAGAAATAATATTAGAATACATCTTGACATTAGAACGGGATTTGTATCTGGAAATTCAATTAATAGAAAAATTAACAATACAATACTTCGAATAGAGAGTATATTTTTTAGAAGCATTAGTATTATTTCGGTTGGACTTCGACAAACTTTAGGCATACATAAAGATGCCTATGTATTACCGTTGGGAGCAACCCCAATTTTTATAAATCGTCAGAAAAAACAAAAAATTCACCTCCTATATGTAGGTACTTTAACAAATCGTAGAATTGAAAATACCATTGAAGGAGTTAGAATTTTCTTGAATAAATATCCTAATACAGATTTATTTTACACTATTATAGGAGATGGCTGGAATAATGAAAATGAAAACCTTCAAAGCATTGTTAATAATTTAAAACTTCAAGGGCATATTACTTTAACAGGTTATATACCTCATAATGAATTGATACATTATTATGAAAAAGCAAATGTTGGAATTTCATATATTCCGATGACTTCCTATTATGAATATCAGCCTGCCACAAAAACTTTTGAATATTTGATGGCAGGGATGCCCGTGATTGCCACAAAAACATATGCAAATAAGCAAATCGTTAATCACCTAAACGGCATATTGATAAATGACAATGCAGAAAGTTTTGCAGAAGGAATCACAAAGATTTACACATGTTTGGGTTCTTTCGATGAAAAAACAATCAGGCTAACGGTGCAAAATTATAATTGGGCCGTAATAATAAATTCCATGAAAGATACAATTATTCAATAATTGACTCATCCTACTTAATAAGTCACCATATAACAGCTTCACAAGATGGGGTTGTAAAACCGATATATCTTGTCTAATGCAAAAAATCAGTAAATCTTCAACAAATCTAATTCTATGAGAATACTTCAAATAAATCAATGCCACTATAAACGAGGTGGCGCTGATGTCGTGTATTTAAATACGATAGACCTTCTTCAATCAAACGGTCATGAAGTAGCATGTATAAGTACTCAAAATCCTTTAAATGAGCATTCAGCTTTTAATAATTACTTTGTTTCATACTCTGATGCAAGAAAACAAAGTTTTGTAAATAAATTATTAAAAATACAGCCTTACCTCTATAACTATGAAGCCTATAACCAAACAGAAAGATTGATCAAGGATTTCAAACCAGATATTGCACATGTTCATCTTTTTAATGCTTTTTTATCTGTTTCAATTTTAGATGTTTTGCATAAACATAAAATCCCAGTTGTACATACAGTACATGATTACAAGCTACTTTGCCCGAGTAATGGACTTTTGGATGCAGCAGGAGAAATCTGTGAAGCATGTGTAAACGGAAGCATCTTGAATTGTATAAAAAAAAGATGCTCAGAAAGTAAATTTACTCAAAGTGCTATGATTACTTTGGAGGCTTTTCATTGGAAATACTTGAATCACCCGTTAGACTATATTGATGCTTTCCATTTCGTCAGCAATTTTTCCAAAAAAAAACATTTGGAATATCTTCCTAATATTGAAAATAAGGCTACGGTCTTTTATAACTTTACTTCAGTTCATCCTAAAAAATCTTCCGAAGTAATTGAAAAATATTATCTGTATTTTGGTAGACTCTCCCCTGAAAAAGGGATAACTACATTGATTGATACATGGAAAAGGTTACCCAATCATATGAAGCTCAAAATTGTAGGAGGTGGCCATTTATTTAATAAGTTATATAAAGAAATTGAATTTCATGAAAGTAAGAACATTGAACTTCTAGGTTATAAATCAGGCATTGAGTTAGAATCGATTATTCAAAATGCATATTTCGTAATTGTACCTTCAGAATCCTATGAAAACAATCCAATGACCATAATTGAATCATATAGTTTGGGTATTCCAGTGATCGGTTCAAATATTGGCGGTATACCTGAAATTATTAACAATAACCAAACAGGGTATCTTTTTGAACCAAGAAATACCGTTCAACTACAAACAAAGATTCAATTGGCAAATAATTTAAATGCTGATGATTATATTAATTTTTCAAAGAACGCCTTGGAATTTGCAGATTCAAATTTCGCAAAAGATATATTTTATGATCACTTAATGGAATTATATAACAAAACAATCACTGGATCGAAATTACATCCTAGTAATTAAAACAATTTAAAAACCTATAGAAATATTGGTGCACATAGTTTAAAATCTTTTTATGTCGACTATCCAACTATATGTTCAAAAATAAAAACACATGAAAGGATCTATAAAAAAATTAAGGGTTCATATTATTGGAATACATGGTGTACCTGCAAAGTATGGTGGATTTGAAACCTTAGCAGATTTTTTATGTCAATATTTGAGAAATGAATATGAGATAACTGTTTACTGTAATTCAAACAAATACCCGGAAAAAACCAAGGAGTATTTCGGAGCAAAACTTATTTACTTAAAGTTAGATGCAAGCGGTTTTAAAGGTATCATTTATGACTTTATAACTTTCATTAACGCTTTGCTAAAGGCTGATATCATTCTTTATTTAAGTCCTGTAAGTTCTGGATTTATGACTCCATTAAAATATTTAACGGGTAAAAAAGTGATTGTAAACCATGGTGGATTAAATGAATGGGAACGTGAGAAACTAAATTACATCCAACGAAAATGGGCAAAGTTTAATCATAGGGTTGCTGCTTATTGCGCCGATGCTAATATCGCGGATAACTCACTCTATAAAAAGAGCTTGAAGGCTGCATTCCATGCTGATTCGATTGTTATAAAATATGGTGGTGACCATGTACAAAAAGTCTCTGTTGATGATGAAATATTAAGCAAGAAATATGCTTTTGTAAAAGAGCCTTATGCAGTAAGTGTCTCCCGTGCACAACTGGATAATAATATACACCTTGTATTAAAAGCATTTGAATATTTTAACAACTATCGAATTGTATTGGTTTCAAATTGGAACGTATCGAAATATGGAATAGACTTAAAACAAAAATATTCTAATCATTCCAATATGATTTTGCTTGATGCCATTTATAACCAGCGGGAATTGGATTATATTAGAGGAAATGCCTATATATATATCCATTCACATTCTCGTTGCGGAACATCACCTTCCCTGGTGGAAGCCATGTGCCTGAATCAGGCAATCCTTTCTTATGATGTGCCAGCTAATCGGGAGACAACGAAAGGAAATGCATTTTATTTTCAGGATGCACATTCGCTGCAAAATTTATTAATGAGTATTTCTGAAAGGCAAATAGCTGATTCAAAATTAAAATTGTTTTCAATTGCAATGCAAGAATATAAGTGGCAGGTTATCTCGCAACAATATAGGTTATTAATAAATAAGTATAAAAAAACAACTGATGAATCTTCATCACATTTATTTTTAAACAAAAAGTCCCCGGAACATAAGATGCTCGGGGACTTTGAATAAACAGAAAAGTATTTAGTTTATAATCAACTTTTGAACTTTTTCCTTTGAACCTATAATCGTTTTCACAAGGTAGATTCCAGGGGCTTGATGACCTAAATTAAACTCTTCAGCCATTTCTGTGATAGTGCGTGAAGTGATTCTTCTTCCTGAAATATCTATAATATCGATTCTACTACCCTCAGCAGGTAATTCAGAAAAGCGAACCGTTACATTGCCTTGACTTGGATTGGGGAATACGTCAATTTTAACCATCTCCGATATATCCTCAATACCAGTTGTTAGGGTGCTTTCGTCCAAGGCTGCATTTTTTAGTCCATTGTTATCGGCATAAATTGAATAAATACCGGTTCCTATTGAGCAGTTTATTGGAGCAGCAGATGGCAATGTATTGTATGCAAATGGACTATATCTTGATCTGGCGTACAAGCTATTATACTGAACTCTTGTCAGGGATGAACTAACTTCAAAAGCCAGCCAATACTTTGCCCCTGAAACAAGATTTACAGAAGTGGCAAGATTTCCACTGTTCCAACCATTGACCAGAACCAAATCCCCGGTTTGAGCAAGAAGCGCACCTGGTTCACCGGCCGAATTGCTGGTATAGATTCCAAGCTTTGCACTTCCAGATGCTACACTTACATACAGGTTTAGCCTGTTTACTGACATACTCGAAGTAGCAGTAAAATTGCTGGCGATCCAATAACCACTCACACCTGCCTCTGAATTACTGCCAACAACATTGGATCCTATAGATCCGCTTATGACAGTGCTCACACTATTTACTGTAACAGAAGCGGTAGCTATTTTACCCCCGTCCTGTGTGGTAACTGAAATGGTGGCACTACCTGCACCAACTCCTGTGACCAGGCCCAGGCTGTTAACCGTTGCAATGGCCGTATTGCTTGAACTCCAGCTGACAGTTTTATTGGTAGCTGTTGAAGGTGAAACCGTTGCAGTTAACTGCTGGGTGGCACCTACAGAAATGCTTGCCGAAGTCGGACTTGCACTTACACCTGTTACTGCTGTGGTACCATTGTTATCGGCATAAATTGAATAAATACCGGTTCCGATTGAGCAGTTTAGTGGAGCAGCAGATGGCAATGTATTGTATGCAAATGGACTATATCTTGATCTGGCGTACAAGCTATTATACTGAACTCTAGCCAGGGATGAACTAACTTCAAAAGCCAGCCAATATTTTGCCCCGGAAATAAGATTTACAGAAGTGGTCAGATTTCCACTGTTCCATCCATTGACCAGGGCAAAATCCCCGGTTTGAGCAAGAAGCACACCTGGTTCCCCGGCCGAATTGCTGGTGTAGATTCCAAGCCTTGCATTTCCGGATGCCACACTGACATACAGGTTTAGCCTGTTGACCGACATATTTGAAGTGGCGGTAAAATTGCTTGCGATCAAATAACCACTTACTCCAGCTTCTGAACTACTGCCAATAACATTCGATCCAAGAATAGATCCGCTGCTGACGCTGCTCACAGTATTCACCGAAATGGAAGCAGTAGCTATTTTACCTCCGTCCTGGGTGGTAACTGAAATGGTGGCACTACCTGCACCAACTCCTGTGACCAGGCCCAGGCTGTTAACCGTTGCAATGGCCGTATTGCTTGAACTCCAGCTGACAGTTTTATTGGTAGCTGTTGAAGGTGAAACCGTTGCATTTAACTGCTGCGTGGCACCTACAGAAATACTTGCCAAAGTTGGGCTTATTGTTGCTCCTGTTACAACAACAGTAGGAGTTGAGCTTGAGCTATGATTGTAATAAAGCGCTCCCATATCAACCCGGGTCCCATCTAAATCAACAGGGAAACTTGGATTACCTGTATCAATACAAGGAGAATTGGAAGAAAGATTAAAGTTTTTATTAGCCAAATCAACAAATAAAGGATTGGTATTTAATGAATGTGCATCCCAGCCTGATATGGATTTAAAGTTGGCAAATTGTGAAGATGAATAATAAGTAGCTCCAAAACGAGCCACATTTCCAGTTGTGTTAACAGTATTATAATCTAAAGTAATAGTTGAATTTGGTCTGCCATTAAGATTTGCAAAATAATAGACTGTACCAGCTGCCTGGTCAAAAATATTATTACTAATTATAAATCCATTCACAGGTGCTACTAAATCCCAAACCTGAATGTGACTCCCGCTTGGATCTGGTCTTTGTGCATGTCCCCATCCATAACCAGCCCCTGAGCAAGTATTATTTACAAATTGAATATTACTAGTTGTCGAGGTGTTAGGTCTGCTGAAATATTCAAATGAATATTCGCTGTTCCAGACCATATTTTTAGTATAAATGATGTTACTTTGAACACACACGTCAGTACTTTGATTGCTCAATGCAGCATCATATACTTCATACACTTTGCAACCTTCAACCCTACAGTTTGAAGTATTGGCCCAAAATTCAATCCCGTTTCCATATCTAACAGTACTTGTTGCACCCCCTAATCGACCTCCACCGATCCAACCCACATCACAATTTTTTACAATTATATTGGATGATTCACCTATTCCAAAGGCATGGCCGCCGGTGTACTTGAAGGCCAAATTTTCAATGGTGATGTAATCCTTGTCCCAAATATCAACCAGAGGATAGGTTACGGCCAATTTAATGTCCGTGTATTTTGTTACGGGATTCCCAATAGAATAGAGATACAGACTTAAGCTTGAGGTATCGTACCAAAAGTTACCTTGTGAGACAATTCCTGATTTAGTCCATTTTTTAAATCCCACAGAACCCTCATTATTAAAAATAATGTTTCCAATTTCGTTAGAAAATGTCTGTACTGTTTTCCAAACATTGGTGCTTTCCTGGACCCAATCACTCGAATTATTCTTGGTTACAGCATAGTGTATTAATGGTTTTGTTCCACTACCGTATGATCCGTAAGTAATTGGAGCAATTGAAGAACCACTTTTTGGACTTAATGTTCCATACCACGATTCATTACAGTTGAATAAAACTTTATCACCCCCAACTAAAGGTGCACCATTAACTTTGCTGAGTGATTTCCATGGCAAAGTAACTGTAAGTCCGCTATTCGAATCGCTGCCCGCATTGCTAACATAGTAAGTTGTAGCAAAGCTCATCATTGAAAAAAATACAATAAGTGCTGATAAGAATACTCTTTTTATTGACTTTTCGTACATTCGTTTCATCTTTAACGTTTAAAATTATAATCAATGAATAATTCAACCTTTTTCCCTTCATCTCCACATAATTTATTCATTTGATTACTGATATATAATCAATAATTAAATTTGAAAACTATATACAGATCCATTCTTGACAAACATGAACCCATTGCAAAATCAACTTCAGGTACAGATAACATACGTTTCTGTAAAATCAATAATCTTGTCTGTCAAAAGGCTGTTTTGAATTCAAACTGCATTCCAAAGATTTAGAATGATTAGAATCTTTTAAATTATAAAATATTAACAAACTGTATATAAGCATATTATAATATTTTAGATTATTAGTTTTTCTATTTACATTTCCAATTGCAATTAATTATTAAAGAAATTCGCTCAAATTTACCGCACAGTTGTGCGATAAATAATTGGATAAAAACCCAAAATAATAATCATAATTTAAAAGACATACCTACAAGTATCCTGGCTAATTCATTCTAAAGGCAGGATGATTTTAAAATAAGGGAAAGGCAATCAAAACAAGAAGTTTCAATTTGAAATAAATAAAATTACAATGCGCTATAATAGAATCAGTTGATTAGTGTCAACTAATTGCGTAAGCTCTTTTAATTATTACATTTTTAGAATTGCTTTCTATTTTAACCCTAGCTGTTCAATTCTAAAATGGGAACGGAAAATTAAGCAGGATAATTTACTTCATCATCCCGTATTGTGGATGATTTGCATGCTTGATTCACTAGCCAAATCAAATATTTTTGCCTGAACCTTTTCTTATATAGTCTACTTGAACAGGTTGTATAAGCTTTTCCAGTACCATCAAATGGCCTGTCTTGCTTTTGCCTCTTGACCAACATCGATGTCAGTTCCTGAAAAGTCCTGATTTACAGTCCCGATGGAAATGATTTTATCCCTCCTTTATCTCCCTAAAATACCATATACCCTATTTTGCTTGTATTCGAATACGGTTTGATTACTGCCAGGTATCTTGCTTCTGTAAGGTATCTGTAATCTAACTGTAATGTATCTGTAATATATAATACAGATACATTACAGTTAGATTACAGATACCTTACGGAAGCAAGATACCAAAGGTAGATCTAACCCATTTTGGGCCTTGTGCATTGTATAAACAGTAGACGATGCCTTGTTTTAATTTAGCTTGGCTACATGCTTATTGGAGGGTAAGAGGGAAAGCGCCCTAAATGTTTTTTTATAGTCCCCCCAGGCTTTCTGGCTGATGATCGAACCCTGGTAAGGGTATAAAACTTCAAGGATTAAAATACAAAACGACGCAGGAATTCTCACGAAAACGATCATTACCCGGATAGGCTTTGAATCGGTTTGGAGAAGTGCAAAAACTATTGCTATTTGAAGATGATCAGGGGCTTTGATGGTATAACACTAACTGAATTGTGTTGGGTGAAGGAATGGGATTAAAATTGAGTTAACAAAAAAAAGCTTGCAAATCAGTGGATTTACAAGCTTTTGATTGAGTTTAACTTCGTTATGTCGGGGTAGTAGGATTCGAACCTACGACCCCCTGGTCCCAAACCAGGTGCGCTAACCGGACTGCGCTATACCCCGAAAACAATAGAACGTAATATTTATGCGGAGAGGGGGGGATTCGAACCCCCGGTACAGAATGACCCGTACGTCGGTTTAGCAAACCGGTGGTTTCAGCCACTCACCCACCTCTCCCTGGTATTGTAACAGAATTAATTTAATTCCAGAATTTCAATTTTAGCAGTAATCCTTTTCAAAACTCACCACCCATTCTGCCTTTGTGAATGCGGTTGCAAAGATAGAACTAGTTTTTTCTTTTGCAAACCAAATGGGATAAAAATAGGTGGTATATGGAAGTTTTTTTTGGGTTGAAAACCAAGATTCCTAATCCTGAGTTCCTTAGGTGATTGGATCATTTTTACGATCTTTTTTTTAAAAAGTTAGGGCAAAAAAAAATATGATTTGTAAGCATTCTGGTAATCAACTAGATATTGATCACATGTTATAAAAACGGTGGATTTAATTGGAAATTTCAAATGCAAGGGTTATCTTTGAATTAGCAAATCGTTCTATCACATATGTCAAAAGATATTATCCGCATTAATTCTGCGTTTGGAAAATTCAACATTTTTAATTGACCCGAGAAAGCTTTTGACTGCTAAAACAGGCCCAGTACCGCTTTGCGGGAGTAGATTTATCTACCGTAGGAAGTTTGATCAGTCAGGCACTCAAATCCTTTTACTTAGGGATTTTTACAATCGAATTAGTGCGGATTTTTTTTTGCCCATTTTAAACCAATGGTGAAGAACCAATCCTTTCCTCTTGACCGAAATTAATTCATAGTATTCAACCTCTGCGATGTCTTAAATCTATTATAAAGTAAGTCAAAACCATGGCTGATAAAAATGAACTTATCCATCCCAGGTAATCGCCATAAGTTACATAGAAAGTAATGGCGTTGTTCATATGAATTCGGGAACGGATTGCAATACTTGAATTGATGCTCGTCGATTTTACGACATCACCACGCTGATTAATAAAACCTGAAATCCCGGTATTGGCACTTCTTGCTATACTTCGGCGCGTTTCAACAGCCCTCAATCTGGAAAAGGCAAAATGTTGTGTCAACCCAGGCGATTCTTTCCACCAGCCATCATTGGTCATTATAAAAATCAAACTGGCTCCCTTCTTGACAATACTTCCGACATACTCTCCAAAGGCAGATTCAAAGCAGATTACTGATCCGATTTTCTCTCCATTGCCCCCTTGGAAGACGGTCGGCTGATTTCCGCAAGAGAGGCTTCCACTGATTCCGCCAACCTGAACTGCATATTTTCCTAAAAAAGAAAAATATTTTTGGAAAGGCATCTTTTCAACTCCACTGACCAGAATATTTTTATGGCCTATCTGTAAATGGTGTGAAAGATCAACCAGTATAGCAGAATTGAAAACATCGTAATTACTACCATCACCAGCTTTGCGAGTGGTGTATGAAAGTGGGGTATCATCACCCGATCTTTTTAGGGTAATGGCTCCTGCAACAAACTTGATTTGCGGATATTTTAGGATCAATGAATCAATTGCCTCCAGGGCTTCCCCTCGATTCAGTGAATCGTCTTCCCACATGGAAGCAAGGGCTGTTTCGGGAGCCAACACATACTGGGTTGAATCTGTTACAATTGATTCGGCAAGTGAGATTAAGCGGTGCGTTTGCGCTTTGGCAGTCATTCCTGAAAACTTTTCACTGAAAGGATTTATATTGGGTTGTAACAGACCAATTTCAACTGGGTTACCCTTTTCTGAGTATGTATAATATCGGTACAATGACCATGTGACTGGCAATGAAACAACCAATACAATGAGGGTAGAAAGTTGAATGGATTTTTTTAACCGTTTTTCAAAAAAGCTTTTATAAACGGAAAAGAGAAGGATATTTGTCAACAAGATCCAAAGTGAACCACCCAACGCTCCTGTAAATTCGTACCATTGGATCAGCTGAACAGAATTGGAAAATCCATTTCCCAATGTAAGCCAAGGCCATTGAATGTCCCAATGAAAATGAAGATATTCGAAAGTGAGCCAGAAAACTACCAATGAGAAATAGCCAGTTTGAAGTGCCAATCTTCTGCGTACCAAATGCATCAACCACCAAACACAGGCCATCAGAAAGGCATTTATGCCGACAATAATGATCATTCCCACTAAGGATACATAGGCTATCCACCAGGTAGACAGTACATTCCAGACAAAAAAAGTGATTACGGCATAGAAAAAAAGAACGATGCTTGGTTGACTTTGTTTCTGGCTGACAATTTGATCCTCAACCATCAGCAAAGGGATAAAGGCAAAAAACAAAGTCCAGGAAAACGAATTTGACATCCAGGGTAAGCTGAGCAATAATCCAGAGATTACTGATAGAAACAATCGTTTATTCCTGGTCATCTGCGCATTTGATCTACAAATTAGTTACAAGCGATGAGAATGATTTGTTCCTACCGGTACGGTCAAATATAAATTCAATTTTACCTGCAACTAAAGAAGCCCAGCCAGCCTGATTAACCAAGATCAACTTTCCATCCTTATTTTTTAATTCCAAAGGTTTTTCAAGAAATGTATGCGTGTGTCCTCCAATGATAAGGTCTGTGTGTTTGGTTTCGGGGGCTAATGTCAAATCGCTGATTTTGTTATTCCCATATTTGAGCCCCAGGTGTGACAGACAAATAACCAAATCGCATGAATGGTCAATTTTGAGCAAGCGTTCCATTTTAAGTGCTGTTGCCATGGGGTCCAGATATTGTGTATTTCCGTAACCTAATTTGGCGACCAGACCGTCCAATTCTATTCCAAGCCCATAGATACCGATTTTAATTCCAGCTTTATTTAGAATCATATAATCCTTCACTTTGTCTGACAAGATTGTATCAGAAAAATCATAATTGCTTGAAATGATCGGGAATTGGGCATATTGAAGGGCCGAAGCAATACCTTCCAGCCCGTTATCAAATTCATGATTCCCGATTATACCAGCATCATAACCCATCTTGCTCATTAGTTTTAGCATCAGGTCGCCCTTAAAATAATTGAAATAAGGTGTGCCCTGAAACATGTCTCCGGCATCAAGCAATAACATATTTGGATTATCAGCCCTGGTTTTAGCAATCAGTGATGCGAGTCTAACCATACCTCCCCGATTGGGAAATTCAGCATTTGAATCTGGAAACGGATCAATGTGACAATGAATATCATTGGTATGCATCACGGTAAATCTCACTAATTTGCCTGATGCAAACAATTCTTCTGGAAGTACGCCCAAGGTTAAGGCGCCTCCTCCAAGTATAGATTGTTTTAAAAAAGTTCTTCTATTGCTCATTGAAAATTCTCCCATCCTCTTTTACATCAATTATTCCATCCCTTTTGTATCTATCGCCCAGCGCCAGTATCAATAAATCCCTAATTTTAATCGAAGTATTTATTCTTTCAACTGGGTTGAGGAACATACTCATCTGATCGCCCCCATTGGCCACATAGTCATTGGTGACCACCCAGTAGTACGCAGTTGGGTCAATTGGTTTTTCTTCGGTTGTCAAACTTGAAACTTTTCCTCCTCTAATACCCAACTTCATCCCGGCAACCCCCTCTCCTCCTCTACCGGCAATCTTTTCAGCCATCAGGGTAATTGATTGGCCAGTCATTTTAACCAGGACGATTTCATTTTCAAATGGCATTAATTCAAAAATTCGTTCAACTGTAATATTCCCTTTTGGTAAGGAGGACCGTAATCCACCATAATTGACATAGGCAACATCAGGCCTGGTATCTAAATTTTGCTTCTGGCAATAGGAAGATCCAAAATCAAGCAGAATATCAGAAACCAAATTGGTCAATTTACTTTCAGGCTTACCTTTTATCAGGGCTGATGAGCTTACGGCAACCAGCGTGGACATATCATTTTCGATACTGTCGCGGTATGGCTTAACCATCGATTCCATCACTGAATTGAGTGAACCAACCTGGGTATCAATGGGAATATTTTTTGTATTGACTTCTCGTACAATTAGATGGCGGTTACAGGAAATTAAAAATAAAATGGTACAAAAGAGGATGAATAAACTACGCATTGAAGTATATTTAAAATTGTAATTCTGACTGATTAATTTTCTTGACAAGCATAAAGATAAAAACAAATCGGGATCATAATCGTTAGGCTGAATAAAATTTAACACTTATGTTATTATATATTTACCATTTTCTTTCTAGACATAGAACATATCCAATAATTATTGCGGCAGCTTTAATTTTCTCTGTCAATTATTCTATTGCTCAGGACTATATAAAGATAAAAGCAAAAAAAGGGGATGGTATCTATACGATACTAAAAGAAAATGGACTTCCGCCCAACGAATACCTCGACCTTTTTATTGAATTGAATAAAACTAAATTGGGTAAAGGGAATGCACTGATTGCAGATAGAATGTACAGATTACCTCTAAAAGCTAAAATAGATTCAGTGATTCAAAATCCCCTCCTAACCCCAGTCAATGAATCAATACCGGTAGTTAAGGTTTCAGTACCCATAGTTAAAGAGATAGTACCAGTAAAAAAAGTATATGAAATATATGGGAAAGATTACAATGAAATTACCATAAAAAGCAAGGAGCTGGCTGGGACTGTTTATTATTTAATGAGTGGACACGGAGGGCCAGATCCGGGAGCTGTTGGTTTTTTGGGCGGCCATCAGCTCTGTGAAGATGAATATGCCTATGATGTGACCCTCCGCCTTGCCCGCAACCTGACAGAGCGCGGGGCAACGGTTTATATGATTATCCGTGATCCGAATGATGGCATACGTGATGAATCGTTTCTAACACCCGATAAGGATGAAGTTTGCTTTCCCGATCAATCGATTTCCATTAGCCAGGTAGCCCGTCTTCACCAAAGTACAGATGCTGTCAATAAACTATATGGACAGAATAAAGGTAAATTTCAGCGGCTTGTGGTCATCCATGTCGATTCCAGAAATAAAGAAGAAAACATCGATGTTTTCTTCTATCACAACAAGGGAAGCAAAGCCGGAGAAAAGCTTGCCGATATCCTGAAGGAAACCTTTGGACTTAGGTATGCCGTACACCAGCCCAGCAGAGGATACAACGGTTCAGTGTCAGAACGAAACCTATATGTGATAAAAAATTCACAGCCTACTTCCGTTTTCATAGAATTAGGGAACATCAACCACACCCGGGATCAGCAGAGGTTTATCGTTTCTGATAACCGGCAGGCGGTTTCCAATTGGCTGAGAGATGGTTTAATTGAAGAACACAGGAAAGCGTTAATTGAGCACCCGGCTGCAAAGCCAAAAATAAAAAAGCCTGCCCGAAAAACAGCAAGGCAAAAGAAATAAAACAAGAATATACGATTTGTACAATTTAAACTTCAAAGATGAATCTACCAGAAGCAAAAATATTGATACAATTCGACGGAATATGCATCCTTTGCAGCCGGACAATCCAGTTTATCCTAAAGGCTGACCGGCGAAGGAAGTTTTTGTTTCAAACCTTACCAGATTCATCAGATAATGGGATAGCTGAAAGTGTAATCGTGCATGACGGCAGGACAACATACACTCACTTTGATGCGATCCTAAAGATTGGGAAAGAATTGGGTGGAGTTTACCGATTAATAGGAATATTGAGGATAATCCCTTCAAAGTGGCGACACTCATTGTATGTCTGGATCGCAAGAAACCGTTACCGGTGGTTTAGTGTAAGTCAATCGTGCTATATTCCTTCCCTTAAAGACAAGGAACGGTTTATTTAGGGCTTGCTGAAAATCCATATATTGTTTTTTTTCAAAAGGTTACACTGTCCATGAAAAAGAGAAAGAAGAACCCTTTTACTTTCCGAGTGTGGATGGGTTGATGATTCCAAATCCCCTTGAACTGCTTTTCTCCTTTCGCCTGGGACGCTATGCCCTACCCATCAGCTCATACCTTTCTGATACTTTTCTGATACCTTTCTGTAACCTAGGGTTACAGAAAGGTATCAGAAAAGTATCAGAAAGGTATGAGCTGATGGGTAGGATACAACGATACGATACAGGGTGATTGAAAGACTACGAGGGCAGGATTTCAACCTTCCTGGGTGCAGGCTTTTTGGAGTGTTTTATTACTTATTTTTCCTACAGTTTCAATAAATGCAGGTGTAAGTTTCTTGGCTTCAAGCAAATGAAGGTTTATTGGCAGGCACTATCTAAAATTCAAAATCATCATTTTCAAATTGAATATACCGCGCTGACAGGTGTCCGATCATCCTGCCAAATCCTTCTACCGTATGACCGGTTTGTGGAGTAATTTCTATACTTTTTAGTTTGAGCATCAACACTCCGTACAAGGCATTCAGGCAAGCCTCTATTTCACTTTGTACAGAGGTGCCCGATTTCTGAATAAATTCATTGATAGCATCCCGGTTCTCTTGGTATAATTCCACGTATCTCTCATCTGCTTGCGTTTCAATCAACTTCAGATGGAATCCATTCAAATCGCTGATCAGGTTGACAATGACCTGAAGATGACCTTTCTCCTGAATATGCTCCTTTTCCATCATGACTGACAGATTGTTATACCATGCTGCAATCTCTTTAGAGGTTTTCTCATCGGCATTAAACCTACGGACAAGTTTTGCATCAATCATTTCAGCGTTAAACTGACAGGCACGCAGAAGGTCTTCCACTTGCCACATGTACAAAATGTATTCAGCAATATTTGTTTTCCGTTTTTCCTGAGCAACCAACATAAGGGTAAAAGAGTTAAAAGTTTATAGTTCAAAGTTTAAAGTTACGTGCAGATCGAAGGCTAGCCATCCTTTAGCTTTAAAGTTTCCTGGCTGTCGACAATGCAGGGAAATTGCATCCGTATCGGCATGCAACTTTAAACCTTGAACTTTAAACTTTAAACTTCTTTATACATCGAAAAAATCATCCAGGTCGCGCCTCTCTTTCTTGGTGGGTCTGCCGGTTCCCCGTTCACGATTGTCTATGCTCCTGTTTTTCATCTCTTCCAGGATTTCAAGTTCCGAAGCCGGGGTTGTTTCAACCATAAATTCAGGAACCATCTTGGCAGCCATACGGTTTTCTGCAAGGGCAATGACCTTGTAACTGCGGGTAATTGGAGGCCTTCGAAGTTGGATCGTTTCTCCTTCTTTAATTTCACGGGAAGGCTTAACGTTCATCCCATGAATCATCACTTTCCCTTTTTTACATTCTTCGGAGGCCAGGCTACGCGTTTTATATAGACGTACGGCCCAAAGCCACTTGTCGATGCGAATTCCTTCAGCCATATTATTTCTTTTTATTAAAGAATGTCATGGTTTGCGCTACCCCAATGGTGGCAAAGCTTTTAATGATTTCAACTGAAGTATCGATGAGTGCCGTTAGTTCAAGTTTTTCCTTCTTGTCCCATTCACCCAGCACATAATCGATTTGTTGTCCCTGCCTGAAATTATCACCAATGCCAATGCGAAGCCTTGCATAATCCTGGCTACCCAGAACGGCTGTAATATTTTTCAGCCCGTTATGCCCAGCATCACTCCCCTTGGCCCGAAGCCTCAAAGTCCCCATTGGAAGGGCCAGATCATCAACCACCACCAAAAGGTTTTCAAGAGGGATATTTTCTTTCTGCAACCAGTAATTAACAGCTTTTCCACTCAAATTCATATAAGTGGTGGGTTTCAGCAATACAAAGGTACGACCTTTGAACTTATATTCGCTCACCCAGCCCAAACGATCATCGCTAAAAACAATATTGGACGCCTCTGCGAGAGCGTCCAATACTTTAAATCCTATATTATGCCGGGTATTTTCATATTCTTTCCCCGGATTTCCCAATCCTGCAATCAGGTACTTCAAGATACTATTTTTTTAAGGATTAACCTTTACCTTGTGCAGCTTTTGCAGCTCTGGTAATCATGATAGTTACAACTGGAACAGCTTTTGCATTGAGGAATTCCAGGTTTTCTCTTTCCAGTGAGGAAACTTTATAACTCTGGCCGATATCCAAATCGTCAACATTGATCACGATTGCATCTGGAAGATGTTTTACCATTGCTTTTACTTTCAAGGTACGAAGGTTCAATTTTAATTTACCCCCGTTGCGGATACCTTTTGCAAAACCTTCAACTTTTACAGGAATTTCAACTTTCACTGTTTTATCAGCTGAGGTACGAAGAAAATCTACGTGCAACAATTGTTCTCTTACAGGATGGAATTGGGTAGCCTGAATAATTGACTGAGTAACAGTCCCATCAATATCAAGATCAACAAGATATACGTTTGGTGTATAAATCAGTGATTTAAATTCTTTTTCAGGAGCATAAAAATGGACAGGTTCGTCACCACCATAAAGTACTCCGGGTACTAATCCTTCAACACGCAGCCTTTTGGCTTCTTTTTTGCCAACAATTTCTCTTTTTGTGGCTTTAATGGAAATCGATTTCATTTAATTACTTTTTTAAAATTTAAATTATGGTACTCAGTTCCTCCCTTTTCAATGAAAGGGCAAACAGCATGCATAACATGTGCTTTAGGAAAAGCGGTGCAAATATATACAATTAGCCGTAATACAACGAACTAATTGATTGATTTTTATAAACTCTTTCAATGGCTTCACCCAAGGCCTTGGCAATGGGGATATATTTAATTTTAGCCGATTCTTGTTTGCCTGGAATTGAATCCGTAAAATAGACTTCAGTCAAAGCCGACTTCTCTATCTTTTCATAGGCTGGACCTGAAAGAACGCCATGTGCAGCAAAAGCACGTACGCTGTTTGCCCCCTTATCCATCATCAAATCAGCGGCTTTGGCAATAGTTCCTGCTGTGTCGATCAAATCGTCCACCAAGATAACATCTTTGCCTTTTACATCCCCAATTAAGGTCATGCTATTGACTTCATTGGCTTTTACCCTTGACTTGTGACAGATAACCATATCGGTTCCCAGCATTTTCGAATAGGTATTTGCACGTTTGGTTCCGCCAACGTCGGGTGATGCAATGATGAGATTTTTAAGTCCCATCTGGCTAATGAACGGGATAAACATGGAAGAAGCATATAAATGGTCGACCGGAACATTGAAAAATCCCTGGATCTGATCTGCATGAAGATCCATGGTGATAATGCGGTTCGCACCTGCTGTCGAAAGGATATCGGCAATCAGCTTAGCCCCAATTGATACTCTCGGCTTATCTTTTCTGTCCTGACGTCCATACCCGAAATATGGAATAACAGCGATAATTTTATAAGCCGAAGCACGTTTCGCGGCATCAATCATGAGTAACAATTCCATCAGATTCTCTGCTGGTGGAGGAGTTGACTGGATGATAAATACATGCGAGCCGCGGATGGTTTCTTCATAACACGGTTCGAACTCTCCATCAGAGAAAACAGGACAGGATGTTTTTCCTAATTCAACACCTAAACTATCACATATACGACGGGTTAAATCCACGCTTTTTGTACACGGAAAAATCTTTAGAGGAGCATTTTTTGACATTTCTTCCTTTTTAAAATTTGTGTATTGGAATTGCGGACAAAGGTAGAAAAATCTTGTTCATATCCCTTTCCTGCCAACAGTAAGTTATTCTTTAAAGCACCAACTAATTCATTGAAGACTCACTCAAATAGCTGATAAACATCAGGTATTATTGATATTTTCAATGAAAGAAATAATTTCTTCCTGACCTGTTCCATCAACCGAAGAACTGACTAAAATGGGTGGCAGTTCTTCCCATATCTTTTTCAATTCCAATGTATAAGCAGCAACATTTTGACTGGCAGTTACTTTTCCCAGTTTGTCGGCTTTTGTAAAAATTAGGGCGAATGGAACACCATTCTCCCCAAGCCAGGAGATAAATTCAATATCAATTTGCTGGGGGGAGTGCCGAATATCAATCAATACAAACAAACAATACAAGTTTTCCCGACTGAGAATATACCTGCTGATCAATTTTTGAAACTTCTCTTTTACTGAAAGTGAAATTTTGGCGTATCCATAACCGGGAAGGTCAACCAAGTACCACTTTTCATCTATGACAAAATGGTTGATTAACTGAGTCTTGCCCGGCCTTACCGACACTTTTGCAAGATTCTTCTGACCCACAAGCATATTGATGAGCGATGATTTACCCACATTTGACCGTCCGATAAACGCATATTCAGGTCTGTCGGGAGGAGGGCATTTTTTAACATCCGTATTGCTGATTAAAAATCGAGCTTGTTTGATCATTCCAAAATATTAATGTTCGATGTATACTTCTAATAACTTAACAGAAGCTGAAGTTGGATTCAGCTGCACATTTTCAATCGACGCAGGAATCAAAATGGTTTCACCCTTTTGAAGGGCTTCAGATCCAGACTCAGTTTTAATTTGCAATGATCCTTCAATGCACATATAAATAACAAATGAATCAAGTTGATTGTAATCCTTTTCCAATGTCTGATTGATTTCCAACACGTTGGTGGTAAAATATTTGCATTTTACCAATTCGACCGATTCATTAAGGCTTGGTGTATATTTACTTTTATATTCCGGGAAAATGGCAAAATCAATGGCGTCCAAAGCAAGGTCCGTATGCAATTCACGTGGATTACCCTTGGCGTCACGACGATCGTAATCATAGATCCGGTAAGTGATATCTGATGTTTGTTGAATTTCGGCCAGCAGAATCCCTTTCCCAATGGCATGAACACGTCCAGCGGGGATGAAATACACGTCACCGGCAGAAACTTCTTCAAAATTAAGGATATCGGTCAATTCATTATTTTCCAGCTTTTCGAGGTATTCTTCCTGATCCACCTGCTTACTAAAGCCCGACTGAAGTTTAGAACCTGGGTCAGCCTGCAGTACATACCACATTTCCGTTTTACCAAAGGCATTGTGTCGCTCTTTAGACAATTCATCATCGGGATGAACCTGAATTGACAAATCATCATTGGCATCAATGAACTTGATTAATAATGGAAATTCTATTCCAAACATTTCAAAAACCTGATCACCCACCACATCTCCCATATATACTTCAATCAGTTCTTCCAGGGTATTTCCTGCCAAAAAGCCGTTTGAAACCACGGAAATATTGCCTTCAACTCCTGAGAGTTCCCAGCTTTCACCACAATTGGGCAAATCGCCAAAGTCCTTATTTAGAACTGTCTCTATTTTGTTTCCACCCCAAATTTTATCTTTATAAACTGGGGTGAACTTTAGGGGATATAAACCTTCCATGCGTTAAGGAATAATTAAGTTTAAAAATTCTGACTTAAAAGAACCATTTCAGGTTAAAATTCGAAATCCACAGCAGCTCTTTCGATAGCATGTTGGCCAATCAACTCTGCAACTTTCAAGTGTTCAGGATGTGATCGGTATGCATCAAGTTGTTCAACGGAATCAAAATGAGTAATAAGACAAATATCATGAGAATTGGTAGCTAGATCGTAATTAACGCCAACTTCGATGTATTTCAACTCATCTATTTTTCCTGAGAGACTGAGTAAAGCTTCCTCAATCTTACTTATTTCTGTTTGTTTCGTGCTTTCTGAATCATATTTTTTCAGTTTAAACAGCACAACATGGTTAATCATATCAAGATCATTTAGTTTTTTCAACAGCGAAGTTAACAATTTCTGTCCTCTCTTCCACAATGATCCTTTTTGGTGGTGGCAAAACCACACACTTCATTATCTTTGAAAAAAAAAACCAATCTATGCTTGTAATCGGTATTGCCGGCGGAACTGGCTCAGGAAAAACCACGGTTGTTAAGAAGATTATTGAAAATCTGCCAGCAGGTGAAGTTGCAGTTATTTCTCAGGATTCATATTATAAAGACAACTCCCATCTACCTCTTGAGGAAAGACAAAAAATCAATTTCGATCATCCTTCTTCCATTGAATTCGAACTTTTAGTCGATCATATCATTCAATTGAAAGCTGGACAAACCGTCAATGAACCCATCTATTCCTACCTTACTTGTGTCAGATCTGCTGAAACCCGGGAAATAAGTCCCAAATCGGTGATCATTATTGAAGGCATTCTGGTTCTTTTCCCGGCAACCCTTCGCGAACAGATGGGACTAAAAGTATTTGTAGATTGTGATTCAGATGTAAGATTATCGCGCGTTATTCAACGTGACATCATTGAACGGGGCCGCGATGTTCAAAGTGTACTCGATCGCTATGCAAAAACAGTCCGCCCAAGTCATATTCAATTTATTGAACCCACCAAGCAATTTGCCGACATCATTGTCCCTCAAGGAGGCAATAATTTGGTGGCAATTAACATTTTAACCAATTTCATACAACAAAATCTGAAATAAAATGCTAGAAACTATCTCCTCTGAAGATATACTTTTTATCGACATCGAAACAGTACCTCAACATTCAGATTTGATGCAACTGCCCGAAAACATGCAACATTTGTGGGATAAAAAATCATGTCATTTTCGCGATGAGAATCAACTTGCCGCCGATGTTTATGAAAGAGCGGGCATTTATGCTGAATTCGGAAAGATCATTTGCATTTCAGTAGGTGGCATTGTCCAGAAAGACGGGAAACGGTTCTATAAAGTGAAGTCCTTCTACGGTACGGATGAGAAAAAATTACTGTCAGATTTCAATGCAATGCTTGAAAAATTCACTTCCAATGTGAAGAAGAAACTGTGTGCCCACAACGGATTGGAATTCGACTACCCATACATTGCCAGGCGCACATTGATTAACGGGCTCAAATTGCCAAAAATATTGGATATTGCTGGAGCCAAACCATGGGAAATAAAAGACAGGCTGTTGGATACCATGCAAATGTGGAAGTTTGGCGATTACAAAAACTATACTTCTCTTGAACTACTATGCGCTGTTTTCAATATCCCTACCCCTAAAGACGATATTGATGGAAGCCAGGTCGCCAAAGTTTATTATCAGGAAAAAAACCTTGAACGTATTATCCGTTATTGCGAAAAAGACACCTTGGCTCTGACCAATCTCATGTTGAGATATAAGGGTGAGCCTATTATTCATATGGAAGATATGCTGATAGTCTGATTTTAAATTTCCACTTTGAAAACCGAACCTGAATGAGAACATTATTCTTTTTTATTGGTCTTGTAGTCACAATGACAGTTTTCGCCCAAACTAAAGTGGATAGTTTATTACGACTTTGCGATAAAGCCGATGATATCCAAAAGACCAAGATTTATCTCCAACTTTCGAAAATTACATTTAAGGATTCAGCTTTAAGCAATTTCTATAACAAGAAAGCTTATCAATTGGCTGTTTCCAAAAACCAACTACCAGAACAAGCAAAATCAGTATACTATTCTGCAAAATTGCGTTTCGCCGCCAGAGACTTTCCAGGCACAATCCGGTTCTATGAAAAAGCATTGCCCCTATTTCAACAATTAAATGACACATTGTCAATGATTACTTGCTATAGTTATATAGGTATATCAAATTTCCATATGTCCAAAAGTAAAGAGGCCATTGCAAGTTATCTTGAGGGTTTAAAACTCAGCATAAACGATCCTGATTATAGTGCCGAATTACTTGCCAATATTGGTTTGGTACACGATGAAATAGACAATTTCACTGAGGCCATTGATTACTTCCGAAAGGCATTAAGCATCAATCATTCTATTCAGGATACAGGGAGCATGGCCATTGACTATGATTACCTGGGGGCTGCTTATGCCCGATTAAAAATGCCGGATTCTGCCCTGGTGAATTATCACAAAGCGCTTTACCTATTCAAAAAAATCGGGAAAGATGATCGGTATGCAATTTCATTGTCAAATATCGCGACTGTTTTTCCTAATTACCCTGATAGTTTGAATAAGGCAATCAACTACTTTAATATGGCCTGGAAAAAATTTCAGGAATTAGGCTGGTACCATTATGAGGCTGACATCCAAAATGGAATTGCAAATGTCTTAAATAAACAGGGCAAATTCAAAGAAGCGATTTCATCGTATAATAAAAGTATTCAACTTGCCCAGCAATATAAAAGAGAGCTTTTGTTGAAGAAGATCAATTATTTGGGCCTTTCAGAAGTTTATCAAAAAATGGGAGATTACAAACATTCATTGGATAACCACTTACTGTATTCCCAATACACTGATAGTATTGTAGAAAAGCAACGGTTTGAACAAATTGCCAATCTTGAAAAACAATATGAGACAAAAAAGAATGAAGATGAAATTCTGCAATTACAGGCAAAACAGGAATTAACCAATATCCAACTCAAAAAAAACAAACAGTTGAAAACATTCGGCTTTGTCGTGGCATTGCTATTGCTCATGTTTGTATTTCTAATATATAAAAAATACCTCGACAAAATTAAATTGAATCGACTTTTAGAAGAAAAAAACCAACAAATTGAACTAAGTGAACAAGAATTGCGCTTACTAAACGCCGCCAAAAATAAGTTCTTTTCGATCATTGCTCATGATTTAAAAAATCCTTTTCATACAGTGATGGGCTATGCATATTTGCTAAGTAAAGATTACAACCTGTTCAAGGAAAAAGAGCGCCGTGAATTTGCAAATGATATCTACCATTCAGCTAACAATATTTTAAGGCTTCTGGAAAACCTGTTGGAATGGTCCAAATCACAAACAGGTCGATTAAACTTTACACCAATTGAAACTGAATTCGGTCGAATACTTGAAAATTCAGTAAGTGTTTTACGTCCCTTGGCAGAAACAAAGAAAATTCAATTGAATTTCAACTGCAAGGATGATCTGAAGGTTTTTGCCGATCCTCTCATGATCGAAACAGTACTTCGTAATCTCATCAACAATGCCATAAAATTTACGCCTGACAATGGTTCAATCGGCATTGCAGTGGAACAAATTGAGAATAAAGTCAGGATTAATGTGTCCGATACTGGTGTGGGGATCTCAGAGGAAGACCTTCAAAATCTGTTTCACCTCGATTCAAAAGTAAAGCGAAAAGGTACCAACAATGAAGACGGCTCGGGACTTGGTTTAATCCTATGCAAGGAATTCGTCAGTAAAAACAATGGAAATATTTGGGTTGAAAGCATCCAGGGCAAAGGTAGTTCGTTCAACTTTACCGTTCCGGCCTATCCAGGTTCAATGTAAAAATATAAATTATTAAACAAGTACCTTGTATTCAACCAATATCTGTTCAGCAATTAGTTTCGCTTTTTCTACCGAAACGGTTTTACCGACAATGGTCAAGGCAAATTCCAATGCTGTACCAATACCTCTTCCAGTTATCACATTGCCCGATTCAACAACTGGTGCCATCAATACTTCTGCACCCTTTAAATATTTCTCAAATCCAGGATAACAGACCGCCTGCTTACCTGTGAGGATTCCCAGATTACCAAGTACCATCGGAGCAGCACAGATGGCAGCCAATGGCTTATTTTGCTGAGCAAACTGTTTAATCTGATTTTTTAGTTCCATGTGAGCATCCAGATTAGCCGCTCCAGGCATCCCTCCAGGCAGAACTATCATAAATAATTCACTGTAGTCAACTGCCTCAAATAATGTGTCAGCTTTAACCTTCAAATGATGGGCTCCCGATACTTCCAGGTTGCCGGTCATTGAAACCACCAGAACATCAATGTCAGCCCTTCGCAATACATCAATAATGCTGACAGCCTCGATTTCTTCAAAGCCTTCAGCCAAATGAACAGCAATTTTTTTCTTCATGTTGCTTCTTTTGTTCAAAGATAAACCATAAACATGGGGTTACAAAAAAAATGATCTGCAATTTGCAGACCATTTTTTTTGTAACCTATATTTCAACAAACTAAACCTATCTTTTCTAATATGCATAATCTTTTAATGACTTTTCAAGTTTCTTCCTGGTAAAGAAGATACGACTTTTTACCGTTCCAAGTGGAAGGCTAAGATCTTCAGCAATTTCCTTGTATTTAAACCCATCCAAAAACATATTAAAAGGAACTTTGTACTCATCTTCCAAAGCATTGATGCATTTAATAATTTCTTTCGAGCTATAGATGGATTCAGGAGACGGGTAGCTTTTATCTTTTGAAAACTTCAAATGGAAATCATTATTAGAACCATCGAATGTATTTTTTGATTTTACATTCCTACGATAGTTATTAATAAATGTATTTTTCATGATGGTATAAATCCAAGCCTTGAAGTTTGTATTTTGAGCGAACTTATCTCTATATACCAGAGCTTTCAAAAATGTTTCCTGAAGTAGATCCTGTGCCTTTTCATGATCTGATGTTAGGCTTAATGCATAATAAAGCAGTTTATCTTGTAAGCCTAAAAGTGCAGTGTTGAATTGAAGCTGTGTCATGGCGTTCGTTTTTTAATTGTTAATGATGTCACAAATATAGAGATTGGTTTTTGGATAAAAAGGATTTCAAGCTCTTTTATTCTTCGATAATTTTTATTGCTTATAAAGATTATTGATATAAAACCCCAAAAACCTATAAAGCGAAATATACGAACCCTTACATAAGTTTGTTTCCAAAATGCAACATGTTCTTAAACAAATATTTCCGCTTTTATCCAAATAGAAATCTGTCATTGCCGATGCGATTAAATTTATCACTAAGGTACTACTATGACAAAACAGAAATCTTATACTTTTCCGCGAAAAGGTTGTATAATTCACGCATTTCGGTTAAATAGAATTTAACCACTCAACCCCCTGGAAATGATTCTAGGTAGATTCCAGATCCAATTAATTATTACTTTAGCCACCTCGTATTTTTAAAACAACAAATGAAAAAAGTCTTCAAAACCAACCACCGGGCTGAAATGATTACTTTCAAACGTTGGGGACGAAAAGCTTATTCATTGTTCAGTGTCCTTAAACAACCCATACGCATTGGCGTACTTTTGGCTGTTTATACTTCTGTTTCTGAACCTGAATTGCTTTTTGCCCAAACCGATAGTTCGAAAGTAAGCATGGAATACAATCTTGACGAGGTCGAGGTTAGCGCCCAAAGAGCACCTGTTGCATTCTCGCAGGTGGCACGGATCGTATCCGTCATTACCAGAGAACAAATTGAGGCGGCCCCTGTCCACAGTCTTCAGGAATTGCTTGAATATGCACTAAGCGTTGATGTCCGACAGCGCGGCGTTCAAGGAGTTCAGGCCGACATCTCGGTCAGGGGAGGCTCCTTCGACCAAACACTCATCCTCCTTAACGGCATCAACGTTTCCGATCCCCAAACAGGACATCATTCACTCGATCTTCCCATCAGCTTTAAAAACATCCAACGTATTGAAATTCTGGAAGGTCCCGCCGCCAGGGTATTTGGCCCCAATGCATTTTCAGGCGCTATCAACATTATTACTACCTCTGAGGGGGATTCCAATGTAAAACTGGACATTTCCGGCGGGCAGCACCAACTGGCTGATATCAATGCCTCAGGTCATCTTCAAAATGGAAACTGGAGCCAGTTCATGGCCTTCAACCACATGTCCTCTGATGGTTACATCGACAATACTGATTTCAAAACATGGAATGCGTTTTACCAGGCCAAACTGAATACAAAACCTGGAACCCTTGATTTTCAGGCTGGAAGATCCAACAAAGCTTTTGGTGCAAACAGTTTTTATACCGCCACCTATCCCAATCAATTCGAAGCAACCAAAACCACCTTTGCCTCCCTTAAATTTGAGACTGGCACAAAAATCCATTTAACACCCTCCATCTATTGGCGCAGACATCAGGATCGTTTTGAACTTTTCAGAAACAATCCCGCCTCTTGGTACACCGGACACAACTACCACTTAACCGATGTTTTTGGAAGCAACCTGAATGCCTGGGTAAAATCCGCCCTGGGCAAAACAGCCTTCGGAGCAGAGATCAGGTCCGAAAACGTTTGGAGCAATGTGTTGGGAGAAGCTCTTACCACTCCCATTGAAGTTCCAGGTGAATCGGGCCATTTCTTTACCAAATCCTATTCACGTACCTCGATTTCCTATTTCGCTGAACATTCGATCTATCTGAAAAACCTATCAATTTCAGCTGGAGCA